>JALYVA010000038.1 GCA_030853485.1 Acidobacteriota bacterium
CATGGTTACGTTGTCGTGAGCTTCGACGCGCCTTACCGGACGGTCATCATGCCATTCCCGGACGGGCGAGTCACAACCAGATCCGTGAGGGACGATGTCGAAAGGATGCCTCATGCGGAAGCAGAACGCTTTGCGAATAAACTCATGACCGCCTGGATCGGGGACGTTAAATTTGTCCTCGACAAGCTGAAGCAGTTGAACGCAGGCGATCCCGCCAGCAGATTCATGGGCCGGCTCAATATGCAGGAAATTGGGATCGCTGGACACTCGCTCGGCGGCGCGACAGCAGCGCAATTCTGCCATGACGATGATCGCTGCAAAGCAGGAATCGACATCGACGGCATGCCTTTCGGCAACGTTATTCAGCAGGGTTTGAACCAACCTTTCTTCTTCATCATGAGCGACCACAGCAAAGAGCCTGGTGCAGAGGCACGCAACGTGAAAAGGGATATTGAGTCGATCTACAACAAGACTCCCGACGGGGAACGCTGGCAGGTTACGATCATCGGCGCAAACCATTTCAGCTTCAGTGACCAGATGCTGACGAAGAGCTCTATCTTCGTTTCGATTCTCCAAAGGCTTGGTATGTTTGGCCGACTGGAGAAGCGCCGCGGCCTCGCGGTCACAAGCGCATGTGTCCACACGTTCTTCGACGTATACCTGAAAGGTGCCCCGTCAAATCAATTGGGCAGGCTTCCGGCGCTTTACCCAGAACTGAAAACCGGAATAGCTGAGGCGTTTTGACGAAGTAATTAGTGGGAGATTCAGGGGCTTACAGCATCTCGCCCGCTCAAACCACGGGCTTGAGGATGACGCGATAGAGGGTTGAACGGGCGATATGAAAGCGTGCGGCGATTTCGGCTACGGGGATTTCAGCCGATTTGAGCAGGGCGCGGATGGTTTTGATTTCTCTCGGCGTGAGCTTTGGAGGGCGGCCACCGGTACGGCCCCGAGCGCGAGCTGCTGTGAGGCCAGCCATGGTTCTTTCCCGAATCAGGTTGCGCTCGAACTCGGCGAGCGCGGCGAAAACATGGAAGACGAGGCGCCCGGAGGGAGATACGGTTTCGATATTTTCGGTAAGGGATTCGAAGTTGATCTTGCGCTGTTCGAGAGCGGTGACAAGGCCGACCAGATCGGCGAGGTTCCGGCCCAGGCGATCAAGGCGCCAGACAACGAGGGTATCGCCATCGCGCAGGCTCTTGAGACAGGCGTCAAGCTGCAGCCTGACCGCGTTCTTTCCGCTGGCCTGCTCTTCGTAGACCTCTCCGCACTTGGCTTGCTTCAGCGCGTCTCGTTGCAAATCGAGGGTCTGGTCTTCGGTCGATACGCGAGCATAGCCGATGCGCATGTCCCAGATCTTAACAAGGTTCTGGTATTCGGGACATAGATTTACGGACAAGTTATGAGACACTTCTGACACCTGAAAGGGGCGGTTCCAAATGTGGGTCGTCCGTGTCCTGAAAACCTCCGTATTCGCTACACCCTGAACGTCCAGAACGCAGAACGCCATTAAAAGGCAAGGATAAGAGGCTTAGTGGGACCACCAAACGAAACAATCTGTTTTTGTAAATCCCTGTGCACCGGACAGCTCATCATTTCATATTCACAGTCCCTTGATGTGTTCAGGCAGGCGTCGCAGCCCATCATGTGCTCAAGCAATTGCTCGGAGAGTGCATTAGCACAACAGCCATTCTTTGATGAGTCTGCCCAAGTAGTTTCTGGAAACTCGGGACAGGCGGTGGGAGCAGATGAGTGAGGCATAAAGTCGATCTCGCACAATGTGAAGCAATCTCAGGACCATCGCAACCATTGTTAATTGCGCCCGGAAAACCTCCTCAAAAGAATGCGTCCTTCTAGTCAGTGCAGGAAACAGGCAAATCAGCGCAGGGAAAATGCAGCCGGTCCGGCAAGCAGAACCGCAAAACCTACCAGGTTCGGCAATTTTAGTTACGCAACTGATTGACACCCCGTACGTCGGTTTGCACTAAACCCGTAGGACCACGTAGGACTTGCTGTACTGCATTCGGGAAACTCTTTGTCTCAAACGGCGGCTAGTTGTTCGATAAGAAGAGACGGGAGGCGCAGTCTTTGTTTACTGGGGCGAGAGCGTCTTTTATCGCGCGATGACACGATCTGCCTATCGTTTTCAGTTCTTAGCGCCATCTGGTATTTGGCCCGCGGTGCAGAACACACTCACGGCTAGCGCCGAATTATACAGCCGGTACTTAGGGTCTCTGCAACGACTGCGAGGCCGAGCCTACTTACAAGATGGGGCAATTCAACCCTGGCACTTGGATCTTCTAGGCCGCCATGTAATGGACGATGACGAAAGATGTTGGCATTTCGTGTTGTTGGACCGGCGAGAAGTCGTCATTGGATGTGCACGTTATCTGGTCCATTCCTCGCACGCAACCTTCGATCAGCTACGGGTTTCTCAATCGCCCTTGGCGCGGGACGCGATCTGGGGCAGCAAGCTGCGTCGAGCCATCGAGGACACGCTCCAAACGACACGGAATGAACACATCGGCTTTGCGGAGCTGGGCGGCTGGGCGATAGCAGAGGAATACCGGAACACCAAGGCCGCTTTAGAGATCTTGCTGGGCTCCTATCTTTGGGCCGAAATGATCGGTCACTGCGCGTGCTCCTGCACGGCGACCGTAAGAAATCATTCGTCGTCCATCCTGCGGCGAATGGGAGCAAGCAGTTTGATGCACAATAATGCCGAGCCTCTTCCACCATACTTCGACGACCACTATGACTGCACCATGGAACTGTTGGGCTTCGATTCGAGGGAGGTTCCCCCTCGATTCAACCCGTTGCTCAACGAAATGCGATCCAAGCTGGCTCAATCGCCGATCATCCAACACTGCGACGAGGAAACCAGCTTCTCGTTAAATCTTGCCAACTTACGACAATCTCTCAAAGCAGAGCTCACACCAGTTTCCGAGCCGCCGGTCTCACATATTGCAGGAGAGAGACGCCAGGGATGAAGCCAGCCATTAGTAACCAAGGTGTTCTGCAGGATCAGCTAATCTCAGCTCGACAACTATGCTCGAATGACGCGCTGATACGCTCTCTGGTTAATGATTTACACCGAGTCGTTCCCAAAATCTACTGGTTTGACTTTCTCTTGTCAACAGCAATTGGATGGTCCGCTCTTCTAGCGGCCATGGCTTTGCCCCTTTTCTCATGGATGATGTTCGTCGCAGCAGCGATCGCTTCAATGGCTTTCTATCGCGCCTTGTGCTTCGTCCACGAACTCAGTCATCAGGCGAGTCGGGCCCTACCAGGATTTGGTCTGGCCTATAACCTTCTCGCTGGCTATCCGATGCTGATGCCCTCTTTCGTCTATGTAGGCGTTCACCAGAACCATCACAAGGTGAGTTTGTATGGAACCGAGAAAGATCCGGAATATCTACCGTTCGCGCGGTCGTACTGGATGACGGTTTTGTTTGCGATCGAAGGCTTCTTGATTCCGCTCTTGCTTCTCCTCCGGTTTGTGTGCCTCAGCCCGATCGGCTTTGTCCTACCGAATTTCCAGCACTGGCTCGTCATCCATGCTTCAGCTTTGACCATCAACACAAAATACCGGCGTGAAGCCAACCAGCAATTGGTTGGACGAATCCGCCGGGAGAGCTTGTTAATCTTTCTGGGATGGTCGGCTTACCTCGGTCTGGCGCTAGCCGGAATCGTTAGTTTCCGCTTCTTGATCGTCTGGCTCTTCGTATCCTCGTTGCTGAGCTTGATGAACACCGCACGAACCCTCGGTTCGCACGCATATGAGAGCGACGGTAAGCCCATGGACCGGATGGCGCAGTTGCAGGATTCAATCGATACGCCTGGGGCCTTCTGGACTGAATTGTGGGCTCCAGTTGGTCTGAGGTATCACGCGTTACATCATTACTTCCCGGGAATCCCGTACCATAGCTTGCCGTTGGCTTATCGTCGCATTGTGATAAACCGATCTTTAAAAATCGACTATGAGCGGATGAGTAGCCCCAGTCTTCCCGCTTCCTTGTCTAAACTTCTTAGGAGCGGACTGCG
>JALYVA010000043.1 GCA_030853485.1 Acidobacteriota bacterium
AGAACCGCGACCGCTTACTGGAAGGCGAGATTGCCAGCTTGTTTTTCGCTGGGGTGTTGGCGCAGGCGCGGTTGGCGGATCTGCTGAGCGATGAGCACTTCAGTGTGGACGGCACGTTGATTGAAGCCTGGGCAAGCCAGAAGAGTTTTCAGCGCACGGACCGGAGCGAGAAGCCGCCGCCGAACGATCCGGGCAATCCCACGGTGGACTTTCACGGCGAGAAACGCAGCAACGAAACCCACGAGTCGACGACGGATGCCGATGCACGGCTGGCGCGCAAGAGCGGCGGGCACGAAGCGAAATTAGCCTACTGCGGCAATGTGGTGATTGAAAACCGAAACGGCTTGGTGGTGGACGCGGAGTTGCTGCAGGCCAATGGCACGGCGGAACGGGACGCGGCGCTGCTGATGGCTGAGCGGATCGAGGGCAGCAAGCGCGTGACGGTGGCTGCCGATAAGGGTTACGACACCAAAGAGTTCGTGCGCGAGATGAGAGACATGAACGTCACGCCGCACGTTGCGCAGAACGAGAAACGCCGCGGAGGGAGTGCCATCGATCGGCGCACGGTCCGGCACGCCGGATACAAACTAAGTCAAGTCAAGCGGAAACGGATTGAGGAAGTATTCGGCTGGCTGAAGACGGTGGGAATGCTGCGCAAGACAAGACATCGCGGTGTGCACAAGGTCGGATGGGTGTTCACCTTTGCCGCCGCCGCTTACAACCTCGTCAGAATGCGGAATCTGCTCTACACGCCAGTTCGCTCCGCATAAGTCCGGGGAGAAGTGTGTCCAAACGCCGGGACAACAGGCGATTGAGCGCTTCACCCCCGCAGAAACCTCGCAAAATCAAGCCAATCGAACCTGCAGAAAGCCTCAAGAGAGGAAAGCACACTCGCCACCGCTCGTTTTTCCGCAGCCTGCTAAAGGCATGTGCGTCAGCCGTGGCAGGCCTTTTACCTTCCCGAGTAACGCATTTGCCACGTGAGCTTTAGAACAGCGAAGAAGTTGCGCCACTTCGTTGATGGTCAGGATGTCCGGTGAATTCTCCATGTTCTCCTCTCAGTCTGTAAGCCGTGGCAGGCGTAGTTCGTGACGATGCGGTGAGGAGAGAACTAAGAATCGTTCGGCATTCTAGGGGCGCTTGAATTTCACAGACCTCGGTGGAATGAAGGCCGAGAGTTCGTTATGCCGAGTCGATGCTGGAAGATTGCTGGGAGAGGAATTTGGCAAGGAGAAGCTCTCTTGCCGTCTCGGCATAACTCGGCGCTACAGCGAGCGAGAATCGGGATAGGCCAGACGTCGAGTTACAGGTATTCGCCTCGCTAAACTGATCGTTTCCATCTCGTCGAAAATGTTTAGGTTTCTTGGCGGCGCCGCCGTGCCGATGATGGTGGCAATCGTTTTTGCGCTTTTGTCGGTAGTATCCCGAATTTTGTGTAAGTCGCTATTCTCCGTTCGGTGTCCTTTCTTGATCTTAAGAGTTGCGCTTCCTAATTGCTAACGAGAAGCCAGAGCGCCGGAGGCGCGGAGGCTTTTCGTTAGCGGCCGACTTTCGCTCCGGCGGCGTCGATGCGGTCGCCCCAGAGCAGCAGGAAATGGTTCAATGAGGTGCGCCAGTTCGGCGCCGCGCGCCAGCGTTGCGCGATGTTGCGCAGTGCCAGGTACAACAGCTTCAGGGCCGACTCCTCACTCGGAAACGAAGCGCGTGTTTTAATCACCTTGCGCAGTGTCATGTGCAGCGATTCCACGACGTTGGTGGTGTAAATCGCCCGCCGGATCTCCTCCGGATAGGCGAACTGCGGGCTGATGCCGGCCCAATGCCGCCGCCATAGCTTGCCGATCGCAGCATACTTGCTGTTCCAGCGCTCTTCGAAACTGTCCAATGCCGCCATTCCGGCTTCGGCTGTGGGAGCGCGGTAAATGCTACGCAGATCCTCGGCCACCGCCTTCCGCTCTTTCCAGTTCACATACGCCAAGCTGTTGCGCACCATGTGCACAATGCAGAGCTGCACTTCGGTCCGCGGATACACCGTCGCGATCGCTTCCGGAAAGCCCTTCAACCCATCCACGCAGGCAATCAGGATGTCTCCCACGCCGCGATTGCGGATCTCTGTCAGGATCTGCAGCCATAGCTTGGCCCCCTCCGTCGCGCTGGTCCATAGTCCCAGCACTTCTTTGCCGCCCTCCATCGTTACGCCGATGGCCACGAATACCGCCCGGTTCTCCACCCGGCCTTCATGCCGCATCTTGACCACCAGCGCGTCCAGATACACGATCATGTAAAGCGGTTCCAAGGGGCGGCTTTGCCATACGCGGACCTCGTCCATCACTTCTTCAGTGACCTGGCTGATCAGCGTGGCGCTGACGTCCACGCCGTAAATCTCGCGCAGGTGCGCCTCAATATCTCGCGTGCTCATGCCGCGCGCATACATCGAAACGATCTTGTCGTCGAAGCCCGTCCAGCGGCGCTCGTGCTTGGGCAGAATCTGCGGCTCGAAGCTTCCGTTGCGGTCCCGCGGCACCGCAATCTCGACCCGGCCGAAGTCCCCCTGCACCCTCTTCCGGCTGTTGCCGTTGCGGTTGTTGCCGCTGCCGCGACCTTCCGCCTGCCCCTTCTCGTAGCCCAGGTGATGCGTCAACTCCGCATTCATGGCCCGCTCCAGCAGCGCTTTCGTCAGCTGCTTCAGCAGCCCATTCGGGCCCACGATCTCTTCCGTCTTCTTGCCTCTGAGCAGCTCATCCAGAGCCGCGTTCAACCTACTGTTCGGTTCTTCCATTCCGTTCTCCTTATTCTCGGAGAACGCTTCTTACACAAAATGTTTTACACCCTCTTTCACTTGTTCATTTGGCGCTCATCGAAGCCGTCGAATTTCACGGAAATACACAGGGAGTTGACACAATCGATCTTCCGGCGCATTGGGATGGCCAAGCGATCCGCACACTCTCAGAGCAGACGACTATTTCCGATGGGCCGACACCAGCTAGCAGAATTGTTCACCATCCCGAAAAGGATTAATCGTCGTGCTCACCTACGATCTCTCCAAAGATTTGGAGCGGGTACCCACGCCCACTTTGCTGATCACCCAGCGCTCGGATCGAGCTGGCCTTAGAGGAATCATAAACTCGCAGCGGCAAGCCTGATCCGTAAAATGAGAGCAGTCTGTAAATATAAGAAAGGATGCCAAAGCTATCTTTTCGGGCAAAGGTGTTGAGCTGGACGGGTTTCGCCAACCGCCAGGACCAGTTATTAATGCTTCTGAGCCTTGTGATCGGCGTCCTCGTCGGCCTCACGGTTGTCGCGTTCATCCTGCTGACCGGGCGCATCGCGGC
>JALYVA010000059.1 GCA_030853485.1 Acidobacteriota bacterium
ACTTCAATCTGACGCAGCAAGTTCACTACCTGCTCAGCTGTGTGCTTCTTCCTTCGTGCCATGTCCAACTCCCTGAGACAAAGTCTCTCTCATAAAAGCTGGTTCAAAAAATGCCGGGCACTCCAGAACAACCACGGGCTATCGCAACCAATAGGCTACCCTTCACGACAGACTGCGCGGACGAGCGGGCCGAGCCGGATAAATGGGCCTAGTCGATTCAATGCGCCTAGCCGAACGACTCGGTGCAGCCGTGCGATCGGTTTAGCGAGGAGGTGGTGTACTTGGGCGAATTGCTAACGAAGAAGCTGACTGGGCCCGGAAGCCATTTCTGCTGCGGTTGGCTTTGTGGGTTGCTGCACCGAGCCTAAGGCATCTGAAATCTGGTTTGAAGCGAACGAGAGATGGGTGCTAGAGCGTTTCGAAAGATTCCAGTCGATTCATCGACTATCGCTTGGATTGGGGACCGAGCTGACCGGCGGGAGCTTGAACTTCAGTTCCGCGAGACTGGGGAGGTGTATCGGTATTTTGAGGTTCCGATTGAGGAGCACGAGGCTTTCCTGGTGGCCGAGTCTAAGGGAATTTACTGGAATCAGGTGTTCAAGGCTGCAGGATATCGGGATGTTGCACTTCCTGCTCGGACAACATTCAGGCGGGGATACTTCCACAGTAATTGATGAAGTGGCTGGCTCTGTCGGCCGGACGCCGCGGGGCTAAGGCACCCCAATCGGTGATCTGTTTGCTTCGACCCCCATGCGGTGACACATCGTGACTTGTATAGGTGGGAGCGCTCCTGTTTGTGTGGCACGAAGAAGAGTCTTCGTTGCCTTATCTGGCTGTCATCCGCGCAGGGACGGGCTGCTGCTCCTCGTTCTCCCCCATCATCCACTATCTGGGATCACTGCGTCTGCTGGTCTTTATCGTTCGACAAACTGCCCGGCAGGTCCAGGGCCACCAGCCCCATCTTCGTCCCGCTTCCCTCCGGGTCGATGGCCACGATGTGCTGATGCTGCTTCGAGCCCGCTTTGAGCTCCATCTTCGAAGTATCGGCGCCTGTGCGATGAACATGGTCATCGTGATCCTCGCAGGTCAGCCCCTCGGCAGTGCGCGCCGGCGTTCCCACAGGATGATGATCCTGACATTCGATCACATCGCCAAACCGCCCCAGCGCCTTGCGGTAAAACGCCGTCACCTTATCCGGAGCGTCCGGCGTCCGGTAGCTCGCCGCCTTCACCCGCAACTGGAACTTGCCGAAGCTCAGGTTCACGTCCGCAGCGCCGTCGTCCTTATCCTTCTTCTTCATCAGCTCCGCCCCGGGATACAACGGCAGCCCCAGCCCCTCCATCACGGTCGCGTCGTTGGTCTTCACCGTCATGCCGCCAAACGGCGTCGCGATCTTCACATTCTCGTTGTCCCCGCGCCTGTCATTCTCCACCCGGCATCCGCTCACTACCACCATCACAAGCACCGCCATCATCGCCGTAAACTTCACGCGCATCGTCCACCTCCAGAGCATCGCCTACCTCCATATTTGCTGTTCAGAAAACAATACGCGTTCTTCACTCTCCCGGTTCAGTCGGCCCGCTGGTCCGTTCCGGGTCACACCACAGGAAAAGTGCACCGCCGTCCCAACGGTGGCCTATACTGACCCTGAGCCGGCGTACCGTCCAACCTGCCGGCAACGGTCCACGGAGTCCCTGGCATGGCCGAGCACCAGCCAATCCGCAAAACAAAGCCACCCTCCGGATCAGACATTCCGGACAAACTCTATTTCCGCATCGGTGAAGTAGCGAAGCTCTGCGAGGTCCCCGCCTACGTCCTCCGCTTCTGGGAAAGCGAGTTCCCCCAGCTCAAACCCAACAAGGGAGGCACGGGGCAACGCCTCTACCGCCGCCGCGACGTCGAGATTGCTCTGCACATCAAGAACCTGCTCTACAACGAGGGTTACACCATCCCCGGTGCACGCCAGCTGCTCAAAACCGAGCTCAAACAAAAAGAGCCTCAGCTTCCTCTTGGCATCGAGCATGGACACCCGGCGGCCAACCCAGTTCAACTGCGCAAACTCCAGAAGGACCTCCGGGACCTCCACACCCTGCTCCTGAGACCCGCCGGTCGCACCGCAATCCACCCCATCCGCCCACCCCGGAGGCCATCCCCAAAACTATTCGATACACCGCTCCTGCCGGAAGACGGTACCATCTGAATATGGCCTACGATCCGATCGACGAACGCACCCGTCAGCCTCCCCAGACAAAAACCCCATACCTGGGAGAGAACGCGCTTCGTGGCGTGCCGATCCGATGTCAATACTGCTCCGGCCAAAGCTTTCGCCGCTCCACCTTGCGCGGCGAAGACTTCCCGCAGCTCCTCCTGATGCGCTATCCCGTGCGCTGCCTCCGCTGCAGCCAGCGCCAGGGCGTCAGCTTCACCGTCGCCGGCGTCTCCATCTCCTCAAAGGTCCGCCCAAGCCGCGCCAAGCGCGGTACACCGGTTACAGGAGCATGGTCCGAACCGGAATCCGATGTCTCGCGCAACACCGAAAGTAGGCAAAACACTTTGCCTTAGTGCAGCCGCGCTATCTGGCGCTGGTACAACGTATTCTGCGGAAACTCCTGCGAAAGGCCCACCAGGATCGCCTTGCCTTCCGCAGTCCGACCGTCTCGCAGCTCCCCCACCGCCAGCATGAGCCGGGCAAACGGAGCCAGGTAATGCCCCCGCTCTGCAGTCAGCTTCAGCAGGCGAACCCCCTCCGCCTTGTTCGTCCCGGCCCCCGTCATCCCGAGGAACCAGCGGATCGGCGCAGCCTTCAGGCTCAGCATGTAGTTCTCGATCCCGACCGCCAGATTCGCGTCATACAGTGTCGGATTGAGCGTCAGAGCTTGCTTCGCATATTTGCTGGCCAGCTCGCTGTATTTGAATGCGCCGTACTCGTGCCGATCGATCAGTGAAGACCAATCCGCCCGCATCCCGGAGGTTACTGCCTTCACATAGAACGCATTTGCGTCCCTGGGATTGCGCGCCAAGGCCGCATCGGCCAGCCGATCGGCCTCATTCGCCCGGTCGTTGAACCCTTTCTCCAGCACTGGATCCACCCCAGGCCGGTTCCTCGACTCGAAGCGATTGTCATCCGCAAACAGCTCGATATCCAACACCCCGAGCCGATCGAACTCCGTAAAGATATACGCTGCCGCGTCCGACGCAGGCCCCATAGGGTCTTCGGGATGCGCGCTCATCCACTGCTGAAATTGGGTGTGAGCCCCGGCGAAGTTCAGGTTGTAGAGGTCATGGTAGCCATCGTTCAGCGGCGTTCCTGACAATGGACCGGTTACGCCCCACGACGCAGAACTCCCGATCAAAATCAGCAGAACGGCGGCCACCGCTACTCGCCTCACGCTCCTCAACCCTCTACCAGCAGCCGCTCCAGCCATAAACATGCAATCCATACTTTCCTCTACCTCGTCGGACAGGCATTTGTGCGAAGAAGCGAATCATTAAGACACACAACCGTCCACTTCCGTGAGATGCAGATTAGCTCGCGGTACGTGAGCACATTGAGAAACGCAGCCGCGAGTCTCCTGTCCTCTGTTCTGATTCGTGCTCCGAACGGATCAGTCGATCTTCACCTGTGTGGAACTCCTGCTCCAGGAAGCATGAGCTGCATCATGAATTAACGAAGCTCGGGATACAAGCATTCATCCGCCAAATCCGTCCTGCTGGTTCTCCCAATAAGTCTTTCACTTTCCCGGGAATGCTTGGCCAACGTCAGCGGCAAGTCAGGCTCAGGCGAATTGTTCGAGAAAACGCATATCGCCTGAGTAGAACTGACCGATGTCCGAGATCCCATGCTGGATCATCGCGATGCGCTCGACACCCATGCCGAACGCGAAGCCAGTGATCTTCTCCGGGTTGTAAGCGTCGTCGGACGGATCGATTTGGCGCCGTTCGTCCGTCACTGAGCCGAACACGGCAGGGTCGACCATGCCACAGCCGAGTAGCTCGATCCAGCCGGACTGCTTGCACTTGCGGCAGCCCTTTCCATTGCAGAAGATGCAGGAGATCTGTACGTCGGCGCTGGGTTCGGTGAATGGGAAGAAGCTGGGAAAAAAGCGCGTTTTGACGTCCGAACCGAACAGGGCCTTCATGGCGTGGTCAAGCGTGCCCTTGAGGTCCGAGAAGGTGATATTGGTATCGACGCAGAGGCCTTCTACCTGGTGAAAAATGGGGGAGTGAGTCGCGTCCGCGGCATCATTACGGTGAACCTTGCCGGGGATAACAATGCGAATGGGCGGTGCCTGCTCAACCATGGTGCGGATTTGCACGGGCGAGGTGTGAGTGCGCATGAGCAGCCGGTCGCGCCCGGGGCGGGTGTGCTGACCGGCGATCTGGAGCGTGTCCTGCGTGTCGCGTGCGGGGTGGTTCGGCGGAAAGTTCAAAGCTTCGAAGTTATAAAAATCGGATTCGACCTGCGGGCCAAGGTTCGTCGAATATCCCAGATGGTGAAACACCGAGACGATCTCGTGCATGGTTTTGAGAAGCGGATGAGCAATACCGGGGGTGCGAACGGTGCCGGGGAGGGTGACATCGATACCGGTCTGGGCTGCGACCACCTTGATCTTCGTCACTGCATGAAGCACGGACTCAGACAGGACAGCCTCAATCTGCTGCTTAAGCTGGTTGAATCGGATCCCAAGAGCCTTCTTGGCTTCTGGTGGCGCCGATTGCAGCCAGGCTTCACTGATGAGCTTCAGGCGCCCCTGTTTGCGGCCGAGCCAGTGAAGGCGGAAGGCCTCCGGGTCGGCGGCTGCGGTCTCTGCGGCGGTGGAGCGCACTTCCTGGCGGAGAGTAGTGAAAGCAGCTTCCAGCATAGGGTCTTCATAGCCGGACAGGTCTGGGATAGTTTGTTCGCTCATGTCTTCAGTTCGTAAGTTTACAGGGTCATCGGCTGGCGGAGAAAAGAGTTGGTGCCGACAGTGTTGTGGCAGTTAGAACCCATACAGCTGACCCAATCGGTTGCGGAGATACCACCATTGCAGCGAACATAACCGAGGTACACGAGCGGCTGGCAGATCTTCAGGTACTGAAGACGTGAGAGGAGAGGGGCCAAATAGCCTGATCCACTCGGGAACCAGACATCCGTTTCGCGTCAATCACGTCCTCTATCCATCACAACGCAGACAGGACGATACCGACGACGACGACTCCGAGCAAGAGGCTGCGGCGGTCCGTAATGGCATACACCACAGGGTCTTCGTTCAGTTGGCCCCGCGAAGCTTGCAGCCACAGACGGCTGACCCAAAGCAGGAGCACAGGGACCAGCAGCCACAACCGGGTGGTGTGGTGGTAAAGGTGGGCCGCGTCTAGATTCGAGATGTACAGGGTGAGGACAACAACCGAAGCGTATCCGCTGGCCGATCCGAAGCTGCGAAGTTGCTCGATGTCGGCGACGTGATACCCCCGGCCACTGGCGGAAGAGCCCCCCCGTTCGCGCAGGTTTTCCAGCTCGGCAAAGCGTTTGACGAAGGCCAGCGATAGGAAGAAGAAGATGCTGAAGCCCGCGAGCCACGTGGAGACCAGCACACCTGTAGCCGCCGATCCGGCAAGGATGCGAATTGTATAAAGTCCGGAAAGGACGATGACATCGACCAGAACGGCGCGCTTCAGGCGCAACGAATAAGACAGGGTGGTGACAAGGTAGATGGCGAGCCAAAGAAGAAAGGCATGAGGCTGCCCGAGCGCAAGCCCTCGCGAAAAGGCAGAGACTGCATAGGGAACCAGAAGCGCAAGCACAAGTGAAGCGGCAAGAAAGAGTGCGATGACCACCGCGCCTGAGAGCACCGAGAGGTCGCCTGATGCGAATGGTCTGCGGCATTTGCGGGGATGCTGACGGTCCGCTTCGAGATCGAGGAGGTCATTCACAATGTAGGTGGCTGAAGCGCATAGGCCAAAGCTGATGAAGGCGAGCAGTGCCGCCGCAACCAGACCGGGTGCCCGCACGTGGGCAAGTATCAGGGGAAGGAAAATAAGTACGTTTTTTGCCCACTGGTGTAGGCGCATAGCCTTGGGCCACGCTTTGATACCAGAGACGCGGTCCTCGAACGTCCTCACTGGGGTAATCCGGATCTTTCGCAGGCCGGCGGCCAAGGCAGGCGTGGGATTCGCCACCATGGGCTGTTGGCAATGCTCAAGAAGCGTGAGATCGGGCAAGGCGTTCCCGATATAAGCGAACTGGTCGCCAAAGCGGGATTGAAACGCCTGGAGCTTATTTTTGCCGGCAAGGTTGAGGCTGCCGTCAGATGCCAGAACCCCCGTAAAGAGGCCCAGGTGCTCGGCGACGCGCTGGGCAATCGAAGCATCCGCCGCAGTGGCAAGATACATTTCACGGCCGGACGCGTTCTGCTGTTCAAGATACTGGAGGAGTTCGCGGTTATAAGGCAGGTGGGCGACGTCGAGCTGAACCACGGAGGCAATATGACGCTTCAGGGCAGCCTTACCTTGCAGTAGCCAGCCCGGAAATTGGAGCAGCACCGACGGGCGATGGCGGGCAACCGCAAGCGCCGAATCATAGAGTGTGTCTGATTTGACGAGCGTTCCATCCAGATCGACGCAAAGCGGCACCAGGGACGAAGCCCCAGAAGGTAATCTATCGTTGTCGAGGGCGGCCGGTGGGTACAAAAATATCCTTCCGTATGTCGAAAGCTTGCGTCTAAATAGAGGTCCGACGGCTGCCACCCCGAAGCTGCAGCACATCGCCGTCCTGGGGCATCAAGCCCCATTATCAAGTATTCTTGAGCATCTGACACCATAATCAAATTGCGTGACGTTGAATTCTTTTACCGAGAGAGCAGAGCCGCCCTATGTCGTCAGCCCAGATGAGCGAAAAGGAACACCGAACAGATTCTCCGGTCTTCGAACAAAAGACAGCGGAGCGGCATCTTTCGCCTACCATCGGCTCGCCAGAAGGGGATGGGCCTGAAGGGTCCTCGTCCGGGAGCACGAAAGGATCGTTATTGCGAAAGATCGTCGTCGTGGCGCTAGTGGCGGCAGCGATAGGAACAGCGGTGTGGAAGATCCGACAGAATGCAAAGGAGCAGGACAATCTTGCCACCACCATGGCATCCCAGGCAGACAGGCCGGTGCCGGTGCAGGTTTCTGCCGTGGAGCAGAAGACGATGCCGATCTTTTTGACAGCACTTGGCACGGTAACTGCCTACAACACCGTGACCGTCAAGACGCGCGTTGATGGGCAGTTGATGAGTGTACCCGTGCGGGAAGGTCAGGCAGTAAAACAGGGGCAGTTACTGGTCGAGATCGATCCCAAGCCATACCAGGCCGTGCTCGAACAGGCGCAGGGGCAGTTCGTCAAAGACCAGGCGAACGCCGTCAACGCGCGCGCCGAGGCAGCGAGGTACCAGGCGCTCCTCCAGGCAGGCGTTGTTTCGAAGGAAAGTCAGCAGGCGCAGGCCTCGACCGCCGGACAGGCCGAAGGTTCGCTGGCTGCGGACAAGGCGGCCATCGAGGCAGCCAAAGTGAACCTCGGATACGCAAGGATAGTTTCTCCGATCAACGGAGTGGTCGGGCTGCGGCAAGTAGACCCGGGCAACATTGTGCACTCTGCGGATACGACGGGTCTTCTGGTTGTCACACAACTGCAGCCGATTACCGTCATCTTTACCCTTCCTGAGGACCGGTTGCCGCAAGTCCTCAAGCGAACCCGAGTGGGCGACCGGCTTGTCGTGGATGCGTTCGATCGTTCGGAAGCCACCCATCTGGCCAGCGGCACCCTTCTAACGGTGGATAACCAGATCGACCCCACAACCGGCACCGTCAAGGTCAAAGCGGTGTTTCCCAACACCGACGGGGCTCTGTTCCCGAATCAGTTTGTGAATGTCCGTTTGATCCTGCAGGAGAAGCGTGACGCTGTTGTAATCCCCGCAGCCGCGCTCGAGACGGGGAACCAGGGCAACTTTGTCTTCCTGCTCAAGCAGGGCGAGCCCCCGGCGACCTTGTCCGACACCAAACCGGGCGATGCCCCCCATGCGCAGCAGAAGGAAAACGGAACTCCCTACTATGTTATGGCGCAACCAGTGAAGGTGGCGTTAACCGAAGGAATACAGGTGATCCTGGACAGTGGCGTCAAGCCTGGCGACCAGATCGTCGTGGACGGGCAGGAGAAGCTGAAGAACGGCAGCAAGGTGGTTCCACGAATGACCCCGACAAAGGTCGGTGCAATGGGCTTGCATGAGGTAGAGGGCGCGTCGGCGGCGCAAGGGTCATGAGTCCATCAAAGCCGTTCATCCTGCGGCCGGTGGCCACCTCGCTTCTGATGGTGGCCATTTTGCTTGCGGGTTTTGTGGCGTATCAGCAGTTGCCGGTGTCGGCGCTTCCGCAGGTGGACTATCCGACGATCCAGGTGCAGACGTTCTATCCGGGGGCGAGCCCGGAGGTGATGGCTTCGTCGGTGACGGCACCGCTCGAACGGCAGTTTGGGGAGATTCCCGGGCTG
>JALYVA010000076.1 GCA_030853485.1 Acidobacteriota bacterium
CGTCCCTTCCTCGCCGCCCTGCTCGCCTTCTTCCTGCTCTCCCTCATCGGCATTCCCTTCACGGGAGGCTTCTTCGGCAAGTTCTACGTCTTCTCCGCCGCCATCCACGGAGGCAACATCTGGCTGGCCGTCATCGGCCTGCTCAACAGCGGCATCGCCTGCTTCTACTACCTGCGCCTGCTCGCCGCGGTCTACACCCGCGCGGGCAGCGAAAGCTCGCGTCTGGACCAGTCAGGTCCCATCGGGATCCCGGCCACGGTAGGTCTCGCGCTTGCCGCGGTCGCTACCTTCGTCCTCGGCATCCTGCCGGGCGGCGCGGTCTCCTTCGCCGAGTACGCCAGTCACACCACCCTCATCGAACAAGGCCGCCAGACCTGCGCCGCCTCTCCGGAGAACTGCCGCATCCCCCTCACCTTCGACGAAAAATAGTCCTGCTGGCAGGTTCCGCTGCCCTTGGACGGACCGCCAGTTGTGTATGGGAGATAGAGACTGGCAACGATGGTGCCCGATCGCGACCAGCGGGAGCGCCAACCGAAGGGGTATACCCCCCCACGAAGTGGGCGCCGCCCGCGCAGGGCGCACTTGCGGACCGGGCATTTAGATTGCGAGTGTCGCTGCTTGCGTAGCCGTGCGTCCCTCGACCCACTCGCCCCTTCAGCAAGAAAGATTTCCACAGGCAAACTGCCCCAATCCTCCCCATCGACTCCTAACTGGCTGCACATGTTCAACATAGCCGTGACGTAAAGGATTTGCACGATGGTATATAATAGAGCTAGAAGGGAATAAACGCCTCGACAACTGTCGGGGCGTTCCCATTTAACCTGTACTCTCTTCAGCTAAGTCCTTTGCTGCCACGAATTTGGGCGTAACCCCTTTCGTTGCACGAATTTGGCGGCAGGGACCATGCGTAAACCACTGATTCTGCCCGAGTTACGCGCAGGTAAGGGGGAGGGGGAGGGGGGGTCTCTTTTTGGGCGCGGTAGATCGCCCATAAGTTCCTCCGGAGCACGAGTTCAGAGCACCCGAATACCCGGACCTAGGCCCCCGACCTGGGCCCCCGACCTGGGCACCCGAACCTGGGCACCCGAACCTGGCGCCTGGAGAGCTGGGTGCCCCATCTTCGCCGCGCTTTGCGGCTAAGGTGGGATTCAGGCGAACCCCACACGCTTGTCTTCAGGCGAACGAGGGGTTTCAGGATAAGTATGGCCGAGGGTAGAACACACCGCACACAGAAAAGCCCCCGCACTCGGCGGAGGCCCTTCAGCGACTGCGAAGGATTATTTGACCTTGAGGAAGATGATGACGAACGTAAACAGTGCAAGCGACTCGATAAACGCGAGACCCAGAATCAGGAAGATGAAGATTCCAGGACGTGCGCCCGGGTTGCGCGCCAGCGCCTCGGTTGCCGAAGCCGTCGCCTTACCCTGACCCAGACCGCAAAGCCCCGAAGCCAGGGCCATGCCCAGACCCGCAGCCAACGGAACCCACTGGCTCGCAGCATCGCCGCCCGTGCCCTGCGCAAAAGCCGGCGTTGCAAGCAGCAGCGCGGCCAACGTCATAAACAGATATTGCAGTTGCTTCATCGTGTTACTCCTGCCCCCGTCAGATACGCCGCCAGTGGGTGGTTGATGCTCACCGTGCTGGCACCCTCACGCTATGCGGCGTTGTTGCGCACTGCGAGAGGAGGCCCCAACGCAGCGAAACTCAAATTTCCTAGTGGTCGTGCGCCACTGCCATCGAAAGATAAATCGCGGCCAGCAGAAAAAACACATACGCCTGCACCACGGCCACGCCCAGGTGCAGCCCCAGGAAGATTAGGGGAATGCCCACCGGCACAAGCGAGAAAAACGCAAGCGTAACCAGGTCGCCCGCAAACATGTTGGCATACAAACGGACCGTCAACGAAAGGATGCGCCCGAAGTGAGAGATGATCTCGATCGGCAACAACAGCGGATACAGCCACCAAACCGGCCCCAGGAACTGCTTGATGTAAGCCCAGCCATTCGCTCGAATTCCGTGGTAGTGGTAGTAGAGAAAGGTGACTATGGCAAAACCCAGTGGCACGACGGTATTCGCAGTCGGCGACTCAAGCCCCGGAATAATGCCCATCAGATTCGCCAGCAGAATGAACAGCGCCAGCGCCGTCAGGTAGCTCACAAACCGCTCATATCCATGCCCGATGATCGATTCGCTCTGCTCCGACACAAACCCATGCGTCATCTCGGCAAGATGCTGCAACGGGTTCGGCTTCTCCACATGCAGTGTCAGCCGCACTGCGACGAAGTACGCCAGCAGCACGAGAAATACGAGAAGCTCCATCGAAAATGCATTGGTGATCGGCGCCATCGGCGACACAGGATGCACATGAATCGCTTCGAGGAACCTGGTCACAGGCGCGGCAAAGTGCTCATTCAGAAATCGGGTAAAAAGCAATTGAGTAGGCATATAAGAGTGAGAGAAATCTTTGTTTTTAATCTTCAGGAAGCAGTTGTTCAGATCCAGCTTTACCAATCCAGCCCTAAACCGTCCACGCCTTCATCAACCTCAAACCTTCTACCGTTAGGGCAAACACACCCAGGGCAAGGCCGGCAGCGAGCGCGTACACGGAACCGTTTAGAACCTTAAGGCTAACATAAAGCAGCACCACGGTCAGCCCGAGACGCAGGAAGAAACCGAACAGCACCATGCCCATGGGTTTGGCTTTGCCTCCGCCATCCATTCGCACCATCACCGCCGTCATCAGCCGCAGCCACTCGAACAATCCAGATCCTGAAATCAACGCCCCAACCAGCAAAAGCACCGCTGATTGCCAGCCCATCTTCCACCACAGCACAACAGACGCCACGGCGGCCACCCCCACAAGCAGCCGCAGCGCACTCCAGATGGTTCGCTTAAAGTCTTCATCGCTGAAGCTCTCCAACGTCCTCAAAATCCTGTCCTCATTCTTCCACTCACGAGCGATCGTCCTTCAGATACTTCGAGGCTGTCCGGAAGATCTGCACGAATCCTGCGATTGCGCCAAGCACGATGCCCGCAATCGAGATCCATCCCTGGTGAAAGTGCCGATCCAGCAGGCTCCCCACAAACCAACCGATCACGCATCCAGCCGGAAGCGCAATCGCGAGCTGAATCATCGACTCAGCCTTAACCAGATCGCCCAACGCACCTTTACCGCCAGTCTTCCCTGGGTCATCCTCGGCCATAGCTACCTATTACACACCATGGCAGAGTCGACGCGAAAGCCGACTCACGCCGCACGGGACAGCCAATAAGCACGAAGCGGCAAGAAGGAAGCCCAGAGGAGTAGACCTTACCGGGTAGCTGCCTGGTAGCAGAACTGGAGCCCGATCACCATCAGCCAGAGCGAAAGGGCAAACCGCAGATTGCGATTGGGGATCTTCGGCGCCGCTCCGCTTCCTACAATGCCGCCCACGATTCCGCCGATCGCAAGCTTGGTGAGCAGCGCACCATCATAGGTGCCGCCAATCATGTGAACGCCCGTACCTGCGAGCGCAATCCCGAGACCAAAGGCAAGATCAGTGCCGACGACCTGCGCGGCAGTCAGCGACGTGAGACTAAGCAGCGATACGGTGCCCAGCGCGCCCGCACCAGAAGAAGAGAATCCGACCTCCGCCCCGATGGGAAGCATGATCGCTGCAATCCACTTCGAGCGGTCGGCCGCCGGACGTACGATACCGGCTGGACGGAAGTGACGGTATAGATGCCATCCAGAGGTAAAGATGATGATGGCCCCGAGAACGAAGTAGAGCGCTGTCTTAGGGCCGTGAGCCGCAACATGCTTGAACAGGATGGAACCGACAATGACGCCGGGGAGACCGCCCATGAGCATTATTCCAAGCACGCGGTAATTGACCTGTTTGCGGACGACCTGCACAGGAACGACGATAAGTTTAACGATGGCGGAGTACGCGAGCGCGGTGCTGACAGCGATCTCGACCGGGACGTGGAGAAAGAGGATGAGCAGAGGCGCTGTGATTACGCCGGCACCGACGCCACTCAATGCGATCACTACGGCGATGCAGAAGCCTATAAGGAAATCCATTTCGACACGCTTTCCGTTTGCGTACTACTGAGCCTGCAGGTGGATGCCGCACTCCTGCTTTTGTCCGCCCCAGCGTCCCGATCGGGGATCGTTGGGGTCGAGGGGAAGGCTGGTGCAGGGCTCGCAGCCGATGCTGGAGTAGCCCTTGTCGTAGAGCGAAAGCAGTGGAATCTCGTGCTGCTGGGCGTAGCGCCATACGTCGCGCGTGGTCCAGTCGGCAAGCGGGCTGATCTTGCGTATGGTCTTCGCCGTGGGAAGTGCGAAGTCTTCAACAGTCTGCAGAGCGGCGCGACTCTTGGCCTGCTCACGGCGAAGACCAGTGAACCAGAGCTTGTAATTCTCGAGCGCGGCGAAGAGCGGCTTGACCTTGCGAAGGTTGCAGCAGCGCCCCGGATCGGTCTGGTTGA
This sequence comes from Acidobacteriota bacterium, assembly GCA_030853485.1. Lineage (GTDB taxonomy): Bacteria > Acidobacteriota > Terriglobia > Terriglobales > Acidobacteriaceae > Edaphobacter. The sequence goes on from JALYVA010000076.1 coordinate 4,471, forward strand.
GGATGCCGAACTGCGCCTCTTGCTGAGGTACGGTGAGTTCAGAGGCGAGGTTGAGCAGGTTCATCGACCACGCCTTCGCCATGCGGTCGCGATACTCGTACACTTCAGCGAAATGGTAACCGGTATCCAGAAAGACCACAGGTACATTAGGGAGCGTCTGCTGAACAATGTGCAGCACCACCATGTCTTCCGCTTGAAAGCTATTGGTGACCACACCGTCGTGCGGTGTACGCGCGAGTTCTTCCCGTACGAGTCGCTCGGCCACCCCAAATCTTTCTGCTGAGCTTTCAGGTGCGACCGCGGACGGCGGAGTCGCAGAAGGGTTGAGGAGTTCGCTCACTGTTCAGTTCCCTTCTGCAGCAGGAGAATGCCGCTTTGTTCAAGATGATCGAGGTAGGTCTGAGGCGTGTGCTGCGCGGCGCTCATGACATTGAGGGAAAGACCGTCTGCCTCGGCCTGGGCGGCATCCAGAGCGACTCCTTCGAGGATGACGGTGACGCCGATATTCAGCAGCGCCTGCCAGATCCTTTTGGAGACCACGCGCGTACGAACCACGGCGATGTGCAGGTCGAGGAGGCGCCGTTCGATTTCATTTGCATTGTCGGTATCAGGAAGAAGCAGGAGAGCACTGCTGGCCGAGACCTTTTGCGGGGCTCCTTCGCTCGAAATGCTACGGCGGATCATCCCGGCAGCGACGGTCGCATTGCTGGTGGGATCGACGAGAATGAAGCTGCCGGTATTGCGATTTTCCGTGTACGGATCGAAGAAGAGTGCGCGGGTAGTGGAGATTTCGGCGACTCCGATGTCGTTCATGCCAAGAGTGTGGACGGCTTCTTCTTCGAGCGTATGAATGTTCGTGCGGAAGAGCACGCGGGTGATGCGGCTGTTGAGGGTCTGGGTGCCGTGCTTGAGCAGATACGGCTTGTGGCTTTCGAGGCGTGCAGAATCGAACCAGACAAGCGAAGCTTCAAAGGCAGTTGTATGCTGCGGTGGTCGGGCTGGAGTGGAGAGGATGTCGCCGCGGCTGATGTCAAGTTCGTCTTCGAGCGTAAGGGCAATCGATTGCGGTGCGCTTGCTTGTTCGAGATCGCCGTCAAACGTGGTGATCGATGCAACGCGACTGGTACGGCCCGAGGGAAGTGCAAGGACGGTGTCACCTTTGCGGATGGTGCCGGCAGCGATCTGGCCTGCGAAACCACGATAGTTCTGGTCCGGGCGGATGACCCGTTGGATGGGCAGGCGAAAGCCCTTCTCCAAGTCATGCCCTCCGACCGGCACTTGTTCGAGATGCTGGAGCAGCGTCGGGCCGGAGTACCACGGTGTGCGGACGCTGGGCTCTACAACGTTGTCCCCATCGAGCGCGCTTACGGGGATCGTCACAAGGCTGGCAGCTCCGTATTGTTTCACGAGCGCGGCGAAGTCCTGCTCAATCTGGCGGTACACATCTTCCGAGAAGTCGACGAGATCCATCTTGTTGACAGCGGCTACGAGATGCCGAATGCCGAGCAGGGACGCGATATAGGCATGACGGCGCGACTGCGTAAGGATACCTTTGCGCGCGTCGATGAGGATGATGGCCAGGCCAGCGGTCGAAGCTCCGGTCGCCATATTACGGGTGTACTGCTCGTGCCCGGGAGTGTCGGCAATGATGAACTTGCGTCGTTGCGTAGAAAAATACCGATAGGCGACATCGATGGTGATGCCCTGCTCGCGTTCGGCACGAAGACCGTCGGTAAGTTGGGCGAAGTCGATCGTGGGCTTCTTCTGGCCAGGCGCAATGGTGGTGTTGGTGACGGCGCGGACTTGGTCTTCATACACGTTGCGCGAGTCATAGAGCAGACGACCAATCAAGGTCGACTTGCCATCGTCCACGCTGCCGGCAGTGCTGAAGCGCAGAAGGTCTTTTGTCTCTTCGGAGGCAAGAAACTCTTCGATAGCGAAGGTGGCGTCTTCAAGTTGAGGCGCTTCCGGGATCTCTTCCAGAACAGCGGCGTTTCCTTGGGTGAGATTCGAGTCTGACATTTAGAAGTAGCCCTCCCGCTTCTTGATCTCCATGGATCCATCCTGGTCGTGGTCGATGACGCGGTTGGCGCGCTCGGAAGAACGAAACGTGACCAGCTCAGCGATGATCTTGGGGATCGTGTCGGCATCGGAGCGAATCGCGCCAGTGCACGGACTGCAGCCGAGCGAACGGAGACGCGAACGGACCCACTGCTCTTCGCCGGGCAGCGACTGCACGAAAGACTGCTCGACGGGAATCAGGCTATCGGCGCGCACAATCATGCGACGCTCTTTGGCAAAATACAGCGGCACGATAGGGATGTTTTCGCGCAGAATATAGTGCCAGATGTCGAGCTCGGTCCAGTTCGAAAGCGGAAAGACCCGTATGCTTTCGCCGGGAGAGATGCGGCTGTTGTAGAGGTTCCAGACCTCGGGGCGCTGATTTTTGGGGTCCCACTGCCCGGCGCGATCGCGGAAGGAAAAGATGCGCTCCTTGGCACGGGACTTTTCTTCGTCCCGGCGTGCTCCACCAAACGCCGCATCGAAGCCGTGGTGACGAAGGCCGTCGAGCAGTGCAGTGGTTTTAAGCAGCCCGCAGCAGCGCTGGGTTCCGAGACGAACGGGATTGGCTCCATCCGCCAGCGCCTCCTCGTTGCGCCACACCCGAAGATCGAGTCCAAGCTCACGCGCGAGGTTGTCGCGGAACTCGATCATTTCGTGAAATTTGTACCCGGTGTCGATGTGCAGGAGCGGGAACGGAATGGGTCCGGGAAAGAAAGCCTTCTGAGCCAGACGAAGCATGACGGAAGAATCTTTGCCGATGGAGTAAAGCATCACCGGCTTTTGAAATTCCGCAGCGACCTCGCGAAAGATGTGAATACTTTCGGCCTCAAGCAGCTCGAGATGAGAGAGCCGCTGCGGAGATAGTTCAGATTGCTCAATTGATGGAAGCGTGACGGAGGATGCCATGAGTATTTACCTGTTTTGCGAGTAGGTAGTGCGCAATGCGCAAACGAAAAACCCACAATCTGGGTTCGGAGTGTGGGCGCTTTGCTTCAAAGAGTATTGCGATAGAAGTGGAGGCTATCTACAACACGCGCGCGCACACGGACAAGGCATACAGCAACAGAAGTTGCAGCAGAGGCGACAAGCCGTGTTGGCGGGGTGCAGATACATCTGCTACAAGCGTGAACGAACACTGCACATTTGTCAACTGGACGGCGCGGGGAATGAGCCTCACTGACGCGACATCACCCTAGCCCCAAATCCGTGGACCAGCACGGGGACAGGCTTCTGACATCGTTTTTATTCGCGCGTTAGGCCGGAGGTGTGCTCTTCAGTTGCGGGAATGCGGTGATTCGGAGCTTTGCCGCTGCGTAAGGCACCAGGGTAATTTGCTCTTCCGGCTCTTCGCAGCTTACCGGACTGGGCGGTACGGCATCCGCCACGCCATCGACTGCTCGCCAATTCGACAGTTTGCGAGCATTTACCCTCAGCGTAACCGGAGTTCCCTTCAGCGAAAAGGGAGCCGCACCTACCGCGTGCTCTTCGGCCGGCAGGGTAGCAACGTCCTCTGCAGTGAGGGCGAGAGCGTAGTTCCACTGCGTGGATGGAAACACCTGCCAGTCCGCCGTCATTCCGCGGTCACGCAACTTGACCCAGTCTTCGCCGACCGGATAGGAGAACACCAAAGTGCCCCGGTCGATGGAGATGGAATCGTTGTAACCACAGGTAAGTCTGGCGGAGAGCGGAAAACTCAACTCGACGACATCGCCTTCCGTCCAGATCCGGTCGATCCTCGCGAAAGCGCCGACTTCCGGAGTGGGTAGTTTACTTCCGTTGACGCGGATGACCGTGTCTTTCGCCCATTCGGGAATGCGAAGGTGAAGAGGAAAGCGCAGTTGTCGGGACGGATTGACGGTCATGCGCACGGACCCGCGGAATGGATATTCGGTTTCTTCTGTTACCTGGATCGCGGTCGAGCCAAGGGTGGTGTGGAGTTCACAAGGCGAGTACGCAGCCGCAACCAAGCCATCATCGTGCGATGTCATCCACAGACTCGCGGCGAACTTGGGCCACCCCTGATGAAAGTTCGCCGTGCAGCAGCCGAAGTTGGGCTCGAGGCCATAAAGATTGGACTCCGGGCCGTCCGTGGTCCAAGGCTTCGCATGTAGGCTGACCTCTACCTGGTTGGACTCCTGGTTATATTGATGGGCCCACATGTCGTCGGTGAAGGTGCCGGGCAGCGCGTTGAATGCGATGCGTTCCAGGCGATCGCCGAGCTTGGCATCTCCGAGAATAGCCAGTGATTGTTCGAGCGAAAACATCGTTTCGACAACGGTACAGAGTTCCGTACCCTGGGAAGGATTGCGGCCGGCGAGATGCTCGTCACAGGAAAACATGCCGTTCGGAAGTCCGTGATATTGATCGAGTGCGGCGAGCATCTGCTGAATACTAGTGCGATCTTCCGGGTTGCTGGAGAGCACCGACCAGACCGGGGCAGCCTTAATCGCCTGACCGTTGTTGACGCCGTGAGTTGCAAGTGCAAGGTCCGCAAGCCCCTGGCCTTCGTTCAGCTTGATGAATTCCCTGGTGATGGGCCGCGTGAACTTGAAATCTGCGAATTGCGCCTGCCAATCGTAGCCTTGCCGATGCAGAAGGCGAATCAGGTCGAGCAGCTTCGGATTGCCAGTACGGTTGTAGAGCCAGATCGCGGTCAGAGCATTATCCTGCCAGCGAAATCTGCCCCAATCCTTGAGCGGCCGGTTCGGAAGCTCGGCGAGCTGGTAGGCGAAGTAGCGCGACATCATCGGAATCACGCGAGGATCGCCTGTAGCTTCCTCGTACTGTGTAAGTGCCTTGAGCATAACCATGCGCGGCCACCAATCTGTATTGCTGGCCGGCCCAAACATACCGTTCGTTTGCTGATGGGTGAGAGTCCATTCAATGAATTTCTGCGTCTTGGCTTTGAGGCGATCGTCGCCCAGCAGATACGCGAGAGGCAAAAGGCCGTCCACGAAGTATGGACCTCGTTCCCACGACTCTCCCGTGCCGCCGAGCCATCCGCTGTTGCTTCCTACATCCGCCCAGGTTTCGTCTAAGTGGCCGCCAAGGCCGGTGGCTTGAATTTGCAATTGATCCCGTAGCCAGCCAGCGGGCCGGACCGAGCCAAGAGGGAGAGTGTAAAAGGCGTTTGGCGCGAGTGGCCTGCGGTTTTTGACGACTCCCAGAGACTGTGAGGTCAGCCAGGATCCGTTGCGTGAGGAGCTGGCGAGGCTCAGCCTGCTGAGGGGGAGTGAAGCGACAGCAGTAGCGCCTGCCTGGATCAGAAAGCGGCGGCGGCTTGCGGAAACTTGATGAAGCCTCTTCATGGTACGTTCTCCGAATTCTTGCTTCTCCAATAGTGGCCAGCCGTTTACCTGATCGGTAGCAAGGCTGTTGATTCACCCTGGAATAGCGGACCAGGTTTACCTCTCCGGACAGGGCGAAGTCCAAAAGGGAAGGCGCTTGTGTCGTGGGTTCACAATTCCGTGGTGCACTTTCCATCGGTTTTCCAAAGTAGCGCAGGACGCGCTTACACAACCACTTTATGCCAGTGCCCCCAATAGCTGGCTTCAAGGTTGGTTAGGCTGTCGACTTGAGCGGAAGTGGCAACTCCCAACTGCCACGGTGGCCTGCGCAGATTTGGAATACCTTTCTGTCAAACGAATACTCCCTCCGTTCCCCTGAAGAGACGCAGGGCTAACCCGAAGAGCTTCGAGTTTCAGATTCAGAGTGATTGCCCCAGGCACTGTGAACTCCGCTCAGCGATCACACCTGCCGGTTTGGGAGTGGGAGGATAGAGGGATAGCAAGGCTCGCATCGGAAGCAAACAACATGCATCTAATTTGTACAGTGGGATCTCTTCACCGTTGGTAGCTTCGATTGGAATTCCCCAGGGATTCGCAGACTATGTGAGCCGGCGGGCATCCGCGATCGTCTAAAGCGTGTAGACACTTTGGGCAGGAAAAACGTGAGTGGTTGCACCTAATTTGGTGCTGGTTTTGCACAGGGTGAGCCTGAAAAGGGTGCTACGGTAGGCATAACTTTCGAGGGATGTTCAGATATCCAGTGCAGACCACTACACTGATAGTAGTGGAATGGATGCTTTGTAGATGAAGCAGCCTGATTTGTCTTCGCAGGACGAGCGAGCGGAGATGGTTGTTGGGACCAACGGCGCTGCACCGGCCTTCGGGCTTGGAGCGGTGGCCGGCTTGAAGGGGAGAACATGTTCGAACGCTATACGGAGAAGGCGCGGCGGGTGATCTTCTTTGCCCGTTATGAGGCCAGTCAGTTCGGGTCGCCTTACATCGAAACGGAGCATCTGCTGCTCGGTTTGCTGCGTGAGGACAAGGCGTTGACCAACCGCTTTCTGCGGTCGCATGCATCGGTGGAGTCGATACGAAAGCAGATAGAAGGACATACGACGATTCGGGAGAAGGTGTCGACTTCGGTCGATCTTCCCCTGTCGAATGAGTGCAAGCGTGTGCTGGCTTACGCGGCGGAAGAGGCGGAGCGGCTTTCGCACAAACACATCGGAACCGAACATCTGCTGCTTGGTCTGCTGCGCGAAGAGAAGTGCTTCGCGGCGGAGATTCTGCAGGAGCGTGGGTTGCGGCTTCCGGCGATTCGCGAAGAGTTGCAGCGAACCACGCAGGAGAAGGCGCCTTCAACAACGGGCAGCAAAGGGCAGCGCGGCGAACAGAGCATGCTGGCTGAATTTTCTCGCGACCTGACGCAGTCGGCCATGGACCAGCAGCTTGATCCGTTGGTGGGCCGGGATACCGAAGTCGATCGGGTGATCCAGATCCTGTGCCGCCGGACGAAGAACAATCCTGTGCTGATCGGCGAGCCGGGTGTGGGCAAGACTGCGATCGTCGAAGGGCTGGCGCAGAAGATCGCCGATGGCGAGGTGCCGAGCTTCCTGGCTGACAAGCGCGTGCTTGCACTGGATCTTTCGCTGATTGTTGCGGGAACGAAGTATCGCGGGCAGTTTGAAGAGCGGCTGAAGACGATCATGAAGGAGTTGATGGAGAATCAGAACTCCATCGTGTTCATCGACGAGTTGCATACGCTGGTTGGCGCCGGGTCGGCGGAAGGTTCGCTCGACGCGGCGAACATCCTGAAGCCCGCACTGAGCCGGGGCGAGATCCAGTGCATTGGCGCGACGACCCCAGCCGAGTACCGGAAGTCGATTGAGAAAGACCGGTCGCTTGAACGCAGGTTTCAAGCCGTGAAGGTGCCTCCTCCCAATGAAGAAGATGCGATCAAGATCATCATGGGGATCAAGGAAAAATACGAGAAATTTCATGCGGTGAGCTATACCGACGATGCGATCACGTTTTCGGTGTCGCACTCGAGCCGGTATATTCCAGACCGGTTCCTGCCTGACAAGGCGATCGACCTGATCGATGAGGCCGGTGCGCGGGTAAAGCTGCGGCAGACATCGATGCCGGAAGAGCTGACCGAGGTGCAGAAGCGGATCAAGTTCATCGTGCATCGGATGGAGAACGCGATTGCGAATCACGAGTTTGAGAAGGCGCGATTCTACTCGGACGAAGAGCGCAAGGAGCGCGAGAACCTGCGTGCGTTGCGAGACAAGTATCACCTGGACGATTCTTCAGCGGGCATTGTGACGCGTGGAGACATTGAAGATGTCGTGAGCCGTTGGACGGGCGTTCCCATTACTTCGCTGAAGGAAGAGGAGACGCAAAGGCTGCTGCGGGTTGAAGAAGAGCTGCACAAGCGCGTGATCTCGCAGGACAAGGCGATTTCGGCGCTGGCTCGGGCGATTCGGCGGTCGCGTGCGGGGCTGAAAAATCCTGCGCGTCCAATTGGGAGCTTCCTGTTTCTTGGACCGACCGGCGTAGGGAAGACGGAGATGGCGCGGACGCTGGCGCAGTTTCTGTTCGGCTCGGAGAAGGCACTGATCCGATTCGATATGTCGGAGTTCATGGAGAAGCATTCTGTGTCGAAGCTGATCGGATCGCCTCCAGGGTATGTTGGATATGAGGAAGGCGGCCAGCTTACGGAGCGCGTGAAGCGGAACCCGTACTGCGTGGTGCTGCTGGACGAGATCGAGAAAGCCCATCCCGACGTATTCAACCTTCTGCTGCAGGTGTTTGAAGACGGGCAGTTGACCGACGGTCTGGGCAATACGGTCGACTACAAGAACACAATCATCATCATGACTTCGAACATTGGAGCGAAGCATCTGCAAAAGCGGCAGGGGCTGGGCTTCCAAAGTGAGAAGGAAGACATGGTGATGGACAAGATGGAGGAGCTGGTGCGGGGCGAGGTCAAACGGACCTTCAACCCGGAGTTCCTCAACCGTCTGGATGAGATCATCATCTTCACTTCGCTATCGGAAGCGGACCTGATGCAGATTATCGAGCTTCTTGTGCAGCAGTTGAACGTGAACCTGGTGCACAAGGCGATCACGATCTCGGTGACCGAGGACGCGAAGAAATGGATCATCGAGAAGACGGCTTCGGATCGAACGTACGGTGCGCGTCCGTTGCGCCGTGCGCTGCAGCGATTCGTCGAGGATCCGCTGTCGGAGGCCCTGATCGGCGGCGGCATTGCGGAACGACCGGCGTTTCTCGAGGTTTACATGGAGAACAACCAGCTTTTCTATCGTCCGATTTCGGGCGATGGCGAAGAGAAGCTGGGCGGCATGGCTCTCTCGACGGTTTAGTCGAGAAAAGCGAAAACAGAGGCGCCCCGGAGAGATTGACCGGGGCGCCTTTTTCGTTGGACTCGCCTCGGGCTCTCCTTCGAGTTTGAGGTGGTCCCTGCGCATCTCTCGCAAGGAGACGAGGCCCTTCGCGGCCTTCGATCCGGTGCTTTCTTCCGGCCGGCACACCCGGCAGTGAGGCATCTTTCGTTCCGCGCAAGGGGGTCCCCCCTCCCCCCTTACCTGCGCGTAAACCATTTATTTTCAAACGGTTACGAGACACATAGAACGCCAAATTCGTCCAAACAAAGCACTTACGGCCAAATTCGTGCAAACAATAGGGTTACGGTCGGCATTTCGGTTTAAACGCAAAAGGCGCAGCTGAATAGCCGCGCCTTTTTCTCTCTATTTCAATTATACAGGATTGAGCGAAACTACTACGCCACGGCTTAACCTCTGATACACGTTGCGTTTAGGCCAAAATGGGACTTGACAAGATTTTCCTGTGGAAAACTTTCGGCTCGGATGGGATGGGAAGGATCCGGCTAGCCGCGTGCCGCCTGCCGCGTGAGGATTTGGGTGCTCGCCAGGGGTCTGCGGGGGAACGAGGCCGCAGACAAAAGTCCCGACGGATGGCCGGGACTTTTTACGAGAAAACCGTGGCAGGAATTCAGACCAGCGATTGAGAAGTTTTGACAGCACTTTGCACTACATCCCCTGCCTTGTTGACGACGGAATCAGCTTGTCCCTTGGTGCGCTTGAGGACCTGCTGGGCGTCGTCGCTGAGGCGTTCTGCCTGGGACTTGAGATAGTTGCCTGCGTCTTCGAGGTAATCTCCAGCGTCTTCGACACCTTTGCGGAGCTGCTTGCGGGTGTTTACCCCACTTTGCGGTGCGTAGAGCAAGGCAATCGCGGCCCCTGCGCTGACGCCGATGCCGAAAGCAAGCCAGTAGTTCTTTTCGCTCATTCGAAATACCTCGTGCGTGATTTTGCTGCTCTCAAAATAAGATTCAGACGGCGGGGGATTGGTTGGTTGACGGCGGGCGGCCGAATGTGGGATTTGGCGAGAAGATGTGCTGGATCATGGATATAGGTGCTTGTGCCATACCAGCTCCTGCGGCCGCGGGGGTGAGAAAGGCAAGGAAGGGTGGTTTGTCGAGTGGCGGCCTCATAGGCTAAAGCAAGAATAAACAGCGGATCGGCTGCGGGCTGGACCGGTGTGGGTGTGCGAGCGCAAGACAAATGCAGGTCCTTCGACTGCGCCTCTCGCGATGAGACTGCGAGAGGCTTCGCTCAGGATGACACTTTTTTTCTTGGGGTAAGTGAAGGCGAGGGAGGAGCGAAGGCAACGGCGGGACGGAGAAGCAGATCCCCTGCGGGCTGGACGGGTGCTACACGAAGCAAGACTAATGCAGGTCCTTCGACTGCGCCTCTCGCGATGAGACTGCGAGAGGCTTCGCTCAGGATGACACTTTCTTTCTTGGGGTAAGTGAAGGCACAGGACCTCATCGAGGTAGGCGAGAAGATTTCCGGTCGGTCGCCGCCTCGATGGTCATGGTGGCCAGCATGCCGCAATAGTCCATCGCGCTGAGGGATCGCGACGATTTTCCAGTGACCGCCAGGAACGCGTGCACGCGCCGGCCACGCGGAGCGCGTGCATGGGTTCCGGGTACACCTAAAACGAGCTGGCTGCGATCCGCTCGAAGGCCGAGGGCTTAGTGCGCACTGCATGTGCAGCGATGATGCGATCCGCAATCCTATCGGAGCTGGTGGACGTGGTGTCCACCTCGACGTCGTAGACGGCATGCCCATGGACAGTGAAGAAGTCTTTCTTTGCGTCTCCCAAGCGGCGGTTGCCTCGCTGCCGTTCGCGCTGCTCTAGTTCACCCAGGTCGCATCGCACGCCGACGAAAAAGACGTCAAGATTTTGGAGGAGACGAGCTACACGCTGCATCCAAGCCTCATCCTCAATGATGTGCTCTACTATGAGATTGTTACCCTCATTCGCATAGACCACCAGGGAGCGCTCAAAGCCAGCGAAAAACGGGCCCCTCATCTCCGACCATTCAAACTCGCCGCTGCGGACTCGGTCTAGCGGAAGTACACCTGCGTCGCGCAAGTGGTCGATGGAGATATGCCAGAAAGGTTGATCAAGCCGGGCCTGAAGTCCACAAGCAATGGATGACTTGCCGCTGCTCGACGCTCCATTCAGAAGAATAATTTTGCCTAGAGTAACGGTGTTAGTTTCCATAGTTAAATCCGGAGTGCTGCAACAAGTTCCGATCATCCACATGCTACTCGGGAATGTACGAGGTCCGCTACCTTTGCTCCGAGAAGGCGAGGGCGGAGCGAAGGCAACCGGCGGAAGGGAGAAGCGGGTCCTTTGCGTAGTCGCCAGATCTAGGCGGGTGATCAACTTGGCTGGGTTAGACTTTGAGGCCGGCCAGTTCTCTGGCGCGGAGGAAGATTCGGGTGAACATGGTGCGGTTGAGGCGGCCGGTGTTGGTGTTTCTGAGAGAGGGGTGGTAGGTGGCCAGCAGATGGAGGCCGTTTGGCAGCAGGTAGGCTGCGCCGTGCGAGAAACGGTAGGCCGATTTGCGGGGGATGACGCCGGTATGGAGCAGGTGGGCGAGGTAGCCGTCGAAGGCGATCTTTCCCAGGCAGACGATGACGCGAATCCGGGGAAGCGCGTCGATTTCGCCTGCGAGATGGCTGGCGCAGTTGCGGAGTTCCTGTGGCAGCGGTTTATCTCCCGGTGGGGCGCAGCGGAGGACGGAGGCGATCCAGGCATGGCGCAGCTTGAGGCCGTCGTCGCGGGTGACGGCTCGGGGTTTGCTGGCGAGGCCGAGCTCGTGGAGGACCGGGTACATGAAGTCGCCGGAGCCGTCTCCGGTGAAGGGACGGCCGGTGCGGTTGGCTCCGTGAGCTCCGGGCGCAAGGCCAAGGATGAAGATGCGGGCGCGCGGGTCGCCGAAGCCGGGTACGGGTTTTGCCCAGTAGGTTTGATCGAGGTAGGCGCGCCGCTTGGTCTCGCCGATGGTGCGGCAGTAGACGCGGAGACGGGTACAGCGCTCGCAGGAGATGATGGCGTCGCGAATCTGCTGGAAGACGGGCGGCGTTATCTGTATGTTCGGAGGGGCCACTGCATCCAATCATAGTAGCCGTGGGGGAGGGCCGTGGATTGCGTGCGGTTTCCCCTTTGCAGTGTGTAAGTTCGGCCGTATGTCAGTTCACAAGAATAGCTTGTGCCGAGTTCGCGAGAATAGCTGAAAGAAGATAGGAATAGGCGAAGAGTTGGAAGATCCAAGACTGAGCAGGATGTACTGGGCGCTGTTGAAGCAAGGGTTCGCCAAGCGGCGGCACCAGATGTGGCATGCGGCTGTGATGCGGTCGGGAATGTTGACCATTCTGGTTATCGTTATTTTGCTTGGCGGACTTGCGGTGGGTTGGCGCGAGCATAAATTGGGGCAGTTCGCGCAGTTGAAAAAGGGGTTTCATCGCGAGGAGCCAGTCACCGTTACGGCGAGGCCTGGCAATCAGGATGTGATTACCCTCGAGCGCTCGCAGATGGTTGGCGACAATGGACCTGAATTTTTGTCGACGACGCTGCTGCCGGGTCGCGGCATGAACATGCTGCAGATCAAGGCGTATGTGCCGGGCAAGGGTGAGGTGAATCTGCTGGCCTCGCCTGCGCTGGACGAAGCAGCCCGGCGCATGAACGGGGCGGGCGCGGACTGGGCGGGCGCGGAGAGCCTGGCGATGGGTGCGGCGGTGGAGGTGCCTTGGGCGGGGCGGATTTCAGGCGCTTCCGAGGCCGATGGAAGATCGCTCAGCACGATGTGGCATGGGGTGCGGCTTATGCTTCCGACCGACACGAAAGACAGCTTTGGAAGCGCGGGAGCGATGGCAGCGGGCGGGCTGCTGCTGAATATGCCGTCGAGTTCGGCAAACACGAACGTGATGCCGGATGGGGGACAGGCGCAGGCGAGCTTCGATGCGGAAGACTTCGGCGGACGGTGGCCATCGAAGACGCAGATCACGATGACGGTCGAGCTGAGCGGACGTTCGATTGAGATGAAGATCGTGGCACGCAATACGGGGACGACGCCGGAGCCGATGGGGATTGGATGGCACCCGCGGTTCGCGATTCTGAATGGGCATCGCGGGCAGATGATGCTGCGCCTGCCGCAGGCTGAACGGGTGGAGGTGAAGGACCGGCGAACGCAACAACTGAGCGGACGTCTGCTGCCTGTGGCGGGAACCGAGTACGATTTCACGGGACCTTCGGGGGCGCAGCTTGGAGCGCTCAATCTGGACGACACGTTTGTTCATCTCCGCCAGGGGTTGATGGACAACGGTCCTGTGGCGGAACTGCGCGACCCGGAGAACGACTATGGCCTGCGCATCACGGCGATGACTTCGACGATCAAGGCGTTTCGCGTGTACGCGCCGCTCGATGGAACGTTTTTGTCGATCGATCCACAGTTCAACTTCGACGACCCGTTTGGGCGGGAGTGGTCGCGGGAGGAGGATACGGGCATGGTGATTTTGCAGCCTGGACAGTCGACGCAGTGGAAGATCCGGCTGGAGATTTTTTCACTGAGTTCGGCGCGGGGAGAACATTTGTAAGGGCTGGGCTGCAGGTGGGATTTGTGGGCGGTGCGGCGACGAGGAGGGCCAGCTGTGGGCGGGTGGTTTGACCCTCCGCATCGAAGCCTCGTACAGTAGGGAAGACGCGTGGACCGCGCTCTGACCGCCGATTGGGTGGGAGGCGGAAGAAAAATGACGCTATCTGGAAGGCATGGATTTGACCCCGACTGAGATGACCGAGACGAACGAGAATGAGACTGCCGTACCGCAGCCTGAGCTGGCAGAGACGCAGGAACACGAGCAGGACGACACGCACGCGGGGCATGAGCATACGCATCAGCAGGCGCCCTCGCTGAACCCGGAGCTGGTTCGCGAAATCGAGGTCGAGGCCTCGGCTGAGGAGGTGTCGAAGAGTTTCCGCACGGTGGTGAAGCGGTATCAGAAGCTTGCGCGGATTCCCGGTTTTCGCGCGGGCAAGGTGCCGGAGTCGCTGGTGCGGACGAAGTTTGCGAAGGAGGTGCGCCAGGAGGTTCTAGAGGGCCTGGTATCTGAGCGCTTCCGTAAGGCGATCGACGAGCAGAAGCTGCGGCCGGTGTCGGAGCCGCAGTTGATGGACCTGCAGCTGTTCGATGGACAGCCGTTGAAGTTCAAGGCTGCGTTCGAGGTCGCGCCGGAGATTGATTTGGCGGGTTACGACAGCGTGGCCGTGAGCCGGCCGGACGCGGCGCTGACCGATGATGAGTATGACGCGGAGCTGGCGCGTGTGCTCGACAGCCATGCGACGGTTGAGCCTGTGGAAGAAGATCGTGCGCTTGCCGTTGGGGATTGGGCCGAGATCCAGTTTCGCGGAGAAGTGAAGGAGCTGGCACAGACGGTTTCCGAGGATGGACTCGAGAATGTGTCGAGCCAGGAGCCGATTACGGGCGAGGACGTGTTGATCGAGATTGGCGGCAAGAACACGCTGGCGGCGTTCAACGATGCGCTGCTGGGCGCGAAGGCCGGGCAGGAGCTGACGTTCGAAGTGGTGTATCCGGCGGAGTTCGGGGAGAAGCGGCTTGCCGGGCAGACGGTGAGCTACGAGGTTACGGTCAAGGGGATCAAGCGCAAGACGTATCCTGAGCGGGACGCGGAGTTCGCCAAGCAGCTGGGCGGGTATGAGAGCTGGGAAGATTTTGAAAGCAAGCTGCGGGAGCATGCGGCTGGGCGGAAAAAGACGGCACTCGAAAACGGCGTGAAGGACAAGATGCTGGGCGAGCTGATCCAGAAGTTCCAGTTCCCTGTTCCCGAAGCGTTTGTGCAGCAGCAGGTGGAGGCGCGGCTGGATCGCGGACTTCGCGCACTGGCGCAGCAGGGGATGAAGGCCGAGGATATGCGCAAGCTGGACTTCGTTTCGCTTCGTGCTTCGCAGCGCGACCAGGCGGTGAACGAGGTGAAGGTGTCGATGATCCTCGATCGCATTGCGGAGGCGGAGAACATTGAGGTGACCGCAGACGAGGTGGACCGCGAGCTTCTGATGCTTTCGATCCAGTCGCGTGAACCGTTGGACGCGCTTCGGGAAAGGCTGTCGAAGGATGGGGGGCTGGACCGGATTCGCGAGCAGATGCGGCGCGAGAAGACGGGGACCGTGCTGTACGAAAAGCTGGCGTCGTAAGGGCTGCGGAATAAACAGAACCTTTCGGTGTGTCATCGGGATCGAAACACAACAGACATTTGCGCCAGGGATACTGAGAAAGAGAGTGATATGGGATTAGTACCGATGGTGATCGAGCAGACGAGCCGGGGCGAACGCGCCTACGACATTTACAGCCGTCTGCTGCGCGACAACATCATTTTTCTTGGCACTCCGATCGACGACAACATCGCCAATGTGATCATTGCGCAGATGCTGTTTTTGAGCGGCGAGGACCCGGAGAAGGATATCCAGCTGTATATCAATTCGCCGGGTGGATCAATCACGGCGGGCCTTGCGATCTACGACACGATGCAGTACATCAAGAACGATGTAGTGACGTTCTGCATTGGACAGGCGGCGAGTATGGGTGCGTTTCTTCTGATGGCGGGTAAAAAGGGCAAGCGGTTTGCGCTGCCGAACTCAAGGATCCTGATCCATCAGCCTTCGATGGGCGGGTTGAGCGGGCAGGCGACCGATATCGACATTCATGCGCGGGAGATTCTGCGGATTCGCGAGATCACCAACAAGCTGATGAGCGCGAGCACGGGCCAGACGCTGGAGCGGATCGAGCGCGATGTGGAACGCGACTTCATCATGACGGCGGCGCAGTCGAAGGAGTACGGCATTATCGACGACATCATCGACCGGCCTCGGACGTAATTTGGAAAGTTGGTACAGCGGAAGCCCGAGCCTTGGTTCGGGCTTTTTTGCGTCCCTTTTTTGCGTCTCCTGGTAGTAACCCGGATGGGGTACGCCTGGGGTCCACGCATCGTGTTTCGTACCGGCAAACGGGTGTAAACTTAGCTGAGCATCTGGTACGCGCAGCATTCAGGAGTGGTCGCATCTATGAAAACCTCACGGGGCTCAGACGAATCTCTTCGTTGTTCGTTCTGCCACAAGTCGCAGGACGCGGTGGCCAAGCTGATTTCGTCTCCATCGGACTACCCACGGGCGTATATCTGCGATGAGTGCGTTGCGGTGTGCAACTCCATTCTTGAAGACGATCGTACGGAAGCGCAGCCAGGCGCCGCGCCGGCTCATCTGCCGAAGCCCCAGGAAGTGAAGGCGTTCCTGGATGAGTACGTGATCGGGCAGGATCAAACCAAGAAGAAGCTCGCCGTCGCCGTGTACAACCACTACAAACGCATCCAGATGAACAAAACCCGCGGGAACGATGTGGAACTGGCGAAGTCGAACATTTTGCTGGTAGGTCCTACGGGATCGGGAAAGACGCTGCTTGCGCAGACCATGGCGAAGATGCTGGACGTGCCGTTTGCGATTGTGGATGCGACGACGCTGACCGAGGCCGGGTACGTGGGTGAAGACGTCGAGAACATTATTTTGAAGCTGCTGCAGGCGGCCGAAGGCGATGTACAGCGTGCACAGAGCGGCATTATCTACATCGACGAGATCGACAAGATCGGGCGCAAGGACGAGAACCCTTCGATTACGCGCGATGTGTCGGGCGAGGGTGTGCAGCAGGCTCTGTTGAAGCTGCTGGAAGGCACGGTTGCCAACGTTCCGCCACAGGGTGGACGCAAGCATCCGCACCAGGAGTTCACTGCAGTGGATACGACGAACATTCTCTTCATCTGCGGTGGCGCGTTTGTCGGCCTCGAAAAAGTGATTGGGCGGCGTATCGGAAAGAAGGCGCTTGGGTTCAAGACGGTGGCCGATCCGGATGTGGCCGATGGCGATGTGACGCCGATCCGTGCGCAACGCGATGCCGAACTGCTGCGCAAGGCCGAGCCGCAGGACCTGCTGAAGTATGGGCTGATCCCCGAGTTTGTCGGGCGCCTGCCGGTACTTGGGATTCTCGACGAACTCGATGAGGCGGCGCTGATCGAGATTCTGACCAAACCGCGCAACGCCATTCTGAAGCAGTACGCGAAGCTTTTCGAATACGAAGGCGTGAAGGTGACCTTCACCGATGAGGCCGCACGCGAGATCGCCCGCGAGGCACTGCAACGCAAGGTGGGCGCGCGCGGATTGCGGATGATACTGGAAGAGTTGATGCTCGACCTGATGTACTACGTTCCGGGCAACAAGAAGGTGAAGGAGCTTTCTATCACGCCCGAGATGGTGAAGAAGCACAGCCTTACGCTGCCAATCCTGCTTGAAAAGGCGGGTTAAGGGTCGCCGGGAACACGATCACAAGGCAGACCCCAAGCACCTTGCTTGGGGTTGCTTGTTTCAAACGGGCGAATGGATGGAACTGCGGAATGCAGCTCTCGGAAAGCGTTTGATCTGCTGAAGTTGTTAAGCACTGCGCGTGGGAACAGGCATTACAATCACCACAAGCCGCAACGCCGTTTGCATCATTGCCGGCGTTTTAACGTCTAATTGGAGAGAGATGACAAATCAACCAAAAAAAGCGCTGAGCGGTGATGTTCGCAAGCTTCCGATGATGCCCATTCGTGACATGGTCATCTTCCCCCATATGATGACTCCGTTCGTTGTCGGCCGTGAGTCCAGTGTGCGCGCGCTCGAAGAGGCGCTTTCCGGCGACAGAAAGATTTTTCTCGCAACGCAGCACGATGCCTCGATCGACGAGCCGAATGCGGAAGATATCTACGCGACGGGAACGATTGGCAATATTGTCCAGAGCGTGAAGATGCCGGACGGAAACATCAAGGTGCTGGTCGAAGGGGTGGAGAGAGCGCGCGCGACCGAGGTCAACGATACCGACGGGTTCTTCGTGGCTACGGTGCAGACTGGCCAGACGCATCTGGATCTGACGCCGCAAGTGGAACAGTTAATGCAGCGGGTGCACTCTCTCTTTGAGCAGTACGTGAAGCTGCAGCAGAGCCTGAACTACGAGACCATGGCCGCCAGCGTACGTGCGGACGAACCCGCGAAGCTGGCCGACACAATTGCGGCCAATCTGCAGCTTTCGATTGAAGAGAAGCAGCAACTGCTTGAGGTGTTCGATCCTGAAGAGCGCCTGTCGAAGGTGGCCGATGTGCTGGACCTCGCCATCGAGAAGCTGAACATGGACCGTACCATCCAGTCACGCGTGAAGCGGCAGATGGAGAAGGCGCAGAAAGAGTACTACCTCAACGAGAAGATCAAGGCGATCCAGAAGGAGCTCGGCCGCGGGGAGAAGTCGGAGTTTGACGAGCTGAAGAAGAAGATTGAAGCGGCGGCGATGCCGAAAGACGTGTTGGAGAAGTCGCTGCAGGAGCTGAAAAAGCTCGAGGCCATGCCTCCCATGTCGGCTGAGTCGACGGTGTCGAGGAACTACCTGGACTGGCTGCTCGCGGTGCCATGGAGAAAGCGCTCGAAGGAGATCCGCTCGATCGAACATGCCGAGCAGATCCTGAACGAAGATCACTACGGACTGGAGAAGATCAAGGAACGCATTCTTGAATTTCTTGCCGTGCGTCAGCTGGTGAAGAATCCGAAGGGCTCGATCCTGTGCTTTGTCGGGCCGCCGGGGGTCGGGAAAACTTCGCTCGGAATGTCGATTGCGAAGGCGACGGGACGCAAGTTTGTCCGCATGTCGCTTGGGGGTGTGCGCGATGAGGCCGAGATTCGCGGTCATCGCAGGACGTACATCGGCGCGCTGCCGGGGCAGATCATTCAGTCGATGAAGAAGGCCGGCACCAAGAACCCGGTGTTCATGCTCGACGAGATCGACAAGATGGCGTCCGACTTCCGCGGCGATCCTGCGAGTGCGCTGCTCGAGGTGCTGGATCCAGAACAGAACACGTCGTTCCAGGACCACTACCTCGACGTGGAGTACGACCTTTCGCAGGTCCTGTTCGTGGCGACGGCGAACGTGCTGCATACCATTCCCGGGCCCTTGCAGGATCGCATGGAGATTCTCCGGCTGCATGGCTACACGGAGGTCGAGAAGCTGGAGATCGCCAAGCAGTACCTGGTGAAGAAGCAGCGCGAAGGCACGGGTCTGACTGAAGAGCAGATCGTGTTTGAAGATGACGCGTTGAAACAGATTATTCGCGGATACACACGCGAGGCCGGCGTCCGCAACCTGGAGCGTGAGATCGGCAATGTGTGCCGCAAGGTCGCCCGCCGGGTGGTGAGAAATGGCGCGGAGCACAAGGAGGTCATCACCGGGGGGAATATTGGCGAGATTCTCGGCGTGGCGAAGTTCCGCGATTCGCAGGTGCATGAGAAAAGCGAAGTCGGGCTGGTGACGGGCCTCGCCTGGACGGAGATGGGCGGCACGATCCTGCAGACCGAGGTGCAGGTGCTGGATGGCAAGGGCAAGATGACGGCGACCGGGCAGCTGGGCGATGTGATGCAGGAGTCGGCGCAGGCTGCTCTCACCTATATTCGTTCACGCTCGCATCACCTTGGGCTGGCGAAGGATTTTTACAAGAACGTCGACATCCATGTGCATGTGCCGGAGGGAGCGATTCCGAAGGATGGTCCGTCCGCCGGCATTACGCTGGCGACCGGCCTTGCGAGCGCGTTGACCAAGATCAAGGTGCGGCGTGACATTGCGATGACGGGTGAGATCACACTGCGAGGCAAGGTGCTTCCCATCGGGGGCCTGAAGGAGAAGCTGCTGGCGGCTCACCGTGCCGGGATCTTTGAGGCGATTCTGCCGGAGGAGAACCGCAAGGATATGGCGGATCTGCCCGAGTTGCTGAAGAGCAGCATGAAGCTGCACTTCGTCGAGGAGATGGATCAGGTGCTGAAGCTTGCCTTGGAAGGCAATCTTCCGGAGTTGCAGGAGGAGACGCCGGAGGCCCTGGCTTCTGTGCTTCCTTCAGCGGGCATTGAGCGCCCGCAGCCTATAGCGCACCAGTAAAATGATCGCTTGCCGAGACGGTTGAGCAGAACAAAGAAAAGCCGGACCCTGTGGGTTCGGCTTTTCTTTCATGTTGCAAGGGATTTGCCGGTGATTAAACCGCTCGGCGGCCGCTTACAAAGTTCATGATGATGGAAATGACGGCGAAGATCAGCAGCAGGTGAATGAAGAAGCTGCTGATGTGCAGCACGAAAAAACCGCCCAGCCAGAGGACAACCAAGACGACAGCGAGAATGAGAAACATGGGAGAACCTTCTTTCTTGAGAACAAAGTACCGCCCGAGCGGAAAATGTGTACAAGTCATAAGAGCGTTGTTGCACGATATTCGTTGCTTTGCTGAAAATTATTGATCGAGGTTTC
>JALYVA010000086.1 GCA_030853485.1 Acidobacteriota bacterium
GAGCACCGCTCCCGCAGCGAGGATCCTCATGATCGAAGTTCCGACAACTTGTCGGAAACCTCAACCACACGAAACATGCCCACTTCCATGTGCAAGAGCAGGTGGCAGTGGAACGCCCAACGGCCGCGAGTATCGGGGGTAATGGCGACCGAGACCCGCTCGGCTGGCTTCACAAGGACCGTGTGCTTTCTCGGCAGGTACTCGCCCGCGCCGTTCTCCAGATACATCCACATGCCATGCAGATGCATCGTGTGCTCCATCATCGTGTCGTTGACAAAGGTCCAGCGGAGCCGCTCACCATAGCGAAAGTGGACCGGCTCTTTGGCTTGTGAGTACTTCTTGCCGTCGAGCGACCACATGAAGCGTTCCATGTTGCCGGTGAGGTGGATTTCGAGTTCCCGCTCCGGCTTGCGTTGGTCGGGATAGGGGCTCAGGCTCTTCAAGTCGGTATAGACCAGCACCCGCCGGCCGTCGTCTCCCAAACCGATTCCAGGCTTATCCAAGCGGCTGCTCGTGAACATCGGGGTGGCCTGGTTGGCGGAACCGTAGTGATCCGGACCGCTCTTGACGGGTTTTAGCCCCGGGATCTCAGAGGCGGTTTGCATGCCAGGCATGTTTGTCATGTCTTGCATCTGGTTCTCGGCGGGCTTCGCGAGCATCTTCTGCAGGTCTGCGCCGCCCTTCATCTCCGCCATTTGACCGTCGCCAGCAGCGGGCTTCATGCCGCCCATCGCAGTGCCACCCATAACCATACCCATGTCTTCCATCGTGCGGATCGGGCGTGCGCGCCGTTCGGGAATAGCGGCGCTCAGGCCGGGTCGCGGCGCGAGCGTGCCTCGCGCGTAGCCGCTACGATCCAGTGTCTCGGCGAAAATCGTATACGCACGATCCTCCTTCGGCTCAACAATCACGTCGTATGTTTCCGCGGGTCCCATGCGAAATTCGTCGACTTCAACAGGCTGCACATTCTGTCCGTCCGCCTGTACCACCGTCATCTTGAGCCCGGGAATGCGGACATCCTGGAATGTCATGACACCAACTTGAATAAAGCGCAAACGCACACGCTCGCCCGGACGAAAAAGCGCAGTCCAGTTGGATTCGGATGGTAAGCCGTTCATCAGGTACGTGTAAGAGTGGCTAGTTACGTCAAGAAGATCGGTCGGGTCCATACGCATTCGCGACCACAATAGGTAGTTGCTGACTGTCGGCTGCCAGCCATTCTTGGACACGTCGGAGAAAAACTCGCCCATCGTACGCTGCTGATAGTTGAAGTAGCCGGACTGCTTCTTTAAATCGCCAATCATTGTGTCTGCCGATGCGAAGCTCCAGTCCGAGAGCATCACCAAGTATTCGCGGTCGTATTGGACGGGATCAGGCTCTATCGAGTCAATGATCATCGGAGCATAAACGCCCCTTTGTTCCTGTCCACCAGAATGACTATGAAACCAGTAAGTCCCGTTCTGTTTTATGGGGAAGCGGTACGTGAAAGTCGTTCCCGGCTTGATTCCCGCGAAGCTGACTCCCGGGACGCCATCCATGCCCGGCGGCAACAGCACTCCGTGCCAATGAATGGAGGCAGTTTCCTTCAATCGGTTTGTGACGTTTAGGGTCACGTCCTGGCCTTCTTTGAGGCGAATCAAAGGACCGGGCAGCGTCCCGTTGATGGTCATCGCGGTCGCCGCCCGGCTGCCTACATGGAAGGGAGTATCAGCGATTACCAGGTCAATCACGTTGCCGCTCAATGCAGGACTTTGAGCCTGTCCCGCAATTTGGGCGTAGGCTGGCATAAGCCGCGCTAACGCGGCAGTCAGTCCGAACGCTCCGGCACCGTTGATTAATTGACGGCGCGAAAAGAGGCTCGTCGCTATATCGTGTTTTGCCATTTTGAATTCATTTCCTTTTAGGCGCAACTGTTGAGCCGCAATGAGCGCAGCACGGCTAGGCCCCGGCCGCCTTAGATTGCAGCGCGCCATCCTTTCCAACAGCTGTGTCTGGCCGACGGCTCAATAGCTTCTCGGCTTCGGCGGGACCCCAGGTACCCGGCTGGTAATCATGCACCGGCGTAAGCCGGCGGCTCCATTGCAATGAATCCCCCCAATTGGAACATGTGGTTCTGGATGACATCACGAATTGCGCCAGACTCTTCGTGGAAACTCCCCCGGCCCTCCACGCCAAAGCTCTCAGCATCGTAATTTGCAGGCTCTCCACGTAATCGCGGTTCCAGAACGGCTCTAGGACGGTGTTCGCGAACCGGAACACCAGGAGGTTTTGAACCGGTTCCTTTCCAAAGTAACGATTAAGGCGGAAACCCACGACTCGTCGAAGATGTGTGCAGCGTTGCGCTCAGCGCTTTAGCGGATGGGAGATCTCGACCGAAAGGCTTCTCAACAACCGCGCGCTCCTCCCGAGCGCAACCCGACTTGCCGAGTTCTTCCACCACCACCTCGAATTCACTAGGAGCAATTGCCAGATAGTGCAGCGGGTGCGCAGCATTGCCAAGTCTTTTCCGTAGTGCGCCGTAAGTGGCGGGAGCCGCGAATTCACCGCTGAGGTATTGGAGCCGCTGCTGGAACTTCGCGAAGACAGCTTCGTCGAAGCCGCCGTGCCGCTCGATACTCTCTTTGGCGCGCCCACGAAACTGCTCGATCGACCAGTCTGACTTCGCCACGCCGATGACTGGCAACCGAAGAGCCCCACGCCGCTTCATCGCGTAAAGACTGGGGAACATCATCTTGAAGGCGAGGTCGCCGGTAGCGCCGAAGAGAACTAAGGCGTCGGACTGAGAAACGCTCATGAACTTGCCGCTTTTGTAACGGAATTTTCTAGATGGCCGCCGAATCCATAACGCATGGCGGAGAGAAGCTTACCTTGAAAATCGGCCTCGCCGCGCGAAGCGAAGCGCGCATACAGCGCCGTTGTGAGCACCGGTACCGGCACGCCTTCGTCAATGGCGGCCTTGATGGTCCACCGTCCTTCGCCCGAGTCCGACACCCGGCCCGTGAATTGAGAGAGGTTGGAATCTTTGGCTAGCGCCTCCGTTGTCAAGTCCAGCAGCCATGAGGAAATGACGCTGCCGCGCCGCCAAACCTCGGC
>JALYVA010000089.1 GCA_030853485.1 Acidobacteriota bacterium
CGGCTGTGCTGGCACGCGAAGCAAGCCCCACCAGCATGAGCGCACATACAGCGAGGCTTCCCATTCTGCAGGTCACCAGGGGCCAGATCACCCCGGTGGTGGCCGCGGCCAGTTTCAACCCGGTGAAGTAGACCCCGAATCCGACCCCGCCCACAAAGGCCAGCCAGAATGTGCCTCGGTCCGCAGGCCTGGATTCAGGATTTGGACCTGCAGCAATGAGCCAAATTGCAGCCCCGGCCACGACGAATCCGGCCATTCGTAATGGTCCAGGGGACCCCTCCCACAGGATGGAAAAGGCTGATGGTATAGCCGCTGCCAAAAGGCCGCTGAGTGCTGCCGAGGCGCCCATGGCACCGCGCGAAAGGGCGATATAGAAGCATGACAGGGAGATTCCTGCGGTGGCACCGGCGGCTACTCCCCAGGCCAGTGCCGCCCCGTGAGGGAACGGGTCGCCACGCAGCAGGGCCAGCAGAGACAGCACGCCGAAGCTCATCGCATGGCTGAGCAGGATGAGCCGGAGTGCCGCGCCCATGCCCCCTCCGGCACGCTTCACGCCCATGCCGCCTGCGAAGTCCCCGCCGCCCCAAAGCACTGCCGCAGACAGCGCAAGCAGCGCATTCCCATGCAGGAGCATCTCCATCCAGGTCCGTTCCCGCCTTCAGTTGAGCAACGTTACCGTGCCGGATTCACTACGTTGGGAGTGATGTCGCTGGCAGTCGGATAGTACCCCGGTTTGGCATACACCTGCAGGCTCGGGCGAAGTACCTTAACCTCAAGCGTTCTGTACTTACCATCGATGAATGGCTCGTGCGTGTAATAGCCGACCGTGTACTGCGTGCGTACCTCTTCGGCGATTTTGGCGAAGCTTGTCTCGATGCCCTTCTGCCGGAATTCGCCGTCGAGATCGCCGCCGGTTTGTTTGACGTAGGCTGCCAGGATGTTGTCTCGCATCATGAGCGGAAGATGGATGCGATCCAGGAATCCCACCACGGGCAGGGAAGAATCGCCTACCAGGGTCCCGTAGATCGAAACTTTATTCGTGTTTAGGTATTTCACCACCTGGGAAAACTTCGCCTGACTTCCGTACTCCCGTCCATCACTGATGACGTAAACGATCCTTCGGCGGCCCTTTGCCGTCTTGGATAAGGAGGTGGCGGCTGCAAGGATGGCGTCATTCAGCGTGTGCACGTCGCGCGGCACGTTCTGTATGCCTAAAATGCTGGTCCCGTGGGTGGCATTCGTGTTTGGGTCCGTATGGCTGTCTGCCCCGCCATTGATGCTGATGTTCTGACCAAGCGGCCCTGAGGTGTCGTAATACACTGGATCGCGCCCTGTGGTTTTCGACCGGTCGAGAACCGCGGTCAAGCGCGCGCTTTGCGCACCGGTGAAGTCGGTCTGCATCCTGGGACCGTTGTTGTAGGTAAACACGGCGACTTCGTCATATGGCGTAAACGCACCCTGCAAGGCGGCCAACGAGTTGTTCACCTTGGTCATGTTGTCGTATGTCATGCTCTGATCGATGACAAGGGCCACGGACAGGGGGAATGGGTCGACGGTAAACAGACTGAGCTTCTGGCGCAGGTTGTTCTCGTACACCCGCACATCGCGCCACGTCAGGCCTGCCACGAGGTGGCCTTTGTTGTCCTTTACGGTGAATGGAACTTCGACAAAGTTGACGCCGGTCCGGATGACATACTGGGGTCCTTGTCCTGCGGCGACGTCCTCCGGGGGAGTTCCGTCTTCTACCTTCTGGGCTGCGGTCTCGGGTAGTTTGCCTGGAACACCGGCATCCTGCGAGGTTGAGTTCTCTCCTGCTGAATCGGGCGTCGTTCCCGCGCCTGGGGTGACTGGACCGACGGGCACGGCCTGTGGCCTGGGAGCGTCAGGAATGGGAGCGTCGGGAATGGGAGCGTCGGGAGCGGAAGCGGGAGTATTCTGTTGCGGTGCTGAAGCTGCGGAACTCCCCTGCGCCGGCGAGTGTCCCGCCTGCCCAAGGAGCATGCACGCCAAAACTGCTGCGAAAAACTTCTTACTAACCACGCGGATCCCCCATACTGGCACGCCAAGCCTTCGAGCCCGAAACAGTACCAGATAACAGACTACCAGCGCGGAATCGCCGCCGCTATATCCGTCTGCAATTACAACGCTGCAAGTCGAAGACCAGGTACTCTCCCCAGTTGGACGCTTCCAGCGGAGCGAATGGTACTCAGGCTCACGGCCAATCTGCCCAAACGCCCAGCTGGGTTACAAACGGGCTACAAAATAGATCATGAGTTTGAGTGGGTGTGTGCGACCGGACTTGAGGGCGCGGCGGGTTTAAGTCTTCGGGGGCACGAGGGGCGGAGAGGGGTTTGCGCGGTGCGGGGTGGAGGCCCGGGTGGCGTCGGTCCATACCTGTGGAGAGCGCCAGGTTCGGGTGGCGGTGAGATCGACACGAAATGGACCGTCGGCACGATTGGTAGGGAGTGCGTCCGCAAGATTATCGCTAAGGGGCGGAATGGCTTCGGCGAACGCCTTGAGGCGTGAAATGGAAGCCATGCCAGTGAGGTGCAGGGCATAACCGTGGGTGTCGAAGCGACCTTCGAGAATGGCTGGGTCTTTACCCCCGAGTGCGAGCGAAATGGGCGAAAGGAAAAATGCTCGATCGGCATAGGTACCGTCCGGCGCGGTACTGCGTTGGTTGCGTTCTGCCCCCGGGGCGAGTGGTTGGATGGAGTGCAGGTCGATGTTTCCAGTGATCAAAGACGCAGTTCCGGCACTCGGGTTGACCAGACGTGCCCCGTCGATCAGGATGTTGCCGCTCCATTGCGGAGAGGATGCCTCGCCGGAGGCCGAGTTGCGAACCCCGTAGAAAAGGTTGCCGGTCAGGGTGCCTGCTGCAGTGAGATCCGGGGGGACTCGCGAACTGGCGACCCGCAGCCAATCGAGAAGGGTGGCGACAGGGAGACCGGGAGTGCCGAAGGAAAGCGAGACGGAAGCGGCATGGCGGATGTCGGGGAGAGCAGCTGAGAGGGAGAGCAGAGGAGCTTCGGAGGAGCCGGCCGGTGGCCAACTGCAGTGAATGTTGCGGAAGGAGTAGAAAGCGCTGGTCGCAGTGCCGAGGCATTGGATATCGATGTCAAGGGGCTGGCTCGGAACGAACTCAGCGCGGCGGGCTCCGGCGAGCTGCAGACGGGTCTGCATGGTGCTGTAGCCGACGGTGCCCTGCACGTTGGCCGAGAGGGTGAGGTTGCCGCGCAGGCCGGCGTCGCGGCCAAGGAGAATGAGGCTGGCGCCTCCGAGAGGAGCGTTGTGCCACAGCCCGCGGAGATTGACGGGCACCTGCTCGAGAGAGGCGGCACGGCCGAGAGTTCCCTCCACCTCGAGAAGGCCGGTGTCTGAGGCGTCGGTGTCAGTGCGGGCGGGGTGAGCGGACAGGCGGAGATGCCATTGCTGGGGTTCGGGAAGCCATAGCGCGAAGTCGGCATCGGTGAGCGAAATGGGCGTTTTTTCGTTGTCGAGCTTGAGGTTAAGCCGGGCCCCGGAAGCTTCGATGTAGGGAAAGCGGGGAGCGGGTCCGGCGCTGCGTTGAGCGGTGGGCGCAGCCTCGATATGAGCGGCATGGAGGAGGATGGTGTCGAGGTTCCACTTCCCATTCGAGGTGTGAACGAGGTTGACGCTCGGCTCGGTGAAGCTGATGGTGGAGAACTCGACCCGGTGACGCCACAGGGAGCTGATGCGGAGGGTGGCGCGAACGGAGTTGGCCCGGATGACGGGCTCGCTGCCAAAGGCTGGATCTTCGTCCACTACGAAATTTTCGAGCGTGAAGCCGGGCAGCGGCAAGAGATTGAGCGTGACCTTGTCGAGGTGGACGGGGCGGCCGAGCGATGCGGAGATGCTGGCTGCGATGCGGTGCTGGTAGCGGTTGACGCTGATCAGAGGCGGGAGCAGGACGAGCAGCAGCAGGAGAAGAAACGCGCAGGCAAGATACAGCAGCCGACGGAGCGTGCGGGGGACTTCCGTGGCTTGTTGGTGATCGCGGATGTTTTTGGCCTGTTGCATGTAGATTGAGGTGCGGCAACAACGCCGAGTCGGGGCGGGTGTGCGGTTTGCCGGAGACTATTTATTGTTCGCCGGTTCGCCTGGCTTGCTTTGATTGTTTCGATCTGCCTTTACTTGATGAGGTGCAGCGTTCGCTTCCAGCGCGTCTGGTCGAAGATGTGGATAACGATGTGACCCATAAAAGCGAGGCGCTGGCCTATGCTCTGTTTGTCCATCTGGTCGGCTGGGGTTTCAAAGGACCAGTAGACGAACATGGGGCGGCCTACGATGTTTTCGCGCGGAACAAAGCCCCAGTAGCGGCCGTCGAGGCTTTCGGTGCGGTTGTCGCCCATAGCGAAGACCTTGCCGGGTGGGACGACGAGATCCCCGTCCTGGATGTGGCTGGGGAGCTCGTTGGCCCAGCTGGCGGTGATGTTGCCGAAGTTGTCGGGCGGCACGGCGGGGAAGTCGTCGCGGTAGGGGTCGAAGGCGTGCTGGGGGTTGTTGTCCGAGACGGGCATGCCGGCGTAGGGCTCGTTCTGCGCGACACCGTTGAGGTAGACGACGCCGTTTCGGAGGTGAATGTGATCACCGGGAATGCCGATGGTGCGTTTGACGAGGAAGAGGTCAGGCTCGCCGGGCTTAAAGAAGACGATGATGTCGCCGTGGCGAATATCGCGATAGAAGACGAAGGGCGCCCACTTTGCGGGGGGTGCGAGCGAGATGCGATCGACCAGGACGTGGTCCCCGATGAGCAGCGTCTTGACCATGGAGGCCGAGGGGATCTCAAAGTTCTGAAAGATGAAGGTCATGACAAAGAGGCCGATTGCGAGCACGGTGCAGATGGAGGCGAGAGATTCGAGGGGAGTCTCAGCCTGATCGTGCGGGATGGCGCGGGTAGTGTCCGCTGCTGCGGCTTCAGTGGTGATGGTATCGGTCAAGACTCTTCTCCCGGGTGCTGTTGGGAATGCAGGTATCAGTGTATCGCTGAAGTGGGCCGAGCCGCGCCAGTGGGGTGACGTGGCAGAAACGGTGCTTAGGGTTACGGATGATGCGTGAGGATGTTCACCAGCTTGCCAAAGGGGTCGCGCAGGTAGAAGCGGCGGACTCCCCAAGGCTCGATTGTGGGCCCGTATTCGATGAGGAGTCCTGCCTGCTCGACCCGATGGAGGGCTTGGTCCAGATGGTCCACCTCGATGGACAGGTCCGGGGTTGGAGTGCCGGAACCGCCTTGCGAGGCAAAGCTGATCTGAACGGCCATCTGGTCGGCGGTGCCGTACGTTGCGATCCCGCCGTGGTCCATGAGGAGATCGAGGCCGAGGATCTCCTGGTAGAAAGTTTGGGCTGCCGTGAAATCTGGAGCGTGGATGTTGGCTACAATGCGTTTGACCTTCATATTGTCCTCATTTGAACGTTCCTTGGAAGGTCCACTGGATAATGAACGTGCGGATCACCTTTTCGGCGCAAATAAGCTTCTAATGCATTTATGTCATCGACACCACTTGCGGTCCCATTGATTCATCAGTTCGCTTACCTGCTGCTGTTGAGTCTTCCGGTCGCCTGCGTCTCATGGACGGTGACGCATGAAGAGGTTTTCCGCGAGCCGAGGGAGTATTGCAAGGAAGAGAGCGAGAAGCGGCGAACCGTGTACGGGCGGAAGTTCTTTTACCTGTTCACCTGCGAATATTGCTTCAGTCATTACGTGACGGCGTTGTTCCTGGTTGTGACCGGATTCCAGATGCTGTACCAGGGCTGGCGCGGATACGTTGTTTCAGAGCTGGCGCTAGTGTGGATGGCGAACATCTATATGAGCGTGTTCAATCGGCTGCGGCTGGATATTAAACGCGAGAATGTGGAGATCGCGGTTGAGCAGACCAGGATTGACGGCAAGGGGTAGCTGGTGGCGTGATGGTTTGACAGCGGTGTCCGTTGAGCAGTGTCACCGGATGATCTGGAAGGTGCGATCCCACCGGGCGAAATCGATGAGATGATCCATGCGGCTTCGGGGACGGGCTTTGGGGGTGGCTGCACGCGCAGTGTGGGCCAGGGTGTCGAAAGGCGTGGCCGCGCCGGGACCGGTGTAGTCGGAGTTGGTGGGGTCGCCGGAGTCAGCGCTAGGTTGACGCAAAGAAAAGTAGATCAGAAGGGGTTTGCCGACGACGGCGGCACCGGGGACAAAACCCCAGTAGCGGCTGTCCTCGCTGTCGTTGCGGTTATCGCCAAGAACGAAAAAGCTTCCGGTGGGGATGATGAGTTCACCGTTGTCGATGAGGCTTCGCATGCGGATCCACCAGCGTGAGTCGATCGAGGGGTCGGCGCTGTGGAGGCGGGGGAAGTTGTCGCGGAAGTTATCGGGCGGGCTGGGCCGATACACGGCGTACGGCTCAGCAAGCGGGCGACCGTTGACGTAGACGCGGCCGCCCAAGAGGCGAAGGTGATCGCCCGGAACTCCGATGACGCGTTTGACCAGGTGGAGACTCGCATCCACGGGGTCGTGGAAGACGATGATATCGCCGCGGTGGATGGCGGCAGGGGGAAGGAAGCTGTCCGCTACGGAGGGATCGCCTGGGTCGATGGCTTGTTTGTTGACCAGCAGGAAGTCGCCGACGAGCAGGGTGGATTCCATCGATTCGGATGGGATGCGGAACGGCTGGACGGTGAAGGTGATGATAAAGATAGCCGTTACCACGAGGTAGAGAAGGGATTGGAGGGCGACGAGCGGCCCCGCCTTTTCGTGGTGGGAGGAGGGAAGTTTGGCTGGCTGGGCGGGGTTCGGTGAGATTTTCGGCGTGCCCAAATCAATGTCTGGGGCTGACTCAGGGATTGCGGGGCGGGCATGTGTGGCGGCGATATGAGGGGTCATGTGACCACCTCAGGTTTTGCATTGTGGGGCGCGGCGTGTGTGCCTGCTTCCGGTCGTGATTTGGGCTGGGTTTCGGGCTTTGAATCCGGCAGGGGCTCAGGTGGGATTCCGGGTTGGGGTTGGCGTTCTGCTTCGGCGAGGAGGCGCTGGAACGCGAGGCGGGCGGCGTCCTGCTGAGCCTGTTTCTTGGTCGGCCCGTCGGATTCGGCCAAGGTGCGTGAGCCTTGCGAGGGAAGATCGATGCGAACCTCTACGCGGAACCGCTTCTGGTGGTCTGGGCCGGACTCCTCGGTGAGGACATAGCGGGGCTGGCCGGCGCCGGTGGCCTGAAGGTGCTCCTGCAGCGCGGATTTGTGGTCGCCGATGGCGCCGGAAAAAGTGTCGCCCGACTGTAGTGCGAGATGAAGGGCGGGAAGGGCGGGCTCGATGATGTGGCGATCGATAAAGGAGCGGGCGGCGGGCAATCCGCCGTCGAGATAGAGCGCGGCGATGACTGCTTCGAGTGCGTTGGCGAGGAGAGCGGTTTTTTTGCGTCCGCCGCTGTGTTCTTCTCCCCGCCCGAGACGGAGTAATGAGCCCAGGTCAATGCGGGCGCCCACCTCACCGAGATGCCGGCGGCTGACGAGGGAGGCGCGCAGACGCGTGAGTTCTCCTTCGCGCGATGCCGGAAAGCGACGAAAGAGCGCTTCGGCGACGATCAGGCCGAGAACCGCGTCACCCACAAACTCGAGCTGCTCGTTATCGGCTGCGGGAGAAGGGAGGCTTTCGGGATTGGTTTCGTAGGCAAGCGAACGGTGGGTAAGGGCCCAGGTGAGGAGCTCCGGCCGCTGGAAGATGTGGCCGAAGAGAGTAGCAGCAGCTTGGTCGATCCGCTGCGTGGCCTCGTGTTTGTGGCGCGTCGTCACGTGGAATGTTCGACCCTTCTGCGCTCTACTTTACGCGAGTGAGAGCCATGGGTGCGCGGGAACAGCATGAGGGCATGTCCCAGATTCGAGGCTCGACACCGATTACGGTGACACCAATCTGGAAGCACAACCGAAGTTTCCCGTCCTTCGCTGCGGAATGACGACAAAACGGGGGGGGCCGTTGAAAGGTTAGCTCGGTGGCGGTGGGCGGTAGGCATCTTTCTCGGCTTTGCCGGTGGGATCAAGGGGTGCATCGTCGGAATCTTCCGCGGCGGGGTGCTGGGCCTGCGGTGCGGCGAAAGGCTGCTTCAGGCCGGTCTCCGCGGCGGCTTTGGTGTCAGGCTTGGCATCGCGGACCTGTAAGGCTGCGTGGTATTCGGTCAATGCCTTCGTGCGTTCCTGATTGACGTCGTAGAGGCGGCCAAGATAGATATGCGACCAGGCCAGGGTGCGAGGGTCTTTTGAGGTATCGAGCACCTGCTGGAAGTCCCCGATCGCGGCGCCGGGCTGGCGTTGCATGAGGTTGACGCGGGCGAGGACGTAATGAGCCTGAGCATGGTCACCGCTCGGATCGGCAAGCGCCTTGTTGGCGAGAGCGGAGGCTCCGGCGAGGTCGCCCTGGAAGATCTTCTTTTCGGCTAGGTCAAGGCCTGTGAGCTCGCGCGGCGTGCGGCGAACGAGGTCGGCGCTTCCTTCCGGAAGGAACGCGATCTGCTGTGCATGGTGGCGTTCACGGTCGACATCCATGCCATAAACCATCTGGCCGATGTCTTCCTTCAGGCTGACCGACTCCTTTTCCATGGAGCCGATCTGGTTGTAGAAATAGTCCACCAGGACCCAGCCCTGCCGCATATCCAGGTCGACGGCTTTGCGGCGTACGGCTTCTGCTTCGCGATCGTAGACGCTGACCGAAGCATCGTAGCGCTCGAAATCGGTGCGTTCCTTGAGGCCAGCGGGATGTGTCGGTTTGGGGAAGCCTACGTCCATGGTCCGAGCTTCGATGGCTTTGATAAGGCACTCGGTAATGAGGGGCACGATCTCAGATTTGTAGGTGAACTCCAGTGGCGCGTTTTGAACGGCTTTCAAGAGCGGCTGCAGACGTTCCATCGCAGTGGCGCGGGCGTAGACGAGGGGCTCGACCTCATAGTGAAGATAGATGTGGCGGACGTCGTGCATGTGGATAGCGGCAGGGGGATTGGCGGCCGGGGAAGCGACGACGATGTAGTCGGTGGAATAGATACGTGCGTTGGTGGCGGACGGAGCGAGCATGGGTTCGAGTAGAACCAGGAAACGGCGGCCGTCATAGCTGCTGACCGGCATGCGGAGATAGATGTTGGTGTCCAGAATCATCTTGGTGACGGGATCGTGGACACGGGCGACGAGCGCTTCATACTCCGGACGATGGGCGATCCATATGGAGTGAAGATGCACGTCGGAGCCGAAGGTGCGCAGCAGGGGAAGGATGTTGACGACCTGTGTGGAATCCGGCGGGAGCCCGGTTTCGTCGACGGTGGGGGTGAGCTCGGGCGGCGGTGAGAGATAGAGCGCGAGCGAGATGTACTGGGCGAGGGTGAGGCTACTGTCATTGAGCTTGTGCTCGCGGACGTAGGTGCAAAGGGCATCGCGACTGGAACGCGCGGGCGCTGACGCCGCAATTTGGGCGTTGAGTTCTTCGCGAATCTTCAGGCGGACGGGGCTGGAGGCAGCAAGATCGGCGTCGTAGCCGCAGACGTTGAGGGCGGCGGCTATGTCGAAGAGAGGCTCGCTGGTTTCGAGCGTAATTGCGGAGCCGCCTGCTTCCGGCTGGGGAATCCGAGGTGCGGGCTTGGTGTTTCGGTCTTTGGTCGGTGCCGGTGGCGTGTCGGTAATACTGCTGCTCGATGAGTCGGTCTGGTCTGCGGTTTGTGCGGAAAGCTGTGCGGCGACGGAGCAGGAGAGCAAAACGGCTGCAAGGAGAAGACGGGCAGGCGAAGACCGGTGGGGCATAGTGGACGACTTGAATAAAGGCAACACGATAGATTCGACGCTCTGGTGCAGTGTAGGCGAGCGAAGGGCCTGATGGCAAAGCGCGGGTCTGGCCGGGGACCTATGAGTGGACGGAAATTCCGGAAAAGGTAAGGATGACGCGGCCCCGTACGGGTGCGCCAAAGACGCTCGCAGGCTCAAAGACGCTCATCAGCAGTTGATCGACGACCTGGTTATGCACGGTGGGGTCTATGGGGCCGGAGACTAACTTGTAATCGTACACGCGGCCGTCTGCTCCGATGTACGCTTCAACCACGATAGGAGCGTCGTGATCGATGATCGGGCGCGGATTCACGGCAGAGTAGAGGTAATGGGGCGAGGTCATGGCGCCCAGGGGTTCGTCATTCGCCATTACCGGTTCTGGCGCAGCGAAAAGGCCAAGCAACAACGCGATTGCACCGACCAACACCACTGCGCCGGCGAAGCCCGCTGAGACCTGCACGAGCATGGGGCGGATAGAGTTTTCCCAACGCAGCCCGAGGGAGTCGAACCACCTGGTTCTTCGCTTTGCCTGTTCGTGCGAAATAGCAACCCGAAGCTTGAGGCCAAGGTTGGCGGGGGGTTTGGCTGGACCAAGCGAACCTAACGAGTGCTGCATGATTCGCATCGTCGTAAACTCACGGTCGCAAACCGGGCAGCCCTCCAGGTGAAGACTAATCTCTTGCATCCTCTTCCCGCTGATGGCGCCATCAAGGTAGGCTGAAAAGGAAGAGCGGAGTTTCTGACATAAAGCTTCGGAAGAAAGGCTTTCTGCCGCCGTGGGCCTGAGTTGATTTCCCGGGGTCATGGCTTTGTCCTCCCCGTGCAGGTCTGAGATACTCCAATAGATGTCTCCAGGAGGGCATACGAAGCAGGATTTCTGGAGCCCGATAAACTTTCGTTTTCGATAATGGCACGAAGGGCAGAGCGGCCGCGGGTAAGACGGGATTTTACAGTGCCCAGATTGACGTTGAGGATCTCGGCAATCTCGTCATAGGAGAAACCTTCGATCTCTCGCAGGATGACGGCAGTGCGGAAGGCTTCGGGCAGTTGCCGTAGCGCAGATTCGACGCGCTCGCGAATCTCCGATTGCGCAGCTTGATCGAAGGGAGAATCGCCGCCGTGAGCCAAGGTGGCGGACAAGGACGTACCTTCATGCTCCTCGTCGTCACTGTCCATGGGCGAGTCGATGGTGACTTCCTGCTTTTTGTGGCGGGACCACCATCGCCGCTGGTTCGAAGCTTCGTGGAGCGCGATGCGATAGAGCCAGGTGCGCAGGCTGGCTTCGCCATGAAATCCGCGGATATTCCGAAAGACTTTGATGAAGACTTCCTGGGTGATATCCGCGGCGTCGTCGGGGTTGTTCAGGCTGCGAGCAATGACGGAATAGAGCGGCTGATGGTACTGCGCGATTAAAATCGCGAACGCTTCTTCGGAGCCTGCTTTGAGCTCGGCAACCAGAGCTGCGTCTTCAATCGGAATGCCTATTGCGGTTGCTAAATTGCCCACTATTGTGCCCGCCTGCATATCGGGTGTCCTCTACAGTACGACTTTGGTGAAACCTGTTGCAACTGCCTGGGCATGCGAAAAGCCCTGAAGCTGAGGAGAATTGCGTCGCCGGCGACCCGAGTGCTCGCTCACTCTGCTGTATTAGACACCGGGGGATAGGAGATAAGTTCCCCGGATTGTTGACTAATATCCTGCAGTCGGCCAGAATAGAGGAAGTCTCTGCCCCAAGTGTGGGCCTGTGGCGCAGCTGGGAGCGCGCTTCCATGGCATGGAAGAGGTCGTCGGTTCGATCCCGACCAGGTCCACCAATAAACTCAATAAGTTAGCGAATCAGCAGAAAAAACGCGATACGCTTTCGATACGTTGGTTCTCATGCAGCGTGTTCCGCAGCACTTTCTACGTTCCTCGAACGATCCAGAAGAACATCAACCACCCGGCTCTGCGCTTCCCGCTTGGCGGGAGTGAGGGCTTTCGTGTACACGATCATCGTTGTGGCGATGTTGGCATGGCGCATTAGCTCTTGCACCACTTTCACATCCTCCCCATTCGCCTTGAGCAGCGTTGAGTAGGTGTGTCGGAAGGTGTGAAATCCCACCCATTTCGTGATCCCGGCCCGCTTGGCGGCGGGTTGCAGGAAACGGTCCAGCAAGGTGTCAGCCCAGGGAGGCATTCTTCCCTGAACCTTTTCGCTTGCGAAGACCCAATCCTCCGGCGCTGCGTAACAGGTCTCCTGCTTCCATGCCAGCAACTCAGCAGTAATGAACTCGTCGATTGGCACCGGCCTGCGGGAGGTCTCTGTCTTGCACTTCCCCACGATTCCGTCCACGACCGATCTGGTGACTTCCATCTGCAAAGTTTTCCAATCGATGTCCATCCACTTCAGGCCCAAGACTTCGCTGATGCGCAGTCCT
Organism: Acidobacteriota bacterium; assembly: GCA_030853485.1. GTDB lineage: Bacteria > Acidobacteriota > Terriglobia > Terriglobales > Acidobacteriaceae > Edaphobacter. Next base: position 12,213 of record JALYVA010000089.1, read on the forward strand.
GTCGTTGCCGCCACGATGCCGATGATGCGCATTTTTTGCTGCAACTCCAACATGAGCGCACGGAACTCCGCCGCTTCCAGCGGCTCCGTGACCCGCACCCTTTTCGTGCTCTGGCGAACGGCAAAGATGGGGTTCTCTCCATCGTTGAGCCAGCCGTAGCGGATTGCGTGTTGAAAGACTTCGCTCATGATGCCTTTTATCTTTGCTTTGGTCCCGTTCGATAGATCGTCGATGGAACCAAGCCACCGCTCTACGGCGACTGCTTTAATCTCTCGAATGCGATAGCCGCCCCATCGGGGAACGATTCTCGCTTTCAGATAGATGCCGTAGGTCTGTTTTGTCTGGTAGACCTTACGCTCGGAAGTTTTCTCCAGGTCCAGTTCAATCAATCGGTAATGCTCCGCCAATTGCTCGAACGTCTCCGGCAAGCCTTCGGGACGCGAGGTGTGATGGTTAACGTCGAGGCGCAGTGTCGAAACAGCTTTCCATGCTGCTGTTTCTGTTGGATACTGCTTCACTGAGCCAACTACAAGAGCACGCATCTTGGGTTTGCCTTTGGCGTCAATGTCCCGCCATCTGTATACCCAGACTTCTGGCCCTTTCCTGCGCTGATGACGGCTAAAGAAGCCGTGCTGATAACGTGGTCGTTTCAAGAGAATTCCCTCTCATTCCGACCCCGGTGGCTACCTGATTCTACCGTTTTTGATTGCGCCCAGGTAGCCAATTCGGAGAGTCGAAAGCGCCACGTATGCCGTATCCCCTCTCCAAGAGGATGCGCCGGGAGTGAACCTCGGCGTGCGAGGTTCAGGAGGGTCTTGCGTGGCATCCCCAGAAAGTCAGCAGCTCGCTGGCCGTCGACAAAATGTTCGGGTGTTGAGTTCACGGGAAGTTGCATAAAATGCCCTCAGCTTTAAGTTGAGTTGACGTCGCGCAATGTGCAATGTACATTTCAATAACCGCGAATCAAAAAGGCGCCCTGACGAAAGGCGGTTACGCTCCTAATCCCAATCAAGCAAGCCGCCCCGTGTGCACAGATACGACGTTGACGTTCGTACTTCTTTCATTCTCGTCGGTCATTTCTTCTTGATTCCTCGCGCTTTCTGCTGCTTTCGAAGGGCCTGGGCTTCGAGGTGAAGGTTAGTTGCGTGGTGCTGAACGGCGACATTGTAGATACTTTCCCACGCAAGCGGATAGTTTGTTTTGGTGCCATTCAGTCTTACGATTGCGAACTCGGGTTTGCTTTCGATGACTACATTGCGGCGTTTGCCGTTATAGAGGAC
>JALYVA010000108.1 GCA_030853485.1 Acidobacteriota bacterium
AGCAACTATCCGGCAAGCAATTATCCTGCCGGCAACGCACGCTCGTATAACTCGTACAACGGGGCAAACTCCAACTACGCACCGCGCAGCTACGCCCAGCCCAGCTACGCCCAGCCCAGTCCGTCACGCGGAAGCTATTCCAGCCCGCCGTCCGCCGGCAGCTACGGCGGCGGATCGCATGCCGCGCCGAGCGCGCCGTCCGGGGGCGGATATCGCGGCGGCGGTGGAGGCGGTTCCCAGGGAGGTAGCTCCGGAGGAGGATCTCACGGCGGCGGAGGCGGCCACCGGTAACGCCACCCACATCATTCGTCCGGGGCTGAGGGCCCAGACCTCAGCCCTCTCGAGAGAGCGGATGCAAAGTTTTCCACAGGAAAAGCTTGTCCAGCCGCTGAACCAGCTTTACTCTTTTCCTATCAACAACATCTGCGTGGCGCAGAAGTTTGCACTGGTAGTGTATAATTAAGCTATAGACAGAAAAACAGCCCCGGCCAGCCGGGGCTGTCTCTTCTTAAACGACGGATCTCTTTTGGAATGACGAATTTAGCTGTAACCCCTTTAGATGGAAGAATTTGCGGGCGCCTAAAATGCGATGTGATTGTAAACAAGCAACTTAGGTACCCCAACCCCCGGGGGGGTGGGGGTACTGAAGCCATCACCCGATTTCAGGGCGCTCTCCAGGTGCGACTCTTCGCTCGTTCTGCCCGTGAGCTCGACCTTGTGGCAATGAGATACTTTCCGCGCTCTGCGCCGCCCGCCTACCGCACCGCGAGCGCGGCAGCCATAGCCGCAATCTCCCGGACGGCCGCCGGATGCGCCAGGGTCCGGGCCTGGGCCGCCATCGCCGTTCTGCGAGCATCGTCGTTCAGCAGCGAAACTAATCGCTCCAGCAATCGTTCCGGGGTCAACTCCGCCTCCACCATCAACTCCGCCGCCCCGGCAGCGACCAGCGCATCGGCATTCTTCCTCTGGTGGTCATCGGCCGCCAACGGAAACGGCACCAGGAGCGACGCCCTGCCCGCAGCCGCCAGCTCCGCCACCGAACTCGCACCGCTTCGGCACAGGATCAGGTCGGCCGCCGCGAACTGCTCCGCCATGTCGTCCAGATAAGGAGTCACGCGCAGCCGTTCGGTCCGGACTTGAGCCCGCTCGTAGGCCTCAGCCGTCGTCTGCCCATGCCGCCCTCCGGTCTGATGCACCACCTCAAGGTCCGGCAGTGCCTCCATCAGCCGTTCCATGATCTTCGGCATGGCCTCGTTGAACACCCGCGCGCCCTGGCTCGCGCCGAACACCAGCAGCCGCCTGCCTGCACCCCCGGCCCTGGGCGAACTCGCAAAGAACTCCGGCCGCACCGGCGTTCCCGTCACACGCGCATTGCGGAAGTAACCCAGGGTCTGCTCGAAGTTCACCGCGGCAGCACTCACCCGGCGGCCCACCAGACGATTCGCCAGCCCAGGAACGGCATTCGGTTCAAACGCGAGCGTAGGAACCCGCATCAGCAACGCGGCCAGCATTCCCGGCCCCGAAGCATAGCCGCCCACGCCGACCACCACCTGCGGACCAAAGCTCCGCAGCAGTCGAAGGCAGCGCCGCAGTCCAAGCGGAAGATCGGCAACCGTGCGAACCCGTGTGGCCAGCTTGACACCCTTCAACTGCCCGACGCGAATCAGCTCCAACGGAAAGCCAGCCTCAGGAACCAGCCGGGTCTCGAGCCCACGCTCGGTACCCACAAAGCGCACCTCGGCACCATGCGCATCCCGCAGCTCCCGCGCAATGGCAAGCGCCGGAATCACATGCCCTCCGGTGCCTCCACCCGCGATCAGCACACGCAGCCCGGCCACCCTCAGTCGATCTCGCGCGTAATGTTCAGCAGCACACCCATGCTGGCCAACGTAATAAATATCGAAGTCCCGCCCGAAGAGATGAACGGCAGCGGAATTCCTTTGGTCGGCAGAAGCGCGAGCACCACGCTGATATTGAAGAACGCCTGGATCAGGATCGCCGTCGTGATCCCAAAGGCGAGAAACCGCGCGAAAGGATCGGTCGAAAGGTACGCAGCGCGAAGCCCGCGATATCCGAGCGCGACAAATAGACCCACGACCAGAAGCGCTCCGATCAAACCCAGTTCCTCACACACATTGGCGAAGATGAAGTCGGTCTGAACTTCCGGAAGGTAGAACAGCTTCTGCCGCCCTTCCATCAGTCCCAGCCCGCGAATGCCGCCCGTTCCAACCGCGATCAGTGACTGCAGGATGTGGAAGCCGCTGCCTCTTGGATCGGCCTCGGGATTGACGAACGCAAGCATCCGTGCCCGGCGGAACGCGACATGGAAGAGCATGAAGTACAACACCGGAGCGGCCACCGCCGCGCCGACAGCAAAGTACCGGGCCCGCGCCCCTGCAAGATACAGCATCAACGCAGTCACTGCCATGCACACCATGCCGGTGCCGAGGTCAGGCTCTTTCAAGATCAGCGCAGTGAACACCAGCGGAATCGCCACCGCGCGGAGGATCGTTCCCTTCCAATCGTCCATCTGGTGAATCCGAGTTTGTAGAAAGTAAGCGAGAAACAGAACCAGCACAGGCTTGGCCAGTTCAGACGGCTGAAAGGTGAACAGGTTGCCGAACCGCACCCAGCGATGGGTTGCGTGGGAGTCCTTCATCGCAAAGACGCCAATCAGCATCAGCAGCGTGATCGCAATCGCGGGAAACACAATCCTGGGGTTGTTGTAGTTGCGATAGTCGACCTGCATCAACAGGACCATCGCGATGACTCCCAGAACTGCCCAGATCGCCTGCTTCGCAACATAGGGATAAGGAGATCCAAGACTGGACTGCGCCATCACGGCAGAGGCCGAAAACACCATCACCAACCCGAACAGCACCAGCAGAAGCACCACTCCGAAGAGCCACTTGTCCACCCCTACTCTCTTCGCCATGCCGTCTCTTCCCGCTTCCCTGCTGTGTGCTCAATCGAGCTCATTGACAAGCTGTCGAAATACCCTGCCCCTGTGCTCATAGTCATCGAACTGGTCGAAGCTTGAGCACGCAGGCGACAACAGAACCACATCACCGGCAACAGCATCTTTCGCGGCTTCTGCGACTGCGGTCTGCATGGTCTGCGCTGCCTTCATCTTCACCACTCCATGTAGCTGCCGCTCAACCTTTTCCGCAGCCGAACCAATCGTGTAAACAACCTTCACCCGTTCCTTAAGCAGATCGGTCATGCGGCTGTAGTCCGACTCCTTGTCCTTGCCACCGAGAATGAGGTGAATGCCTCCGGTAAACGAAGCAATTGCCTTCATCGTCGCATCGACGTTGGTGGCCTTGGAGTCGTTATAAAACTCAACACCGTCGATCTTCCTGACGAACTCAAGACGATGCTCGACGGCTTTGAACTGTGCGACTGTGCTGCGAATGCTGCCGGCAGGAACGGACGCGAGCCGCGCCACGCAGACCGCGGCCAGAACATTCTCCAGGTTGTGCCCACCCTTCAACGGTATCTCTGTTACCGGCATGATGGGTTCAGTGACCCCACCTTCTTTCCCAACCCATACGATTGCACCGTCCCGGACGAACGTACCCTGGCGCACGGCCCTGGTGGCAGAAAACCAAAATACTTCGCTCTTTGCCCGTGCGGCGCACATCTGCGTCACACGATCGTCTGCATTGAGCACCAACGCATCACCCGGGCCTTGATTCGCGAAGATTCTCTGCTTTGCCGCGACGTAATTTTCGAAGCTGCCGTGCCGATCGAGGTGATCTGGCGTGATGTTGAGAATCACCGCAATACTCGGATGAAACTGCTCAACCGTCTCCAACTGGAAGCTCGATACTTCGAGCACGTTCACAGTCTCGGACGTGCTGCCCGCGATCAGGTTGATGACGGGCAAGCCAATGTTTCCTCCTACCTGGGTCGTCATGCCGCTGTCGTGGCAAAGCTTGGCAACCAGAGTGGTTGTTGTGGTCTTTCCATTCGCGCCGGTGATGGCCACAACACGGCCCTGAAGATACCGGCTCGCAAGTTCAAGCTCGCCTATCACGGGCAGACCGAACGCTTTAACCTGCTTGACCTCTGGCGTCTCCATCGGCACGCCGGGCGAGATCACAATCAGGTCTTGCCGGCGAAAGGTCAGAAGCCCGTGACCTCCGGACTCCACCATGATTCCTGCATCCAGCAAAGCTGGGATCTCCTTTTCAAGCGCCGTCGCGCTGCGTGTATCGCTTACCGTGACACGTGCTCCCTGCTCCCGCAAAAACATCGCAGCCGATAAACCGGACTTTCCGAGGCCGACGACCAACACCCGTTTGTTCTTCAAATCCATCATGTCTCCAAGGTCTCATCGCAGCTTCAAAGTAGTCAACGCAAACAGGGCAAACACCAGCGCAAGGATCCAGAAACGCGCAATCACCTTTGACTCCGACCAGCCCATCAACTCGAAGTGGTGGTGTAACGGCGCCATCTTGAAGATCCGCTTGCCATTGCGCAGCTTGTAACTTCCCACCTGGAGCATCACGCTCAGCGCCTCCAGAATGAAGACCCCCCCGATGAACGGCAGCAACAACTCCTGTTTAATCACGACAGCAACTGTGCCGATTGCGCCGCCAAGCGCAAGGCTTCCCACGTCGCCCATGAAGATTTCCGCCGGATGCGCGTTGTACCAGAGGAACCCGATACTGGCGCCGACCATGGATCCGCAGAAGACGGTCAACTCGCTCACCATCGGCATACGCTGGAGTTCCAGGTAATCGGAAAATACGACGTGCCCGCTAACGTACGTCAGGACGGTGAGGGCACCGGCGGCAATAATGGTGCATCCAATCGCAAGACCATCCAGGCCGTCTGTGAGATTCACTGCATTGCTCGCGCCCGAAACCACGATCATGACGAAAACCACAAACGGCACGAAAACAAGCCAGTGCATGTGGGGAATGTGCCCCATCCACTCCCACACCAGGTCTGGCCGGAACCGCTTGGCAAACGGTACCATCAGACGCGTGGAATAACCGCCGCGTACCTCCATCACAATGAGCGAACTAGCAACGGCCGCGCTGGCGAGAAATTGCAGCCCCAGTTTGGCTCGCGCGGTCAGTCCTTTGTTCCGGCGATGCACCACCTTGATGTAATCATCGGTGAATCCAATGGCTGCAAAGGCCAGTGTCGAGAGCATCACCAGCCAGACATACGGGTTCGAGAGATCGGACCACAGCAGCGTAGGAATAAAAATAGAGATGCAGATCAGCACCCCGCCCATGGTCGGAGTGCCGCTCTTTTTCTGGTGCGACTGTGGCCCTTCCTCGCGGATGTATTGCCCGATCTGAAACTCGCGCAGCTTCTCAATGACAAACGGACCGATCAGCAATCCGATCAAAAGCGCGGTAAGGCTCGCAAACACGGTTCGGAAGGTTAGATAGCGGAAAATTCGAAACAGCCGAAAATAAGGAAAGAGCTTCTGATAGAGCAGCCAATAGAGCAAAACGTAACCGCCTTTACCCGCAAGCGCATGTGTCCTCATTCTACGAGTACGGCTATATTAACAGCCCATGGATCGGACTCAGCACCTATATCGACTACGTACCAATGCACATCCCTCCGAACCCTGCAGGCACGGTTTCAGAGCCCGTTCTCCAATGCAAAACAAAGCGCATCGGCGGCCATTGCAAGTTCAAAGGAAAGATGTGCATCGTGGTCTGCATCTTCAGCCTGTCGCAGAAGTTCCACCGTTACAGGGAAAAGATCGACGCCCTTGCCGCGTTCCTCCGCCTGGATTACATGTAGCCTGTGCTCGGTCTCCGCGATCAGAGTCTCAAGCCACTTCGGCCCGGGTGAGGACACCTTCTGTCTGTGTTTGGCTCGCGCCGCATACAAGCCAGCCATCGAAAGATGCTCCGCCGCACGCAACACACCGATCGCGCGGAGAACGTGCTTCTTGCCGGCGTTGCCCTCGACCGATTTCCGATAGAGCTTTACCCCGCGCTCCAGCAGGCCACGCAGATCTTCGCCCGTATCCTTCTCCATCAGGGAAATCACAACCGACGCGCGCTGCATGTGATGGAACGCGGTCATCAATCCCAAATCATCGGAGTCTGTATGCCTAAGGCCCTCGGGCTGCGATGGCTCATGCTTAATTGATTTCTTCGCATGCTTTTTTCCAGCGTGCTTGCTCGCGTGCTTGGCGGCTTTTTTGGCATGCTTCTTCGGAGCTTGGCCGTGACTTTCCTGCTGGACAGCATTGCGCGTGACGGCAATTCTCTTGCGACTACTTCGTGCGATCTCGTTTGCCATATTGTCTAAGATGCTTCACTCCCAGGCGACGTTATCGCGTCGCCCTCAGTAAAAACGCTCAGCGCCCTTTCCAACCGAACTCCCCGAGAAGCCTTCAGCAAAACCACGTCTCCGGCACGCACATTATCGAGCAGCCACTTCCCTGCCTCCTCAGGGGTGGGAACGAATAGTCCTTGCGCCCCTGCAGCTATCGCGGCTTCGACAAGCACTTCGGCCGCGCCGCGAACCCCAAGAATCATATCTACCCCTGCCCCCGCCATCCTTCTGCCGCATGCCGCGTGCATTGTTTCGGAGCCGTCGCCGAGCTCCAACATCTCACCGGCTACCGCGATGTGCCTTAGACCCGCCGTAGCGAGCAATGCGTCAACCATGGCATCCAAAGCGCGCGGATTGGAGTTGTAGCAATCGTTGATTACCGTGGCGTCGCGCCTTTGAAAAACCTCGCCTCGCTTATCCCCGGCCCGCAACTCGCCAAGCGCTGTCGCACATCCTTCGAGCGTTACACCACTGCGCAGACCAACCGCAATTGCGGCCAGCGCATTCGAGACGTTATGCCTGCCTAGCATGTTCAATTGCACGCTGGCTCGTTCCTCGTGCGCTTCCACGGTGAAGACGACTCCATCCAGCCCCGCCTCCGCGACATGCACTGCGCGAACCTCCGCTCCTGCATCCATGCCGTAAAAAACAGCTCGCTTCCCAAGCGTGCGGCCAAAGGCAGCGACATAGGGATCATCGAAATTCAGGACCGCAATACCATCCTCCGGCAACGCTTCGATCAGCTCATACTTCGCCCGCGCCACCCCCGCCAGACCGTCTTCAAAAAACTCCAGATGCACTGGACCGACGTTTGAGACGACGGCCCAATTGGGCTCCGCGATTTTCGCAAGCGCAGCGATCTCCCCGGCGTGATTCATTCCCATTTCCAAGACAGCAACTTCGTGATCGCGCTCAAGCTTGAGTAGCTGCAGGGGCATTCCAAAACCATTGTTCAGATTTCCGGCGGATTTCAGTACCTTGCATCGTGCCGACAGGACCTGCGCCACCGCTTCCTTGGTTGTGGTCTTTCCCGCCGACCCCGTGACCCCGATCACCCGTCCACCCCACGCTCGGCGAACCGCGTGCGCTAACTGCTGGAGAGCGCGTAACACGCAGTCCTCCCCATCGGCCACCCGGAGCAGGCGTAACTGATCCACCTCTGCCGGTACAATCCAGCGGTTACTCACCACCGCGGCAGCCGCTCCGTTGCTCAGCGCAGCCCGCACATACTCGTGGCCATCCAGCCACTCACCACGTACGGCGAAAAACAACTCGCCCGCCCCGATCGTTCGAGAATCGATCCCATACCCTAGAGCTTCGTACGTGGTATCGAACTCCCCATCCGCATGGATCCAATCGGCAATCTGGCCAAGAGTCAGCTTCAATTCAGCTCCTTCAACACTGCAGCCGCAATAGCAACGTCATCGAACGGTACAGTCCCACTCTTGAGAGCTTGTACCTTCTCGTGTCCTTTCCCCGCAAGCAGGACGATGTCGCCCGCGTCTGCCGCGAGAATCGCAAGCCTGATTGCTTTCGCGCGATCCTGCTCAACAATACAGTGCACTTTTGTCCCCCGAAGACCCGCGAGAGCTTCTTCGATGATCGTCATCGGATCCTCACTGCGCGGATTATCGCTGGTCAACACAACAACATTGCTATTTTCCCCAGCGACCCGGCCCATACGGGGACGTTTCGTCTTGTCACGATCGCCTCCGCATCCGAACATCGTGATCACCCGTCCACCACCCACCTGCACCAGCTCTCGCGCCAGCACAATCAAGTTGCGCAGCGCGTCCTCAGTATGTGCGTAGTCCACCACTACCGTGATCCCCTCGTGCCCTCCGACTACTTCAAAGCGGCCCGGCACTTGTCTCACGCTACCGATTCCGGAGACGACCTGCTCCAGGCTTAGCCCACGCGCAAGCGCAGCGCAGGCCGCAGCCAGAAAATTCAGGACATTAACCTTACCCCGTAGCGGCGTACGTACAGGCGTATCGCCTTGCGGAGTTTTGAACACAAAGCGACTCTCAGCGGGCAGCAGTTCGATAGCCTCCGCACGGTACTCGCCGCCGTGCAACCCGTAGCGAATCAACTCTGATCCTGAAGAAACCCTCGACAGCCGGTTTCCGTAGAGGTCATCTATATTGATCACCGCAGTCCTGGGCGGCGGCGTTCCCACTCCCTCGAAAAGCTTCGCCTTGGCGCGAAAGTAATCTTCCATGTTTCCGTGATAGTCGAGATGGTCTTGCGTCAGATTGGTGAATATCGCCACGTCTACAGGAACGCCCCAGACTCGCTCCTGCTCCAAGGCATGGCTGGACATCTCCATAATGGCCTCACTCGCGCCTATTCGTATGCCATCCCGGAAAGTCTCCAGCAGATCGCGTGACTCCGGTGTGGTATGGGGCGATTGCCGCACCTGGTCGCCCACATGCGTCTCGATGGTTCCGATCAAGACGCAGGTTCGGCCTGCACTTTTCAGAAGTGACTCCAACAGAAAAGCAGTCGTCGTCTTACCGTTTGTGCCCGTCACGGCACTCAATGAGAGCGCACGCTCGGGGTGCCCCAACATCATCGAGCTGATCTCCGCCAGAGCGCGGCGGCCTTTCTTCACCAATGCTGCGCCGAGCGCAGGAGCTTCCGCCAGAAGCTGCGCGTAGATCTCCTGCGAATCCGTTACGACGGCCGCAGCGCCCTGGGCTACAGCAGCGCCAATAAAGCGATTTCCATCTGTCGCACCGCCTCGCATGGCAATGAATACATCGCCAGTCTTCACCTTGCGAGAGTCATACTCTACTCCGGAGACTTCGACGGGGGCACCCCGGCATTCCATCGCATCCAGACCCGCACATATTTCTTTCCAGTTCATCGCTTCCGATGCTAGCGCAGGCGCAACCTTTATGCCGCTGTCCACCTTCACCGCGTAAATCGCACAATCACTTCGGTTCCCGCAAGAACTATTGTGCCCGCAACAGGAACTTGTTCGCGAGCCAATCCACTCCCTACCACCTGAACTTTCAATCCAAGCGAGTCCGCTCTCTCCACCACGCTCCGCAACCCTGCCCCCTCAAACGAGGGCACAGGAATGCGCAATCTTGCGTCTACTACCACCGCGTTCTTGGGCGGTACGGCAGTCGAATTCGTCTGCGGAACTGCCGTGGTTTCGCCTCTTAACCCATCCCCGCCGTCTCCTCCAGTTCCGCGGCGAAACTCCGCCAGCACCTTCGCTGGAAGCAGATCCATCACTCCGTGCTTCTGCACTTTCGGCACCGGAGCCGAGGTCTTCCCCTCCTGGGATGTCGCAGCGGCAGCGTTGGCCGTGGGCGCTGCGTTCGCCGGCGCGCGCAGAGGATCGTCCGCCGGAAGATCGTTCACCTCGTCGAACATCGCCGTCAGATCCGCCGTGCTCTCCGCAGGCACGTCCTCCACAACATCTTTTTGCGCGATCTGCATTTCCTGCTTCGTCTTTACCGGCTGGTCATGCGGAACGCCCAGATATTCCAGCACCTCCTGCGCGACCTGCGCGAACACAGGAGCGCTCGCCGCTCCACCATAGCGCTCCGCCTCGGTGCCCTGCGGCGTATCGATCACCACCGCAATCGAGATCGCCGGATTACTCACCGGCGCAAACCCCGCGAAGCTTGCTACCAGCTTGGTGTGCGAGTACGTATGCGTCGCCACATCGATCTTTTGTGCCGTCCCCGTTTTTCCGCCCGAGCTGTATCCATTGAGCGCAGCCTTCTTACCCGTTCCCTCCACCACGATGCCTTGCATCATCTTCCGCATCTTGGCCGACGTCATCTCCGAGATCACTCGGTGCGCCCCGTCCGGCAGCACCGCAGGCAGCTGGTTCTCCGGCCGGAACGCCGCCGGCTTCAATCTCGGATCGCCCTTCATCTCGTCCGTGCTCGACAGCAATACATGAGGAGGCATATACACTCCACCATTCGCGAGCGCGCTCACCATGGATACCAGTTGCACTGGAGTCACGCCAATCTCCTGTCCGATTGCCATCGACAGAATGCTCGTCGACCCCCATTTTTTGGGCGGCCGAAGCAAACCGCGTGTCTCGCTCGGCAACTCGATACCTGACCGGTCCCCGAAACCGAAGCTCTTCATGTAGCCGTAGAACTTGCTTGGTCCCAGCTTCAGAGCCATCTTCGCCGCACCTACGTCACTCGAGTGCTCGAGCGCATATTGCACCGTCACCACGCCAAAACGATCGCTGTGATCGTCGTGCAGCGTTCGACCATACATCGTCATCGCGCCGCCCTGGCAATCCACCAAATCCGTCGGCTGTACTCCCGCGCCGTCCAATGCCGCAGAGTATGTCACCAGCTTGAACGTCGAGCCGGGTTCATACACATCGCTCACGGCCAGATTCTGCAACACGCCCGCGTCCATGTGCCTCTGATCGTTCGGATTAAAGCGCGGAGAGATCGCCAGCGCCAAAATCTGCCCCGTATGCGGGTCCTGCACTACCACCGTCCCGTGCAGCGCCTTCGTCTTCACCATCTGCGCGTCCAGCGCTCTCTCGGCCATGTATTGAATGTTGGCGTCGATGGAGAGCACAAGATTTTCCCCGGGCATCGGCTGTTGCTCGTCGCTGCCCAGTACATGCCGCTTCGCATCGAGTGCCGTCAACATGTGCCCGGGCGCACCATGCATGTCATCGTCAAATTCACGCTCCAGTCCACCCAGCCCCACGTCGTCGGTACCCACGTATCCGAGCACCTGCGCGGCCAGGTCATTGTCCGGGTAGAAGCGCTTGAACTCCTTCTGAAAATAGATCCCTTTCAGATTCAGCTCGCGAATGCGGTCCGCAATCTGCGGCTCGATCTTGCGTGCAACCCATGCAAAATTTCTCGAAGCGCTGAAACGCGAAAACATTTGCTGCTTCGATGTGAAATTGTCTCGCGGATCGGCATGCACAATTTCTGCCAGCATTTCGGCCGCGCTCGCCCTGTTATCGCCAAGCTCAGATGGCACGGCGTACACGCTGTCCACCTGCACCGTCACCGCAAGCTCGCGCAGGTTACGGTCATACAACATGCCGCGGCGGGGTGCGACCTCAAAAGTCCTCTGCTGCTGCTGCGCCGCGCGATGCACAAAGTCCGAGTGTCGCACCACCTGCAGCCAGCCCAGACGCACGACAATAATAGAGGTCCAGGCGATAAAAAAGAGCGCCAAATACGCGAACCGTATCCTCCGTATTGGAGCGGTCAACGTCTGACGTGGCGCCTTGTTCATGTTCATTCCTGCTTCAGATGAGAGTTGATTCTAGGTATAGCCTACTGCACTATCTGCATTACATCAGGGCCCAGTGCTTGCGCCAACACCGCACCATTCGGATCGCCGCCATCGGGCCGAACCACTTGACCGGGTTGAGGCGCATCCAGTCCTAGCTGCTTCGCAATCTTGTCGATTCTGCCCGGATCGGTCAATTGTGCCTCGTTCAACCGAAGCTGCCGATTCTGCTCGCGAAGGTCTTCCACCTGCTGCTTTTGCGCCTCAACGTGATAGCCGGTCTCGATCGCAGAAAAATGCTGCCACACGTACACCATCACCAGAAGGAACAAGACGCTCATGACTGCGGTAAAGGTTCGCATCTCGCGGCGTCGAACCGGGTCATCGGCTTTAACAATGCGGCTGTTGTCGATGTGCTTGGTGAAGAAGACCTCGGGCGTCGGACCTCGACGTGCTCGGCGCTGCTCCTCGAATAACTCGCGATTGCTCACAGCCAACGACTCCGCGCGGCCCCGAGACTTCACGCGCGCTCCCATCATCTCGATCTGCTGTCCCGCCATCACCGAAGCTGCCATCCTGCACCTCTCTTGCTGCGACCTGTAAACCAGAAAAGCGTTTGCCGCTCTCCGCCAATGTACGAACCGGGCCGGGATCGCTATGGAGGAAGGGACTTTGTCTTGCTGAGTTGTCTTTCGCCTGAAAGAAGGTGGGACAACCCCGGCCCGATCACTTGTCCTCTATAAACATCGCACCAAATCTAGTGCAATAGAGAGAACTAACCTCAAATCTTTTGCGCTGCCCGCATCTTTGCACTTCGCGAACGTGGATTTCTCATCTGCTCTTGTTCTGCCGCAACCACCGGCTTCTTCGTCAGCACTTCAAAAATCTTGTCTCGACCAGCTTCGCGAAACGCATCCTTTACCAACCGGTCCTCCAACGAGTGAAAGCTGATCAACACCAGCCTTCCGCCCGGCTTCAACAGAGACCCCGCGCTTTTCAGCAGCGTTTGAATCTCTCCCAACTCGTTATTCACCCGAATCCGAAGTGCCTGAAAGGTGCGTGTCGCCGGATGGATCTTCTCGCCTTTCATTGGTGGGGCCTCGGCTGATACGATTCGAGCCAGTTCCGCTGTAGTCGTTATCGGCCGGGCCCTAACAATGGCTCTGGCGATTCTCCGCGACCTCCTTTCCTCTCCGAATTCGTAAATCAGGTCGGCGAGTTCGTTTTCGTCTTCCTGATTTACCACTTGCTCGGCCGTCTCCCCACTGCGCGTATCCATCCGCATATCAAGTGGGCCATCGGTCCGAAAACTGAATCCTCTGTGCGCCTCGTCCAACTGCAGGCTGCTCACTCCAAAATCGGCAATCAGACCATCGAGACTCGCAGGCGGAATCACGCCGACCGCCTCCGAGAACGCCCTTGGCTCAAAGACCACCTCCGGCATCTCTTCTCCAAGCTCGGCAGCCAGCGCGTCAAGCCTCAGTCTGGCCGCCTCCATCGCCTCTGGGTCGCGGTCAAAACAGATCAACTTGCCCTTGCTGCTGAGCCTTTTTGCAATTTCCAGTGAGTGCCCCGCCAGCCCAAGCGTCGCATCGCAAATCACGCCGCCCGTACGCACATTCAAATACTTCAAAGCTTCTTCTAAAAGAACCGGCACATGTTGCGGACTCTTCATCTCTACCCGCCCTCTGTGCTGCCCCTGGGGGCTAACCCTCGTGCTGCTCGCTGTTACTTATTCCTTCGTCTTCTCTGCGAATGCCATCAAATCCGCGTCCGTCAGTTCCACCGCGCCACTGGCCTTCTTCATATCCGCAGCGAACATCTCTGCATTCACCACATCCAGCCAGGTCTGCGCGCCCATCACGTTCACATCGCCCGCTACCTTCGCCGACTCCCGCAGCTGTTGCGGAATCAACACTCGACCCTGCGCGTCCATCTCCGCCATCTGGCCGTAGAAGTTGGTTACATCCTGAAACTTCCGCCGCACTGGATCCATAGGCGACATCTTCGCCATGGAATCCTCGATCTTCTCCCACTCCTTCAGCGGGTATATCTGGGCCCGTTTGCCATCCATGCTCGTGATGTAGAACTGCGGACCGTACAACTCATCCATCCGGCGCTTGAACTCAGCCGGCAATTTCAGCCGGCCCTTCTCGTCCACGCGCGTTGGGTGATTTCCGCGAAACATGACTGGCTCGATTCCCTTCCTGCCAAAACAACCGCGTGCTGGGTAGAATCAAGCGGTGATTGAGGAGGTTTGCTTCCACAAAACTCCAAAATCCTCTACTTCGCTCCACCATCGTCGCCGAGGCACCACGCCCTGTAAAGAGCTAAATTGTGCAAATACCTGCATTTCCCAAAAAGGGATGTGGAAAACTCAGCCTCTAGGGGAACCACCGACGGTACCCACAAGATCTGGTAGTTAGTTGTTAGGTTCCGCGCTCGAGAGCCGCTTGCAGGGTGCAAACGCTTCTGATAGGCGAAAATAAAGCGAAACCTACGTCCGCTGTTGCGCTCTGTGCCGCCTCAGCAATATCAAATATCCCACCACAGCTACATTGACGACGAGCAGACTCAAGCGAAGCCAGTCCGGCTTCCGCCAGATCTCATAGAGTTCCCAGGGCAGCAACGAGATCGTGAGAATCAGGGTCAGGTACTCGGCCCACACCTTCTCCATGAGAAGCCCACAGCCTTCGGTCAGCGCCACGGCAGAGTAGCCAAAGGTGGCAAAGCTGATCTGCCTCAGACGATGTGCGTCGATCAGGCCGACCTTTTCCATCACGAGGGAGATGAATCGGCTTTCCGTGTCGAGGTGCAACCGTGTCGCCAACCGCATCACCTCGTCACCGAGATCTTTGTGCAGCAGATGAATCGCTCCACCGCCCAGACAAAAGAAGAGGATCGCCTTGCCAAGTTTGAAGAGCCCGATCAAGAAGAGGCCATGGTCGCGCCTATGCTGGGCGGGAACGACCGCCGTCTGTTCCTGCATACAACCTTCACCTCGCCTGTTTCTATCGGCTCTGACA
Source organism: Acidobacteriota bacterium (assembly GCA_030853485.1). GTDB lineage: Bacteria > Acidobacteriota > Terriglobia > Terriglobales > Acidobacteriaceae > Edaphobacter. Next base: position 14,592 of record JALYVA010000108.1, read on the forward strand.
CAAGTTGACGAGGAGCTAGTGAAATTGTCAACGTCGATCCCTGCGGAGGTTGGAGTAAGACCAACAAGCCGGCCGACTCGACCGAGTAGCCGACAGCACCGCATCTTTCGAGATCGAATCGCCGCATCCCACAACGTCGACACCAATCCACTCGCAGCGGACGCACGTAGATGCTTATGAGCGCCCTGAACAAGCTTTACTCGAGATAAGCGGGGTGACACGCATTCCAAACATCAGCACCAAAAAGGATGAAAGACCATGAAGAAGACTCTCCTCGCCGCACTCGCTGTAGCCGCTTTGGCCTTCACCTCACTCAGCGCGCATGCGCAAAAGGATCCCGACGTCGGCGGCGCACCTATGTTCGCCAACAAGACCATCGTTGAGAATGCGGTCAATTCGCCTATCCACAAGACCCTCGTAGCAGCTGTCAAAGCGGGCGGCCTCGTCGACACGCTCAACAGCGCCGGCCCATTCACCGTCTTCGCGCCCACTGACGACGCGTTCGCGAAGCTCCCCGCGGGCACCGTCGACACGCTCGTCAAGCCTGAGAACAAAGACACTCTGGTGAAGATCCTTACCTACCACGTCGTTCCCGGGAAAATCAGTTCCAAAGAACTGATGAAGATGATCAAGAAGGGCGGCGGTAAGGCCACTCTTAAGACCGTTCAGGGCGAAGATCTCACCGCAACCATGTCCGGCGGCAAAATCATGCTCACAGACGCAAAGGGCGGTATGGCCACAGTCACCACTGCCGATGTCTTCCAGTCTAACGGAGTCATCCATGTCATCGACACCGTCCTCATGCCTAACTAACCAGCGTCCTCTGTCGTGTCTGAGGCGCCCTGCGAAGGGCGCCTCTTTTTTGTCTTATCAGCTCGCGCGCACTTCCACATAGATCCCCTCTGCTCTCCCGCAATGTACCGTGAGTACAGGAACAAGCCACCCGCAACATATCTCCCATCTCTAACTAGAATATGCGCTACTCTTTCCACGCCGAACAGCTGCTTCCTTACCCCATCGAGCAAGTCTTCGCCTTCTTCAGCAACCCCGACAATCTTCCTCGCCTCATGCCTTCGTGGCAAAAGGCACGCATCGACAAAGCCAACCTCATCGCGGCACAATCACCCCCAAACGCCTCCGCCGGCATCCGCGCTGCAGCGGGCAACGGCTCACGCATCACCCTCAGCTTCCGTCCTGTACCTCTCTCGCCCATCCGACTCTCCTGGCAGGCAGAGATCTCCGACTTCGTCTGGAACCAGCGATTCTGCGACACGCAGCTTCGCGGCCCGTTCGCCTATTGGCACCACTGCCACACGGTCACCCAGCAGTGCGGCTCCGCCTCCCCGGAGGTATCCGCAAAGGCCACCCTCGTATCGGATGAGGTGCATTACGAACCGCCATTTGGCAGATTGGGGGCCCTGGCCCAGCATGTCTTTCTTGCACGCCAGCTCCACGGCATCTTCGCCTTCCGCCATAAGCGGACCTTGGAGCTTCTCAGAACAATGGACGTCAGGGTTGAGCGATAGAGTCAGCGCGCTCCCACACCGCGACCGCCCCTTCCCCAAAACTCATAAGTTCCTGGATTTTTACGCGAGACAATGCGTGGCCCTCTGTCACCTATACAGAAAGCCGAAGTCCACCTCCCGCCGTGACACCCTCTCGCCGGGCCGCAAACTGTCGACATCATCATGGTAGCGATGTGGATGAAGAAGTCTTTCCAGCTGTGAGCAGCACTCATGAGTCGGGATTACTTCGCGGACTAGACCTCGACCACCATCACCTCGATCGGTTTAGTGCCGACGTTGACGTCTGCGTGTACGGTTCCAGGCGGGTTGGCGGGCAGCCAGTAGGCCTTGCCTGCATCCCACACATGCGTCTCGGTCGGCCCGTTCTGCTGGACGATGTTCATCGTGCCCCCTTGCAGCGGAATGATCACGCGGCCATGCTCATGACGGTGCATGTTCAGCGGAGCGCTGGGTAGTACAACAGAACGCCAGACGCGGACACTGTCATTTTCAAACTACGGAAAGCGCTGCGTCTGGATTGCGGGCTCCTGCGAGCACACAACGGCGACCCCAGCGGAAAAACCAAGCAACAGCAACAAGGCAGACGGCCAGATTCGATTTATAACGGTTCGTTCTCCTGGTCAGCGGAAAGAGGTGAAGTGTACGATGAGCGACATGTCTCTGATTGGCAAACTCTACACCACCCATCTCTTGTGCGCGCAGTGAATTCGCCACTACAGAAATCAAACCTGACACCAGAGCCCTCACCGGCGTCTCGTGGGGTCAAGCAAGATGTCGAACAACGGACAGCCTTCATTTCGGACTATAGGGAAGTCGGTCACAGGGACGGACGAGGCATCGAGCGTGTAGCGAAGGAGGCATCAAGCACCCATCCTCCCGCTCCGTAATAGCCAGCACGGCGGAATCTACGAATGCTTCGCCAACGCGTGGTCCATCATCTTGCTTAAATAAGGTCGTGATTTCTCAAAAGCCGCCTCTGCGGTCAATCCGTATTTCTCCCGAAGCGCCTCCACCTTTCCGTGCTCGATAAAGGCGTCCGGCCAGCCCACGCGAACCAAAGGCGCCTGCACACCAAGTTCGTTCATCGTCTCCATCACGGCCGAACCAAAGCCTCCTGCCAGTACGTGATCTTCAAGCGTAATTACCAGCCCGCATCTGGCCGCGAAGCTCGCCACACACTCCCGATCCACCGGTTTGGAAAATCGCGGGTTGATCACCGCCGCATGAAAACCCTCCTTGTCAAGCATCTCCGCCAGACGCAGAGCCTCGGGCAACATCGCGCCAAGCCCAAAGATTGCCACATCCGCTTGCTTCGGCTCCCGCACCACCTCAGCCTTACCAATCTCAAGACACACCGGCTGCTCCTTAACCGGAACACCCGGGCCAGTCCCACGCGGATATCGAATCGCGCTCGGCCCCGCATGCAGCATCGCGGTGTACATCATGTCCGCCAGTTCATCCTCATCCTTCGGAACCATGTGGACCAGGTTCGGCACGCTGCGCAGGTAGCTGATATCGAACAAGCCATGATGCGTCGGGCCATCGTCTCCACTCAAACCGCCGCGGTCCATGCAAAACACCACCGGAAGATTCTGCAGGCATACATCATGTACTATCTGATCAAACGCACGCTGCAGAAATGTCGAGTAGATCGCACAGAACGGCTTATATCCCTTGGTCGCCATGCCCGCAGCGAAGATCACCGCGTGTTCCTCCGCGATGCCTACATCGAAATAACGCTTGGGATGATGCGGACGAAACAAATCGAGCGCCGTCCCATTCGGCATCGCCGCCGTAATCGCCACCACCTTGTCATTCCCATTCGCCAGCTTCGTCAACGACTCAGCAAAAATTTCCGAGTACGTCTTCTGCCCCGTAGGCTTGGTCTCCCCCGTCTCCGCGTTGTACGGTCCAAGGCCATGAAACTTCTTCTGCTTCTCAATCGCAGGCTGAAACCCTTTCCCTTTTTGCGTAATCGCGTGCAGCACCACTGGCTTGTTCTGCTGCTTCAAAAACTTGAAAGTTTCAATCAGCAGCGGCAGGTTATGCCCGTCGATGGGCCCGAAGTAGCTCAGCCCAAACTCTTCGAACAACATACCCGGGCCGATCAGCCCCTTCGCCGCCTCTTCCGCTTTTCGCGCCACGTGCCGCACCGTTTTGCCGCCAAACCGTTCCAGCAGGTCCGCTGCGCGATCATGCAGACTCGAAATCGTCGGATTGGTCACGATTTTATGAAAATACTCCGCAATCGCGCCGACGTTTTTGTCGATCGACCAGGCATTATCGTTCAGCACAACAATCAACCGCTTGGTCTGCGCCGCAATATTGTTCAGCGCCTCAAACGAGATCCCATTCGTAAACGCCGCGTCCCCGGCCAGCGCAACAATGTGTTCGCTGCCGCCAGACATGTCCCGCGCCACCGCCATCCCCAGGGCAGCACTCAACGCCGTGCCCGCATGTCCCGCGCCATAGCTGTCGTGCTCGCTCTCGGTCCTCAGCATGAAGCCGTTTAGCCCATCCGGCTGCCGAATCGTATGAAATAATTTCTCCCGGCCTGTCAGCAGCTTATGCACATACGCCTGGTGGCTCACGTCGAAGACAAAGCTGTCTTTCGGCGTTTCGAAAACATAGTGCATCGCCAGGGTCAGTTCGACCACACCCAGGTTCGGTCCAATGTGGCCGCCCGTCTTTGCAACGCCGACAATCAGCCGTGCGCGAATCTCCTCTGCCAGAAGCGTTAGCTCAGGAATCGTCAGCTTCTTAACATCGGAGGGAGATTGAATCGTCTCGAGAATGTTGCTCATCCAGAACCCGTTCTGCAGTCCGTTCACTCGATCGTCCGGTCCTGCCCTGCAACCCACACCGCGCATTCCATTCGACACAAGGCGGCAGCCCTTAAGTATACCAAGTACAGGCACCAACTCTCCCGCGGCTCGCGCTTTCCCGGTTAGGCCATCAATTAGACCGGGATTACATTCCCCCCTAGCGCCGAAATCGGTGCCGTGAATCCCTGAGGTATGCTTCCCAAACATGCCTCCCGCCGTTTCCACCACAGCACTTACCCGTAACTTTGGCGACTTCACCGCCGTCAAGGATCTCAACCTGACCGTCACCCCCGGCCAGTTCTTCGGGTTTCTCGGACCGAACGGCGCCGGCAAGTCCACCACCATCAAAATGCTGACCGGCCTGCTCGCTCCCACCTCTGGCTCCATCCAGATTCTCGGCCTAGACGCGACCGCAAACTCCGTCGAGGTCAAGCGCCAGATCGGCGTCGTTCCCGAAGGTCTCGCACTCTTTGGCCGTCTCACCGCCGGAGAATACCTTCGCTTTGTCGGACGCATGTACGGCCTTGACGCCCTCACCACAATCGCTCGAACGACCGAGCTGCTCGAGTTCATGGGTCTCGCCGACCAACGCCGCAAGCTCATCAGCTACTTCTCCCACGGCATGCAAAAAAAACTTGCCCTTGCCGCAGCCGTCATTCACGCCCCCAGCGTGCTCTTCCTCGACGAACCCTTTGAAGGTATCGATGCAATCGCATCCGGTACCCTCAAGGCCATGCTGCAACGAATGATTGCACGCGGAGGAACCATCTTCCTCACCTCTCATGTATTGGAAATCGTCGAGCGTCTCTGCACGCATATCGCCATCATCGACAAAGGCCAGCTTATCGCCAACGGCTCGCTCGAAGAACTCCGTGCCGGGGTCTACGCACGCACTCCACTCGACAACACCACCGCACGCCACACCCCATTCACCCTGGAACAAATCTTTCTCAACATCATCGGCGAAGAAGCCGGAGCAAACCATCCGGTGCAGGAACTCTCATGGCTCGGATGACAGACCACCCTCCGCCCTCCTGGACCCCCGCACAAAGCCGCGCACAATTCGCTGCCCTTGCTCAACTCCGCTGGTGTCTTTTTCGCAACGCCTTCCGCCGTAAAGGAGGTGTTGGTGAGCTGACCGCGCGCATTGTCTTTCTCCCCGTCATCGGCATCGCCGCTCTCGGCCCTATAGTAGGAGCAGGTTTTGCCGCTTATTCCATCCTTTACACTCACCACCTGCAAATGCTTCCTGCCCTCACATGGAGCATCTTCGCCCTCTGGATCATTGTCAGCATCAACATTGCACCTCCCGGCCAAAGCTTCGACATCGACAGCATCCTCCGATTTCCGGTCAGCTTTCCTCGCTATCTCGCTACCCGCCTCTTCTTCGGCCTGCTTAGCGCCTCCACCGTCATCGGAACACTGGCGCTTATCTCCGCCGACATTGGCATAGGGATCGCGCAGCCCGCACTGCTGCCCTGGGCTACGCTCCTGCTCGCGGTATTCGCTATGGCCAACATCCTTCTCACGCGTATGGTCTTTGCCTGGGTGGACCGCTGGCTCTCCACCCGCCGGGCCCGCGAACTGCTCACCGGTCTCGGCCTGCTTGTCTCACTCGGATTTCAATACCTCAACGTCACCTTGAACCCCGGCCTGCAGAATAACCACCACCGCGCCAGCCACCTCCCCCTCCTGCTCAGAATCTTCCACCGACTCCAGCCCGCGACAACGCTCCTGCCGCCAGGTCTCACCGCAAGCTCCATCGCAGCTTTCGACCAGAAACATTTCGCTCCAGCATCCGCTTCGCTCTGCGGTCTGTTGGCCTGCGGCGCTCTCTTTCTGGCCGTGTATGCGCAGCGCATGCGGCGCGAATTCAGGGGCGAGAATCTCAGCGAGCAGCTTACGAAGAAGCGCGTTTTCCCCCGGCCGAATATAACCACCCCACCGCCTCCAGCCCACGCCGACAGAAGCAACCCCTTCGGCATAAGCCCTGCACTCGCCGCTTGCCTGCGCAAGGAGCTTCTTTGCCTCCGCCGCAATACCAACCAGCTCTACGGCTTCTTCGCCCCCATCTTTATGGTCTTCCTCTTCGCGGGACGCATTGGCGCGAGCGGACGCTTCGGCGCTTTTACGTTTCCCGCCGCGGTGGCCTACTCCGTCCTCGGCGTAGCCATCCTCTCGTACAACAACCTGGGCATGGATGGCGCCGGCATTCAGTTCTACTTCTTCGCACCCGCCCGCATGCGCGACGTCTTCCTCGCAAAAAACCTCATCGGCTTTACGCTCAACCTCATCGAACTTTTTCTGATCTATCTCGTCGTCGCGTTTACCGCAAGCACGCCATCGCTGCGGACCACGCTCGCCACCGTGTGCTGGCTTTCCTTCGCGGCGTTGATCAACACGGCCATCGGCAACCTGCGCTCCCTCACCGCGCCGAAGAAGATTGACCTCTCGAAAATCAGCCGCAAGCAAACCTCTCCACTCAGCGCCCTCATCTCCCTCGGTGTCATGTTGCTCTCGAGCGGCGTCGGTTGTGCCGTGGTGTCTGCCGCACACGCACTCAAACGTCCTTGGCTCATGGTTCCTGCCCTCCTCATGCTCGCCGTCGGAGCCCTCCTCTTTTACTTAAAAGTTCTCACTGGCCTGGATGTCCTTGCCCTCACCCATCGCGAAACACTCACAGCAGAGTTGAGCAAAGCGTGATTGCGCCGGCTTACGGGTCCATGCCAAAAAGAGTTGGTCTTCATGACCGGAGAGTCGCGAAGCCGAGCGATCTGCTACCTCCAGATGAGGTCCGCTGGCGAATCATCTCAGACGAAAGCACCACACTGGAGATGCAGAACTCTAGAATGGATCTCATGACCCAGGCCGTAACAGGAATCGACGTACTCCGAATTCCGTCCTGGGAACAACATGCGTGGCTCCTCTACGGATTCAGTTCCCGCGCCGGGGGCACCTCGTCCATGTACGGGGGCAACAGCTTGAACCTGGGCTGGACACAGGAAGACGAGCCCGCCTCGGTTTGCCGCAACCGCCAACTCTTCCTCTCTGCTGTAGTGAACAGGCGAGCCGCACTGCCCCCTACGCTCTGGTAGGCATGCGACAGGTCCACTCCGCCATCATTCACGAGCTCCGCGCTACAGACACCGCGGAAATGCTGACAAAACCCGAAGATAAGCCTGTGCTCACAGGCGATGGCCTTATCACCAATCTTCCTGGCATCCTCCTCGCGGCGGGCACCGCAGACTGCGTCCCGGTGCTTGTAGCTGACACGAAAAAAAGAATCGTAGGAGCCTTTCACGCAGGCTGGCGAGGTACCGTCGCCGGCATCGTAGAAGATGGAATCGCAAGACTCCAGCAGAACTACGGCTCAAAAAGCGAAGACCTGATTGCCGCCATCGGTCCCAGTATCGGTCCGTGCTGCTATGCCGTCGGAGAAGAGGTCCGCGCCGCCGTCGCCTCGAAGTTCAACTACGCAGGAGCGCTATTCCATCCAGTCAGCACACCCCAGCCTTGGCGGTCCGCCCAGCATTTGCATTCCGCTCCCGAACAGCCTCTCGCTAGAATCCATCTCGACCTCTGGGAGGCGAATCGCCTGCAACTCCTCCATGCGGGCCTTGCCGACGCGCAGATTACCGTCCTCAATGCCTGCACGGCATGCTCCCGCGACGCCCGCGGCCAGCTTCGCTTCTTCTCTCACCGCGCCGAATCCGGAAACACCGGACGCATGCTGAGCGTGGTAGGAATCGCGGACGAACCCGGCGAAAACCACGTCTGAACGATCTTTTGCACTAAGCGAGCGTTTCCGGTTGTCGTCCACCAACGGATCTACCGCGGGTCTTCCAGCGATCATCCTCGCAAAGAGGATCTCCGTTGCCTGGCATTGTTCGTCCCCCGCCAAGCAACACCTGGCAGTCTTGCGTAAGGACGCGCTGCGCAGGTTCAGTCGCCATACAGATCACCCCGTCCGTAGTCGAGAAGGGTGTCAGTGGCGAAAGATCACCCTGCGACCATCCCTACCCGCTCCTTACTGCGGCGTGATGATGCCTCCAACGGGCATACTTGTTGGCAAACTTCCCGGCCTGCGCAGATGCATGGCCTCCGCCACGACATCCACGTACTTCAGCCCCGCACCGGTGTTGAACAGCACAACCTTGTCTGTGGACTGGAGGCGACCCGCGGCAAGCAACTGGTCGTACGCCGCAGTCGCCGCAGCTCCCTCAGGCGAAAGAAAGATCCCTTCAGCCCGCGCCCAGTCCAGAATGCTGTCGAGGATCTGTTCGTCAGGCGAAGCGATCGCTTCTCCGCCCGATGCACGCACAATATCCAGGATCAGCGCGTCGGCATACGGCTTCGGCACGCGCAGACCAGCAGCGAAGGTCACGGCATTGGCAAAAAACTCACTGGCCGGGTGCTGCTGCTCGAACGCCTTCGCGACCGGAGCGCAGCCGCTCGCCTGGAGCGCATACATCTTCGGGCGCTTTCCGCTCACCCAGCCCAACTGCTCCATCTCCTCGAACGCCTTCCACATCCCGATCAACCCCACCCCGCCGCCGGTCGGGTAGAACACCGCATCGGGATACGTCCACCCCAGCTGCTCCACCAGTTCGTACCCCATCGTCTTCTTGCCTTCCACGCGAAACGGCTCCTTCAGCGTGGAGATATCGAACCACACCTGGCTGGCCGCAAGCCCCACTTCCTGCTGCGTCTTGATTCTCTCCGCCACTATCCGGGCGCAGTCCGAGATCAGCCCGTTCACCATCGTCACATCGGCGCCATAGACAATGCCTTCGAGATAGTTCGCCAGCGGCACATCCTGCGGCATAAAAATGTGCGCCTGAATGCCCGCCGCAGCCGCATAGGCCCCCAGCGCTCCAGCCGCATTTCCCGCGCTTGGCACAGCCAGATGCCGCAGCCCGTAGTGTTTTGCCATACTCACGGCCAGACAAAGCCCGCGCGCCTTGAACGTCCCCGTAGGATTTGCTCCTTCTTCCTTGATCAGCAGTCCGGGATAGCGTTTGCTCTGCAGCAGCGGCGTCCAGCCTTCGCCCAGCGTGACCGGTTCGACCTCCGGCAGCACAGACGCGTAGCGCCACATTCCCAGGCTCGCGCCCGCAGCCGAGGCGCG
>JALYVA010000138.1 GCA_030853485.1 Acidobacteriota bacterium
AAATGGCAGCTATCTGAACTCAGAAATAGCTGCGCTACACTAACAAACAATCTGGTTCAAAAGATCGGGCAGGCCATCCCCACTCCCCAAATGGCAGCTATCTGAACTCAGAAATAGCTGCGCTACACTAACAAACAATCTGGTTCAAAAGATCGGGCAGGCCAGTTCGTCACACGTTGAAAGACAATCCCAGAGAGACGACTCAAATCGATCATTGCATCGCGATGTATTTGTGTCGCCAGTGGTGTCACTGTTTGCGGGAGTAGGCCTCCTCCCGCGCTGCGATCCTGCGATTCTCCGCTTCCTACCTCCGCGGGCCCGTTCCTGCCCGCAACGCCGACCCTAAAGTTCATGCGCTCTTGAGCCCGAATAAGGAAACCAAGCCTTCCTAAGGGCGCTGCCCTCGCGCGGCGCAAGGGCTTCCCCAGTCTTCCGCGCTTCGCTTGTGCAGACCTCCGCTGCGCTACGCCCTTTCCGTTCCGCCTTTGGCTCCCTCTCCAAGGGTGGGTAGACCCCTCCCCTGCACCTTGCTACCCCGCCTTCGCCAGGAGGCGTTCGGCATGTAGGTACACGCCACGCATGGCATGAAAAGCAACGGCCAAGGCCAAGGAGGAAACACCATGAATACCACAACTGTCAACGTCGCATCCACTGTCACCCCATTCACACAAGACCTCAAACAGCAGCAGCCAAAGCAACAGACAGCGAAAGAGGCTATCGCAGCCAGCGTCCAAACTCTCATCGAGCAGTTGGAGCAGGGACACTCAGAAGGACTCACCGCATACCTCACGGCTATGGGGCGCTTTCACAATTACAGCTTCGGCAACATCCTTGAGATTGCACGGCAGAACCCTAATGCAACTCGTGTTGCTGGACTTCATGCTTGGAACCAGCTGGGCCGCAAGGTCAAAAAGGTAGAGCGGGGCATTCGCATCCTCGCTCCTGTAATTGGTGTTCATCGCAAGAAGGACGCCGAAGCCGAGAAGGGAAATCGCGATCAGAACCGAACCATCTTGTTTGGCTTTCGGTCCGCCTACGTGTTCGATGTTTCGCAGACTGAAGGCAAGGACCTTCCCGAACTGTCCGGGCGCGTCACGGGCGATGTGGGCAAGTCCCGGGAGCGGTTAGTCGATTTCATCCTCGCCCAGGGCATCCAGCTTGAGTTCAAGGAGAGCATCGCTCCCGCCTTGGGAACGAGCTACGGAGGCAGAATCGCCATCCTCCCCGGACAGGGTGAAGCCGACGAGTTCAGCACGCTTGTTCATGAGCTCGCTCACGAGATGCTGCATAAGGCCGAGCGCCGCACAGCGACCACGAAAACCGTGCGTGAGACCGAGGCCGAGGCAATCGCATTCGTAATCGGTAGGACAATTGGACACAATACGGGGTGGGCATCCGCCGACTACATCCAGCTCTACAACGGCAACGCGGCGCTCCTCACCGAGAGCCTTGAGGTTATCCAGCAGACCTCAGCCGTAATCCTCTCAGCGCTTGAGGCCCTCTCAAGGGCGGAAGATGAGATCGCCAGCTAAACGCTAGGCCGACGAGCCCGCCTTCGGCGGGCTCGTCGCTGTCTTGAGACCCAAAGCAGAACTTATCTACGATTCGCGATAGTCGGCTGGAGTCGGCTCATCTTCCAATATTGAAGCAAAACCATTCCAACCATCTCGAATTGGTGCATAAATGATTCATATAGGCCTTTTTAGACTTGTTTATGAGTCGCACCACCATTGACAAATCTAGCGTAAAGGGGCATCATGAGACATAAAGAAGGCATATAAGCTCTATATGACTTGTTAATGATTCAAGAGGTCACATGTCAAAGCCAGTGAACCGCGCCTATTCTCGCTACAGTATTGAGGCCCTATCGCTACTTGGACAGATGATCCGAGTCGCGAGAATTGAACGCAAGATTACGGGAGAGGAAATGGCAACTCGTGCGGGCATCTCCCGCGCGCTCGTCCAGCGTATCGAAAAGGGCGACCCCGGTTGCGCCATCGGTGCGGTATTTGAAGCCGCTGCCATCGTAGGCGTGCCTCTCTTTGAAACCGACCGGGAGCGATTGAGTGCTCACCGCGTCACCACGGCAGAAATCTTACGGCTTCTACCTAAAACTGCCCGTAAGACCAGAAGGGCGGTGAAAGATGACTTCTGAATCAGGATACAGAGAAGCCTATGTTTGGATTTGGCTGCCAGATTCAACGGCACCAGTTGTCGCGGGTTTGTTGACGCAAATAGACGGTGAGATCCACTTCAACTATGGCAAACGCTATCTTGATCGAAAGGACGCAATCGCAATTTATGCCCCCGAGTTGCCGCTTGAGGCAGGGGACATTCCGCCGGCTCCCGGCCTGTCGATGCCAGGATGTATCCGCGATGCGTCTCCGGATGCTTGGGGCCGGCGGGTGCTCATTAACCGCAAACTTGGTTTGAAGGGCAAGGACGCAGATTTAGACGAACTCAGCGAGATGGCCTACCTGCTCGAATCAGGGTCCGACAGAGTAGGGGCATTGGACTTCCAACTGTCTGCGACAAAATATACGCCTCGCATCTCTGATCAAGCCTCGTTGGAAGAACTGATGCAGTCCGCAGAACGCGTCGAGCAAGGACTGCCGCTCCAACCGGATTTAGATAAGGCTCTACTGCATGGCTCGTCTCTAGGCGGAGCAAGACCGAAGGCACTCATCAGCACGAATGATCGAAAGTTCATAGCAAAGTTTTCCAAAAGTACCGACCTCTACAACGTGGTCAAGGCTGAATTCATCGCTATGCGGCTTGCCAGGTTGGTTGGACTCAACGTAGCAAACGTAAAGCTGACAAGTGCTTTGGGAAAAGACGTATTGTTGATCGAACGTTTCGACCGCGAAAAGACAGAGCAGGGATGGTCAAGAAGACCCATCGTATCGGCACTCACCTTGTTCGGTCTCGACGAAATGATGGTGGCATATACCAGCTATCAAGACCTGGCCGAGATCATCCGTCACCGCTTTACCGCTCCGGAAAAGACCCTCCGGGAACTGTATGAACGGATTGTCTTCAACATTTTGTGCGGCAACACGGATGATCATGCACGAAACCATGCAGCTTTTTGGGACGGAAAACACCTGACGTTGACGCCTGCTTACGACATTTGCCCTCAGTCCCGAACAGGCCACGAAGCCACACAAGCAATGTTCATTCACGGCAACGACAAAATGAGCCAAATGACGACATGCTTAGCGGCAGCGCCAACTTTCAAGCTGGACCCTGCGACTGCAGAGGCGGTTATAGTGCATCAAGTTCAGATCATCCAAACCCATTGGATCAGAGTCTGCGATGAAGCCGGGCTAACGCCGACTGATCGGGAGTTCCTGTGGCATCGCCAGTTTCTCAATCCATTTGCCTTTTATGGCGCTCCGCCAACGATCATCAGCGGACCGTGATCGAATGCGACTATTTAAGATCAACGCTACGTCGCGTCGCTTTGGAATAGTCTTGGATCACGATCATTAGGCATTTTGCAGATGAGGATGCACGCGGCCCATGCTAAAGAGCCTGGACGTTTACCTGCAAAGCGATTTAGTTGGCCACCTCGTCCAAGACGACGGCGGACAGATGCGCTTTCAGTATTCGGAGCATTGGTTGGACAGACCAGGAGCAACCGCGCTCTCCGAGTCTTTACCGCTTCGCAAAGAGCGTTTTTCTCAAAAGGAGTGCAGGGGATATTTCGGCGGTCTTCTGCCTGAAGCCAGCAACCGTGAGATCGTTGCGCGGAAGCTGGGAATCAGCGCTAGAAACGATTACGCAATGCTCAAGGAGATCGGCGGCGAATGCGCTGGAGCCGTCACATTTGTACCCACAGGCGACCGCCCACCAGAAAGTCGGAACAGCCATCGAGCACTATCTTCGTCAGAACTTGCAGCAGTTCTAAGGGAACTACGAAAACGTCCTCTCCTTGCCGGAAAAGAGGGATTACGCCAGTCGCTTGCGGGTGCTCAGGACAAGGTTGCTGTTTGCCTCAGCGGTGATGCGATTTCACTTCCATTGGATGGAGCGCCGAGCACACATGTCCTGAAGCCTGCTGTGGAGCGCTTCGAAGGTGTGGTTCAGAACGAATTGCTTTGTATGGGGCTCGCAGCCGCTATCGGACTTCCAACCGCGAAGGTGGAGGCCCGTAGTGTCGAAGGTATGGATTACTTGCTCGTCGAGCGCTATGACCGCGTCTACTGCAGAGAGTCCATTTCCGAACCAGTTCTTGACCGCCTACACCAAGAGGACTTCTGTCAGGCTTTGGGTATCGTCTCAGAGATGAAGTATCAGAAGGACGGTGGCCCATCGCTCAGGCAATGCTTTGAGCTGTTGCGCAAAGTGTCGAGCGCCCCCGTCACCGAGGTTGCTGGTTTACTTGACGCCGTAATCTTCGATTACCTTGTGGGAAACAACGATGCACACAGGAAGAACTTTTCACTGCTCTATCGCGGTATCGGGACCGATCATCTCCACGTCGGCCTTGCACCCCTCTACGACCTCCTAAGCACGGTCTACTACCCAGAGATCAGCCGAACGATGGCGATGAAACTCGGCGGTGAGTATTCCTCTGAGAAGGTGTGGCCGCACCACTTTGAACAGTTTGCAGAGGATGCAGGACTTGCAAAGCCGCTGGTAGTAGGTCGTGTTGCCGAGATGATCCACGAGATTCGCGCTGTTCTTCCTCAAATACACGCCGACGAGATAACCAGTCCGATTGCCACCCATATTTTGGAGCGCTGCGAGCTGGTCCGAGGACGGTTTCGGCGATAGTGGTGCTGTTTGACGTAGCGCATTTCGCTGCGTAAAGGGCAATATAAAGAACAAAAACCTGCCTTACCGTGCATGATAACGCTCGTTATGGGGAAAACGACGCCATCACTCGTACCACGCGTTGCGCGCTTGCTCGATGGTCTAGGCGCTAATCTGAAACTCGCGCGACTTCGTCGAAAGTATTCGGCGGAGATCGTAGCGCAACGCGCGGGGATCACCAGGCGAACCGTTTCGAAGGTAGAGCAGGGCAACCCCGCGGTTGCGCTTGGAGTATACGCGCGGGTCATGCAGGTATTGCGGTTAGAGGATGATTTAGTGCTTTTAGCGAAGGACGATGAACTTGGTCGAAAACTGCAAGATGCGGGAATCTCCACGAAGCTCAGAGCCCCTAGACGGGTCAAACCCATGATGAACGAGAGTGCGCTTGACCAAACCTTGCGAGATCGCTAATGGCGGGCATCGAAACGGTCGAGGTCTACCTTGATGCGGGCCAACACGTCACGTCGGACCTTATGGGAATGCTTCATTGCCAGCAGAGTGGCACACCGTTCACGGCTTGAACCATGTAAATCGAACACGAAATAATCGATTTGCGTGGTTCGTCGACAATAAGACCCGATTCGGTTTGACTTAGACGCGTCCCTGATGGATTTCACAAGAGGCCCCTTCGGAGTTTATTGGATTCGCCATCTAAGCCCGCCTTCTGCAGTACGTATACAGCATCCCAAACCAGCCTCTCCAATTCTGCAATTCGATTCTCCCTGGCAGCGATAGCGGCGTCTTGCCCACACCATTCCCGGCCTTCCTCAGTGTTGATCAGCGAGCTGAGTACGAAAAGAGTTTTTCGGGCAAGTTTGCCGGCGCGATGAACGCTGGAAAGACCGTCCTACTGGAAGGCGGAATGACAGTTGAACCGGTAGGCTTCACAAGCGAAGACTCGCAATTCCTAGAAAGCCGTCAGTTTTCTGTCATCGAAATCGCGCGTTGGTTCCGGGTGCCTCCAACCATGATTGGCGATATGACGCGAGTGAGCTACAGCAGCTCGGAGAGCGAGATGCAGCTTTTCGCGATGCATTCTTTGGTTCCATGGTGCGCAAGCCTGGAAGCTGAGATGAATTTGAAGTTTCTGCCAGATCGGACGCAGTTCTATGTCAAATTCGATGTGAACTCGATCGTGCGTGGCGATCAGCAGAGCCGATACACGGCCTACTCTCAGGGGCTCACTGCAGGTTTTCTCACCGTTGCCGACGTACGGCAGGCCGAGGGCCTTCCCTTCATCGACGGTACCGACAAACTCAACCGACCAGCAAACATGGTCCCATACGAAGGGGTGAATGATGGAACTGCTCAGCCAACCGCTTGAACTCAAATCGCTGGACGATGACGGCAGCTTCGAAGGTCTAGCAGCCGCCTATGGCAACGTAGACCATCAGGGAGACCGGATTGAGCCCGGGACGTTCAAGTCAGCGGAGGGTGAGCGGATCCCGCTCCTCTTTGCTCACAAGACGGACCATCCCATTGGCTTCGCCACTGTCACGGAGACGCCGCAGGGCCTCATGGTGAAGGGAAAACTGCTGTTGGATACTGTCGCGGGCGCTGAGGCCTACTCTCGCACGAAAGCGGGGATACTGAAGGCTCTGTCGGTGGGGTTTAGATTGCCGCAGGCGGGATTCAGCATGAAGGCTGGGGTACGCGTCATCTCCAATGCAATTCTGAAAGAAGTTAGCCTGGTGATCTTCCCGGCTAATCCACTGGCGGCCGTGACCGCCATGAAGCACGACGAAGAGCAGCCTTCGCCGCTCCTGTCGCTGCTGAAGTGGATATAGGTGTTGCCGAACAGAAGGCGGCAACAAGGAACGGCGGACGCGTGTGGCAGCCTCCTTCACACGCTTCCGCCGTTCCGCTTTGCTCCAGTTACACCTTTTCGATGACTGGGGCTCCTCGCATTGATCCTGCGATATACTTACGGGCTAGGAGCACGTGGAGTGCCCGGCATTTTTTGAACCAGCTTTTATGAGAGAGACTTTGTCTCAGGGAGTTGGACATGGCACGAAGGAAGAAGCACACAGCTGAGCAGGTAGTGAACTTGCTGCGTCAGATTGAAGT
>JALYVA010000160.1 GCA_030853485.1 Acidobacteriota bacterium
GTTATCTCGGACTGGTTCCTTCCGAGCACTCCAGCGGCGGTACGATCCGCCGTGGCGGGATCACCCAGACCGGCAACCGCGAAGCACGGAGGATGCTCGTCGAGGCTGCATGGAGCTATCGGTATCCCGCCCGCGTTGCGAAGGAGAAGGCCGAGATCCTCGTCCGCCTGCCGAAGAGCGTACGCGATATCGCATGGAAGGCACAGAGCAGGCTCTGCGCTCGCTCTCGCACGATGATTGCGCGAGGCAAGAAGCCGACTGTTGTGGTCGCCGCACTTGCACGCGAACTCGCCGGCTTCGTCTGGGCGATCGGCCAGGAGATGAGAACCGTCATGGCGACCTGAGCCGGATGAAGTTCCACCTTATCGGGTGGAGCACCGGGCGGCCGGTCATGGTGATCCTCGAGAGCCCCTTGGGCCGGTGTACTACGATCCGACGCCCGCGCTAAGCCCAAGGCAAGCCTGCGACGACACACGTTCGTGCGGTACCCCACCCGCGTATGGAAGTTTGAGCGACTGTCGCTGAACGCCGCCCGGTTCCCGACCCGATAAGAACCTAACAACAAAAACAACTGCGCTATGAAGAATAAAAACGCGGTCCGTGAATTCGTGTCCTTGACAGTGAACTAGAGACATGGAAGGGCTCTGCCCCGATCGCGCGGCGACAAGGGGCATCCCCAATCTTCCGCGCTTCGCTTGTGCAGACCGGCCTTTGGCCGCCTCCGCTTTGCTCCGGTGGGGAGACCCCTCCCCTTGCGCCTTGCTCCCCCGCCTTCGCCAGGTGGCGTTCGGCGTGTACATGCCGCGTTTCAACGCGGACGTGCAAAGGCCAACACCCAAGGAGGAAGCACCCATGAACACCACCGCAAGCACCGTCACCCCCATCAGCAAAACCCCCAAACAGCCGCAGCAACGGCAGACCGCCAAAGACATCATCGCCGCCAACGTAAAGAGCCTCATCGAGCAGCTAGAGGCCGGACACTCCGACGCGCTCACCGCCTACCTCGCGGCGATGGGAACCCTGACGCCGAACCCGCAATGCCATGTGCCGCAGCCAAGACTGCCATCATCGTCTACGGCAAGCGTCTCGGTTCCAACCTTACCGTTTGCACCGACAAGCATTGCCCGGTGCATGACCCGCAAGCCGCAGCCCAAGCAGCCGCCAACCCCGTCCCGACGATGGCCCCCGCGCCGGAGATTGAGACGGCGGAGGAAGCAGCCGAACGTGAAGCAAACTTCGAGCAGCGCCGAGCGGAGCATGAGGAGGAACAGCAGCGCAGGGAGGAGGAGCGGAAACAGCAGTTCGAGCGCGAACAGGCAGAACACGAGGCCGAGCAGACACGCCGTGACGAATTGCGGAAGAGCCGCGAAGCCACATTTGAGCGCATCATCGCAAACGCCCCCACGGCGCTCACCCCAATACAATTGCGAGTCTTGCTTCGTGCCATCGTCAACCTTGACCCTTACACCTTCGCCGATGATCTAGCCGATGACCTCGCAGGGGAGAACCAAAACGAACAGCGAACCGCCGAGGAGGTTCTGCTGTCTACCATTGATAGCCTTAACGACGATAAGCTCACCGGGTTCGCCATTCGGCTTGCCCTCGCTGGACATCGCGGCATTCCACGCGAGGGCGAGTTTGATTTCCTCACAGAAGCCGAAGCCGCGTTTACCCAACCACCGTCTTCAAAGGAGATAAAACCAAAGAAGGCGAAGAAATCCGTGTTCATCGCGCCAGCTTCCAAGCCAATACAAAAGGCAAAAGCCAAGAAGCCGAAATTACCAAAAAAGACGATCGCAGCATAGATTCACAGCGGGAGCCCCCATCACAGGAGGCTCCCGCCGTTTTACGGCGAGCGGGGCCGTTCCCTCCCCGCACCCCTCCCACTCGTGATTGCCGGATACGTTCCCATCCCACCTTGTCTTTCACTGGCCGCACCCGTGGCTGCGGTGGGGGTGTGTCTCATTGAGGACCAGTTGGGAAAGAGCGAGAAGGTTGTAATGACCGGGCGACGGAGCCGCATCTATCGCCTACGAGATCAGCAACCCAGTGGAGTCAGTCTGCGCTACCAGCTGGCAAGCCTGGAGCCGCTAGTTGGAACCGAGCCGACGACACGGAACGACTTCCCATCGCAACTTCCCGCCCGAACGGCATCCGTTTGCATTCGCTTTGCCTCAGCCCTTAGTAAAGTCCAAGACGACGCGTGAGGCCACCTCTCCATGTGTCAACCGCTCGAAGATAGTGTTGATTGCAGACAGTGGTTGCAACTCGATATCGGCCTTTACCTTGCCCGCAGCGGCGAACGAAAGCACCTCGGCCATGTCCTTGCGCGTTCCAACGAACGAGCCGCGCACGGTGATGCAGTTCGCCACCACGTCGAACAGCGGAACTGGAAAGTCTCCCGGCGGCGGTCCAACCAACACGCAGGTGCCGCGTTTGCGTGTCATGGCGATGCCTTGCTTGAATGCAGGCAACGATGGCGCTGTAATCAGCACACCATGCGCTCCCCCGCCTGTCTCCTTCTTCAGTGCTAAAGCAACATCGCCCACCTTCGCGTTGAAGACCAGATCCGCGCGGACTTTCTTTGCGTGGGCCAACTTCCCGTCGTCGATGTCGACCGCGCAGACCATAAGCCCCATAGCCTTCGCATATTGAATGGCCAGATGTCCAAGGCCGCCGACACCGGAGATCGCTACCCACTGTCCCGGCTTTGCCTCCGTTTCCTTTATCCCCTTGTAGGTCGTCACGCCAGCGCAGATCAGCGGCGCGGCCTCGGCTGACGAAAGTCCGTCCGGAATGTGGGCAACATAGCTCGGATCAGCGAGCAGGTATTCGGCAAACCCACCGTTCTTCAAGTAGCCGCCAAACTGCGCCTCCGGACACACCGTCTCCCAAGCGCTTAGGCAGTACTCGCAGTGGCCGCAGGCCGAATAAAGCCACGGCACGCCAATTCGGTCGCCCTGCTTCACCAACGTGACGCCCGCGCCAACAGCAACAACGCACCCAATGGCTTCATGTCCGGGAATGAATGGCAGCATCGGCTTCACTGGCCAGTCCCCGTTCGCGGCGTGCAGGTCGGTGTGGCAGACGCCACAGGCCTCGGTCGTGACCAGCACCTGTCCCGGCCCTGCGCGAGGTATATCCCATTCCTGAAGCTGCAACGGTTTTCCAAACTCCTCGACGACTGCGGCCTTCATCTTGTTTGCCATGAGCGTGCCTATCCTTTAGAACATTCAGGGTCACTCGAATTCCACGTCGCCAATTATTCACTTAGTCACCGGCGACATACCGTTCTGTTTTGCTCACAAGAGTCCCAGCGTGAGACTTATCGGTTTACCGGCGTGACAAGACGATGAGAAAATCTCGATGTTGAGGAAGATTTGTTTCGGCATTCCTGAACCATGCACATCCCATGAAGGGCTGAGAAGCAGAGCCCGAACAGTGTGGCGGTGAGGGTAGCATGGGACGAGCGTGGACCGAGCCATCTGGCATGGCTTACTACGTTCCGGATGCGGCCTTTATCGGTGGTTCGAAATCACGAAGACCAGGGAGATAGCTCATGGACTCACGTAGCGTTGCTCCTGTCGCAGGGAAAGATCAGCCGCCAGCCAGGATGCAGAAGGATCGCGCTAATGGGCTGACAAGTACGGAAGCCTCCATCCATCTAAAGAAGGATGGACCTAACGCCATGCCGGACACCTCGGCCCATCCGTTACGAGACGCGTTATCCAAGTTCTGGGCCCCTGTTCCGTGGCTGCTTGAAGCGGCTATTGTGCTTCAAATCGTGTTACACAAATACGTCGAAGCCACAATCATCGCCGGGCTTCTGATCTTTAATGCGGCACTGGCCTACTTCCAGGAAGGACGGGCCCAAGCAACCCTCGCCGCACTGAAGGGGCGGCTGGCCTTGAATGCCTCCGTTCGCCGCGATGGCGCGTGGAAGACAGTACCCGCTGCGCAACTGGTCTGCGGGGACGTGCTGAAGCTGTCTCTGGGCGGCGTTGTAGCCGCCGACGTTCATCTATTGGACGGGTCGGTTTTGCTCGATCAATCCATGCTCACTGGCGAATCGTTGGCCGTCGAAGCCGGCCCCGGAGCCGACACCTTTTCGGGGGCGCTCGTGCAACGGGGGGAGGCCACGGCGTTGGTCACGGCCACAGGGGTTCGGACCAAGTTCGGACGTACAGCTGAGCTTGTCCGTACAGCGCACGTCGTGAGCTCACAGCAGAAGGCCGTGCTGCGGATCGTCCGTAACCTGGCAATCTTCAATGCCGCAGTGATCTTGCTCATCGGCGTGTATGCCTATCTGCACCATCTGCCCTGGAGCGAGATCGTTCCTCTGCTACTGACCTCGGTTCTGGCCGCAATCCCAGTCGCCCTACCCGCCACCTTCACTCTCGCCGCCGCACTGGGCGCTCGCTCTTTGGCGAAGGTAGGTGTGCTGCCAACCAGGCTGTCGGCTGTAGATGAAGCTGCGAGCATAGACGTGCTCTGCTCTGATAAGACAGGGACGCTGACGCGGAATGAATTATCGGTGACGAGCGTCCGGCCGATGGCGGGGCTTGACGAGGGGCACATTCTTGGGCTCGCGGCATTGGCAAGCTCCGACGGTGGCCAGGATTCAGTGGACCGGGCAATCAGGTTGGCAGCTTCCCACAAGCCCGTCACGGACCTACCAAAGCTGACGAAGTTCGTTCCATTCGATCCCGGCAAGAAGACTTCGGAAGCGATGGCGACCGACGGGGGCGGTAATCAGCAGCGAATCGTTAAGGGTGCCTTCCTTGCGGTCAGCAAGCTGACGGCATCGGCTCCCGACGCTACCGCTGTGGCTGTCGCCGAAGGGCTTGAGAAGCAAGGGTTCAGAGTGCTCGCCGTGGCTGCCGGAACTCCCGCAGCCCTGCGGATCGTTGGATTCTTCGCGCTCAGCGATCCACCTCGGACCGACTCAGTCTCTCTCATCTCCGAGTTGAAAGGCCTCGGGATCAGCACTGTGATGGTCACAGGGGATGCCCCGGCAACGGCAGAGATCGTGGCACACGCAGTTGGATTGAATGGAGCAGTCTGTCCTCCTGGGCCGATCCCCGACTCGGTGAAGCCAGAAGACTTCGCCGTGTTCGCAAGCATTCTGCCCGAAGGCAAATTCAATCTCGTCAAGGCATTCCAGAAGGATGGACACACCGTAGGCATGTGCGGTGACGGCGCAAACGACGCACCTGCCCTTCGTCAAGCCCAAATTGGAATTGCCGTCTCGACGGCGACGGACGTTGCCAAATCGGCAGCAGGCGTCGTGCTGACGGAAGCGGGTTTGAAAGGCATCGTAGCTGCAGTCAAAGAGGGGCGGATCACCTTTCAGCGCATCCTTACATACACCTTGAACTCCGTCGTTAAGAAGATCGTTCAAGTTCTATTGCTGGCAGTGGGCTTGGTGATGACTGGACATGCCGTGCTGACGCCGACACTTATGGTCATCGTCATGATCACGGGAGACTTCCTCGCCATGTCACTGACCACCGATAGCGTTCGGCCATCGCCGACACCAAACTCCTGGAAGATCGGAAAGATCACGACCGCAGCCGTCATTCTGGGTATGTTCTTTCTCGCCTTCTGTTTCGGGATACTCGCGATAGGAAAATTCAAGATGGGATTCGGTGTAGACGCCCTGAGGACGCTGTCCGTTGTGGCGATCGTATACGGGGGGCAAGCCACCATATATGCAATTCGTGAACGACGTCAGCTCTGGGGATCAAGGCCGAGCTACTGGCTCGTTCTATCCTCCGTGGCCGATATCCTCATCATTTCGGTACTGGCTGAGCGCGGTATTGCAATGGCCTCGCTGCCCATGTGGGTCATCGCCGATGAATTTGCAGCGGCCGTGGCATTTGGAATGGTTCTCGACGCGATCAAGATCCCTGTCTTCGCTCGGCTCGAAATATCCTAGTCCGGTCTGACACATCACTTTAAGCGATGCCGCCGGGACATTGCGGAAGCCCCACGTCTACACATCATCGGCAGCCTCAATATCGACGCTTCGGTCGCTTAAAATGGGCCGGTCACAGCTACTTGTGATTGTTCCAGCGGCACGAACAACGAGAACACCGTACCACTTCTACCGCGTCGAGTCGTGCTCCGTAAATGCAGGCTGCCTTGCAGACGCTCCACCAGTTGGGCGGATACCCACATACCGAGGCCGGTGCCGGTTGTGTTTTTGGTGGTGAAGAACGGTTCGTAGATTTGTTTGCGCGTTTTCGAATCCATTCCTATACCGGAGTCGGCGATCGTAGCGCGGATGCCGGGGCGCTCATGGTTGCGCCAGTCCACAGACTGGCGCACACGGATCGTGAGTAAGCCTCCCGACGGCGTCGCGTCAATTGCGTTGATGATCACGTTCGCAAGAATCTGCCGAAGATCGCCGGCAAGGCACATCATCGATGGAACCTCCCTGAATTGGCAGTCAACGGAGATATTCTTGGCGAGAACTTTCCCGTGGTAGAGCACCAGCAATGAGTCGAATATCTCGGCGACCTGAATCACCGAGGGCGCTGTCGCCTGACGGTAGAACTTGAGTGTCTGCTGTGTGATGTGAGAGACGCGGCCTACCTCTTCCAGTGCCTGGGCTGCAAACTCCTTGGCAGCTAGCACGTCATCACCGTTAGCCGCGAGGTAGAGAAGATTCGTAATTGCCTCCAGCGGGTTGTTGATCTCGTGGGCGATGGAGGCAGCCAGACGGCTTGCAATTGCAAGCTTCTCAGACTGAACAAGCGCAGCTTCAATCTTCTTGCGTTTCGTTATGTCGGTGAGTGACAAGAGAATCAGCGGTGCGGTTTCAGGCTCTTGCAGCATATACCGACCACTAAGCATGAAAGATTTCACGCCAATCTCGGGGAAGTCATAGATGACCTCATGATTGAAAAAGTCACGATCAAGCGGTAGAACCTCCTCCAGGAGAACCCGCAGATCGGGCTTATTCCACTGTCCATCTCCCAGGTCGTACACAGGGCGATTGAGCGTCGACTCTGGTTCAACTTCAAAGGCCTTGTAGAAAGCACGATTCGCCATCAGGACTTGTAGTTCGGCATTCAATACCAGCACAGGTTCCGGCATCGTTTCGATGATGGACCTGGCGAAGTCGATCGCGAGGGTCAGTTCCTGATTGCGTTTCTTGATCAAATCTATGTCCATCAGAACCAGTACTGCACCATCGATGCGGTTATCGAGTGTCTTGTAGGGCCTTATCTGCAGCCGGTACCAATGTCCCGCCTGATCTTGAACCTCTCGCTCAATCGTCACGATATCGCGTACAACGGTTGCCAGAAGAGGCTTCAGATCGATATCTAAATCGGGTCGGATATCCGTGATAGGGCGTCCGATATCGGATGGCAGCACTTTGAAGATCGCCTCCGCCATGGCCGTCGTGCGGCGAATGCAAAGGCCGCTATCCACCATCACCACGGGGATCACCGTGCTGTCCAGCAGGTTCCTCAGGTCATTGCCCAGCACATTCAGCGTGGCGTTGTTGCTGTTCAACTCATCGTTGACGGTAGTGAGTTCTTCGTTTGTAGATTCCAGTTCCTCTTTCGAGGTCTCCAGTTCCTCGTTGGTGCTTTGCAACTCTTCGTTCGCCGAAAGCAGCTCTTCGTTTGCGGATTGGTAGTCTTCACGGAGGGCTTCCTGTGCGGCAAGATTCTCCCGCAGCAGGGCCCGAGCGGCTCGCAACTCGCGTTTCTGCGTAAGCAATGTTTCCTGGGCGTCGTCATCGGTGACCCTCGGCCCACGTTTACTCTCGCCCTCTTCCCGTGCGGATGGAAGCTTTGCCTCAATGAACAGGATGAGGAACGAACGCTCGGCGACCGAAGAGGATTCCCCCAGCGGAGTCACGGATAAATTCACAACACACCGTTTTCCGCTGTGTTCAAATGCGACGTTCCTCTTAGTAACCGGCGCATTTTTCTTCCGGGAAGAAGCGATGGCGGCGCGCAACGGAATCGCCAGCTCTTCTCGCACCATGCGCAGCAGGCTCAGATTGGCGCGTCCAGACATCGGTTCAAGATAGAGATTCGTTCGCCCGCGAAAGTGAAGAATCTCAAGTGCATTGCTCACAATCACGCCCGCTGGACAATACTCCCGCAACAGGATTCGATCTGCCGCCAACTCGATCGCCGCGTCACTCATTACGATGAGGTGAGGGGTGACATTCATCTCTGTCAGGGCGCTTGCGACCGTCAAAGGCTTACTCGTCTTGAAAGTGCGCTGCTGCCTTTGGCTCAATGCCTTCTTGGAGTAAATCTTGCTCTTCTTGCTCAAAGGCGTGAACATATCCGGGTAAGAGGCGGCGCTCTCAGCGCTGCCCAGCAGCAGAAACCCATGAGGGCTCAGCGAATAGTGAAATGTCGAGATGATCTTCTGCTGCAGCTCCGGTTGCACATAGATGAGGAAGTTCCGACAGGAGATCAGATCGAGGTTCGAAAATGGCGGGTCCCTCGTCACATCCTGGCGTGCGAAAACACATAGACTGCGAACTACTTTGTTGACTTGATAGCCACCTGGAACCTTGGTGAAAAACTTTGCGAGACGCTCCTCTGTGACATTCTTCAACGTGTTTTCGGAGTAAATGCCGGTGCGGGCTTTTCCGATTCCCTTTTCATTGATGTCCGTCCCAAAGATCTGGATTCGAAGGCCATTGGCGCCTCCCTCCAGAAACTCAAGAAGGGTGATCGCGAGCGAATACACCTCTTCACCGCTGGAGCAGGCAACGACCCAGAGACGGAGAACCCCATTTGATTTATGCTCGGCAATCACTGGAAAAACAGTCTTTGTCAGTTCGTCGAAAGTCTCCGGGTTGCGAAAGAACTCCGTCACAGGAATCAGAATGTGGTTGGAAAGCCTCGCCAGTTCCTCAGGATGCAGTCCGAGATATTCCAGATATGCAGCCAAGGAAACAATGCCCAGAGAGGCCATCCGCTGCCGCGTACGTCGCTGGATCGTGCTCGGCTTGTACTTTGTGAAGTCAGCGCCTTGCGCGGCACTCACGAGGTCTACGATGGCATCGAAGGCGTGGTCGTCATCTTTAGGCTCTTCGCGTTTGTTCTTCGGCGTGCGCCGTCCGTTAGGATGCAGACTCATCCATGCCAGTTCTGTAGCTATCTCTTCAGGGGACATAACGAAGTCAATCGAGCCGGAGTCGATTGCACTACGAGGCATCCCGTCGAACTTGGCTGTGACGGGGTCCTGGGCAAAAGTGACGCCGCCGGCAGCCCGAATCGCTTCCACTCCCGCGGTCCCGTCGGATGCCGTACCGGAGAGGATGACCCCGATCGCCTGGCTCTTGCGCACCACCGCCAGAGAACGCATGAAGATGTCGATCGGCAAAAAATGCTGGTTGCGATCCGTGACGCGCGGCCTCAACCCAAAGTGGCCATCCGTAATGGCAATATCCACATTGCTTGGCATAACATACACGCGATTCGATTGGATCTTCATCGAGTCTAGTGCTTCGAGCACAGGAATCTTGGTCGCCTTGGAAAGCAACTCTGGCAGAATGCTGTGTCGCTTCGGGTCAAGATGTTGAATCAACATGAATGCCATGTCAATATCAATTGGAAGAGCCCGGAGAATCGCCGTGAGGGCTTCCAACCCACCTGCTGACGCTCCGATTGCCACAACCGTAATTGGTCGCGGTTCGCCTTCATGCACCGGCATTTCTACTTGCGATTGGACCATTTGACACCTGGATGTGTCCGAAACAACGATGGGTGTCTGAGATATTGCTTGGTCCCGATGCAAACCGGAACACGTTCACGACCTTATGCTCTTTCTTGTGGTTACGCCATTTCCTGACAGGAGAAACCTTTGGGAGCGGCTTGCCTGACCTTTCGCCAGCACCAGGACATTTGAAGTGGAATCGCGGGCAATCGGGCAATCGAGGCACGCCATCGAGGCGCACAACGATGGCGGCGACCCTTCAAACGCTACAGCAAGATTCCAACACCACGGCAAACCCACAATCTCTTGCCCAATCACGGCCTCAACATAGTCCCATAATTGCTAAGAGCTTTTCCTAGGCGTGCAAGGCCGCGAAGGCCTTCAAAAGGATGCGAGGATCATGGTTGCCTTTGTAGACGGGAGGAGGTGTCCGATCCAACTGGAGCAACGAAGACACGGCTATCTGAGCGGAGCGGATTGAATATTCAACGGTAAACACGACATCGTCCGGAAGCTCACAAAACTGGCCTATAAAGGCAAGCCGCTTGGAACGCTCGGGAATAACCAAAGGCCGGTCGCCCTTCTGGCGAGGGAGAAACTGGCTTGTGATGAAGGGCATCATGCAAGGAATGGTGACGCAACTCGCCAAAACTTTCGTCGCATCCGCTGTGGCGCCGAGATGGCCGAGAATTTCGGTCATGATCTCCCGTCCGGAGCATTGAGCCATCGGCTTCGCAATGAAATTGCCCGGCTGGTCGACGCGTAGTCCATATCCCCAAAAGACGTTTACCTCGGTCGGCTGCCCAATGAAGTGCGGCTGATGCGGTAGAACGATGCTTGCAAGCCAATTGGACTCCGGAAACGTAATCAGACCACCTTCACCAGGTGCATTGCCAGTCAGATCTCTAACCAAGTCAAAAAAGGCTGTGTCACGGAGAGTCGTCGTGAATGACACCCACTTTGATTCGTCAACGTGGTCCGTGAAGTTAGACGGACGGCCGAAGTTTGATTCTCGCGCAGCGAGCTTTTCCCATAGGGTCCAGGCCCCACCCTCTCGCTTTGACTGAAGAAGCGGCGGGGACTCCATCGCACCGAAACTCGATCCTTCAGTCATCGAGCCAAGTGTGACAAATACAAAATGATTCTGTCCTACTTCCATTCGCGCAGAGACCCCGTTCCGCTCATAAACAATGGCCTCAACCGAATAGCCAGCGGCATCATGCAGAAACTCCAAATCGGTAACCTGTGTGCCGAAATCCATCTGGACGCCACGTTCCTCCAGCCATTTGCGGAGAGGGCGCACAAGCGAGTCGTACTGGTTATACACAGTGCGCATGATTCCGCTCAGAGTGCTGAAGCCGGCGATCATATGAGTAAAGCGGACCAAATATCGTTTGAACTCCACTGCACTGTGCCAAGGCTGGAAAGCAAATGTGGCACACCACATAAACCAGAAATCTGTGGTGAAGAATGACGCGTCGAACTGGTCCGCGATGCTGGTGCGGCCAAGCATCGTCTCTGGCTCAAGCTCTAAACGCTCGATGGTTTGAATGTGCTTCTCGCTTAGCCCGAATGCAGGAGAATTGACCGCTTGGCCACTCCGAAACAGGCGAGATTTCGAATCGGTTCTCATGGTTTTGTTCCATTTGAAGATTTCCTCCGTGACGGTCTGAGTCTGATCGAGCGTCGGGATTGAAGAGAATAGATCGAAAGTACACAGGTACTTGCTTTCGAGCATGCGGCCGCCACGCATCACGTAGCCCTGTTCGGGGTTCCCCGAAGCGTCAAGGCTGCCACCTAACTGGGCGGATTCCTCCAATAGGGTGATCTGGTTACCTTTGAAGCCACCGTCCCGAATTAGGAAGGCTGCAGCAGCGAGCGAAGCAATTCCCCCGCCGATCAGAAAAGCTTTTGCATCACTCTGTGCGAGATTTCTTGACATAAGCTGAACTCTTTTCAAACACATCAGTTGGAGAAGGGATGAGGGAAAAACCTTCGCAGTCTTGCTTATATAGACAGGCCGGTAAACAAATCTTGACGGTGCAGAAACCGCTACGTCTTGTATTCCCTATGCTGCATCTTCTGAAGCTTGTCCGCACTCGGCCATGCAATCGTAAGAAGAAATGCGGAGTCTTCCAACGCTTCAACTTCATGTTTGATCGACGCACCCAGGGCCACCAAACTGTTTGCCTGGAGGATATGCGCCTCTCCTTGAGCGGTAAAGCGTAGCGACCCCTTCAACACCTGCACGGAGATCGTTCCATCGGCATGATGCTCCTTCAAAACGGAACCTTTGTCCATCGAGATCAAGACCACTCTGAAATCTGCTTTCTTGAACAGCGTTCTAGCCGTGTGGCCCGTCTGCCAAGGTTTGGTCTGCTCGGAGGTGAGCATCTCCTGCACAAGGTCGAGTTGCGTAAAATCTTTCAGCATCGTTCCATCATCCGCGAAACCTTCGGTTGTCATAGCATTCCCTCTCTTCTGGTTGATGTTGTCTTTAAACAGGTTCAGACTAGTTGCGAGTCCAGTACCGATCATGCTGGAGCGTTTGCCTGGGATGCGAGAACACGCTTCATGTTCGTGGCGATCAGGTTTGCTTTCCGGGCGACAATTTCAGCCTGTGAGGCGGACATCACTTCGTTTGCCGTTTCGCTGAACAGCGTCAGCCAACGGGCGAAATACCTTTCTTCAATTGGCAGGCGAAAGTGCGCCAGGAGTGGATTGCCTTTGTACCGGCCCGTGGTCAGAAGAACGGTAGACCAGAAATCCTTCAGGAGAGCCAGGTGAGCATCCCAGTTCTGCACGGCATCGTTGAAGACTGGGCCGATCTCCGGGTCCCCACGCACCTTGGCGTAAAAGCGGTCTACAAGAACAGCGATCTTTTGCTCGCTAATGGGAGTAGTTGCGTTCATGGATGACCTCCGTCAGGTGGTGTCTGGCTTCGCCAAACCGGATATGGCAATCCTGAAAGCCGGTTGATGGCAAACGCCTGTGCGGCCAGCAGTACGACGGCAATTTCGATGACCGGCAGGTAACCGGGTTTCGCCAGAATTCCGAGTGAAACGATCATGGTGGTCGCCCCGGCAGGCGGATGATTGACGTGCAGGAGGACCATGACCGCCCCGGTAAGCGCAAGAGCCAGTGCAGACGCCAGGATGCGCGGCCAATACACCTCGCCGCTAAAGCCTTCAGGGAAAGGATGCATCCCCGTGATCTTATAGGCACCAAAACCGCAAAGCAGTCCAATGGCATGGCCGAATACCGCGTTGCGTGGGCTGGCCGATTCGGCGAGCGGCGTAAAGAAGAAAAGGTACGCCGTCGGACCCAGCGAGGGAAACACAAAGGGGTTGTGAGTCAGCAAGGCCAACAGCGTCAGCAGAGCGATTGTCACGAAGCTATTGAGCGCGACATACGCTGCCCAGACGAACTTCGCTGGCAGGTGAGCCAGCAGCCAACCAAGGCGAAGCCGTTCGATGAGAGAGAAGACGTGCTCTGCGCGATGATTCAGTGGAGGGGTCGGCTTCGTCATGTGAGCTAGATGTTCGGGAGCAAATCGAAGTATTCGTCGTCTTCATTGATCCCACCTTCCCCTTCGCCCAGGGTCTTTTCCGAAGCGACGAATTCAATGCGCTCAATCCACTTCACCATCTTGTAGCCAAGCTGGTTTTCCACCCGAAGACGTAGCGGTGCTCCATACTCGGCCCGCAGTGGCGCACCGTTCATGGACAGCGCCAGCAGACACTCTGGCTTGAGAGCATTAAAGATGCTCTGAGTGTCGTAGTAGAGATCTCCATAGAGTGACCCACCAAAGGAATAGAAAGCGACGACGTTGGCGGATGGTAGAGGCTTGACGTGTTCGATTAGCTTTCGCATGGAGACACCGCCCCATTGCGCGATGCCGGACCAACCCTGAATGCAGTGATGCATAGTGATGTTTTCTTCGAGTCCAAGAACCCGAAGATCGTCCAAAGACAGCTCGACGGGATTCTCAACCAGGCCGGAAACTTTCAGCTTGTAGCTCTTGAAGTCCTCAGCGGCGAGCTGCTTCCAGTCCTCCCGCACCGGCATCTTGCCGTTCGGCCAGAAGTGGGGAGAGATGTCCTTGGCTGTGTAGTGCTCACGCGGAATGAGTTGATCCAGCGTAAGGAGCATGACGGGGTGCGTGACTGCCTTCTGCGCGTGTTGCAGCCCGCGCGGGAAGAACCAGGAGATATAGTGCGCGAAGACCCAGGACAGCACTACGACCGCAATCCCGATGAACCCCAGGAGCATGCCGGCTGGCCCAAAACCGTCTGTTCCGAGAACGATGTGGTTCATGTTGCGCTGAAAGCCTGTCAAAGCAACAAGGGCGACATGAACCACAATGAAGCCGATGAATCCGACGAGAACCAGAAAGTGGATTGAGCGGGCTCCCTGTCGGCCTCCGAAGATCTTCGTATAAAGCGGAAAGCGATTCACAAGTGCCGGCGACATCGCCATGCCGGTAAGAATGGCCAGAGGAGCCATGATAAAGACGGTCGCAAAATAGGCGAGTTGCTGCAGGGCGTTATAGCCATAGAAGCCGTTAGGCTCTGGCGGAAAGTGAAAGTTGGCATAGAGAACGAAAGTGTTCCACGCCTGTACGAAGACACCCGGCGAAGTGGGCACAAGCCGCTCCCACTGCGTGCTCGTCAGGAGGCCAATAACGAAGAAAACACCGGTAAACACAAAACCGTAGACCGTGATGAAGTGCCATGAACGCGCAATCCCCACTGTGTGGCGATAGCCGGGGGTGGAGACGAGCGGGGAGAGGTAGCGGGCATCATCCTTTGCTGTCCAGATACGGTCCTTCGGCACCTGCAATGGCGTGAAGCGTATCCACTCCGTTCCCGGCGTGCAGTGATCGTTCCAGTAAAGCCGAGGATGATCCATAAGGATCGAGAGACCGCTGCGAATCAGCATGAAGAGGAAGAAGAGGTTCGAGAAGTGGCTCCATCGAATCCAGAAAGGAAAGCCGTGAGGTCCGCTGGGAGTCCCTTCGGCAGAGGCTGACGAGGGAGAGATATAGGGCAGGCCAAAGAGGGCATGTTGCAGCCAGGCCAGCACAACCGGACCCAGGATTGCCGCGCAGAGAAGCAGAAACGTTCGGGTACTGATCCACACGCGAAAGCGTCGGTCCTCTGGATAATGCACCGCTCTATGAGAGGTATCGAAAGCGATCATCAGCGGACCTCCGCGTACAGGTTGAATAGATGCGGAAAAGCCAAGACTGGCCAAGCCGAGTATAGGCGTCATGGCCTTTGAATTTCCTTAACCCGTATCTCTCAACCCGAGAATTCACACGAAAGGCCTCTACTGTGCGTTGCCAGTGAAGCATGGCTCAAGACCTTTTTTGTTCATGTGTGCAATTCGATACAGCTTTAGGGTCGCTCTCCTGTTTCGATTGGGCGAGTCTGAAGATTTCATTTTGAGGTCCATCGACTTGTACCAGTCAGGCTTTTACGAGGAGCGCCATGAAGAAGTTCCTGAACATCGCGCTCGGTCTCTCATTCCTGTTTAGCGTGGAACGAGCACACGCTGTTCCCAGTTTTGCGCGCCAGACGGGTCTTTCGTGCAACGTCTGTCACAGCAATGCGCCGGAGCTGACTGCGTTTGGAAGGGATTTTAAGCTTAGGGGCTACATTCTGGCTGCGCCCCTCAATTCAATGGACAAGGTCGGCACTACTCCACAGCTTGACCTATCGAAAAACATACCTATTTCCTTCATGATTCTGCTCTCAGATACAGCCTTTCAGAATGTTGCACCAAGCACACAAAATAGTGCGGTCGGATTTCCGCAACAGTTGAGTATCTTCCTCGCCGGTGGATTTGCGTCTCATTTTGGAGCTTTGGCGCAAGTCACCTATAGCCATTCGAGCGATCACTTTGGAATGGACAACACAGACCTCCGCTACGCAAACCAGACGACGCTTGGCGGTAAGGAGGTCGACTATGGCATCACTTTGAACAACAATCCTACCGTCGAGGACTTGTGGAACAGCGTTCCCGCGTGGGGATTCCCTTATTCGTCCTCAGCTTCGCGCGTCAATCCAATTGCTGCGCCCCTTATCGCTGGCGCGCTCGGACAAGACGTTGCGGGAATAGGCGGGTACAGCATGTGGAACCATCACTTGTATACCGACGTGAGCGTCTATCGGACCGAGCACGCGGGCGGGCCTTCGCCAGTGGACGGCAATACCTATCAGTACAACATTACCGGTGCGGCACCGTACTGGCGAGCGGGTTGGCAGCAGACCTTCGGAGCGAATTATCTGTTCGTCGGCACCTACGGAATAGCGGTGAACTCTCATCCGGGAGCGATCACCGGTCCAGTAGACCGCTATTTGGATCCATCCCTCGACTTCCAGTACGAGCGTCCTTTTGGCGCCAACCTGCTCGATGCACACGGAACGTGGATCCATGAATCGTCGAATCTCGGTGCCACCTTCGCTTCAGGTGGAGCGAACGCAGTCGGTCACCACCTCGATACGTTCAAGATAGACAGCACATATCACTGGACTAATAAATACACCGCATCGGGTGCTCTCTTCAAAACCACTGGAAGCGCCGATCCGCTGCTCTATGCTTCGGCTCCTCTGACCGGAAGCTTGAATGGAAGTCCCGGCAACTCCGGCTACATCGTGCAGTTCGCTTACTGGCCGGTGCAGAACATCGATCTCAACGTGAACTACACGGGCTACACCAGGTTCAACGGATCCAGCACAAACTACGACGGAGCGAATCGGAATGCGTCCGACAACAACTCTGTCTATGTGTCGCTATGGGTCAATTTCTAGGTGGACATCATGCCGGAAACAATGCAAGAGATCGATCCAAAGAAAACTATCGTTGTCAGCAGGCGCTCTTTCTTCGGCGCGTTGCTCTGCGTAGGGTCTGCGGGTATGGGCGCGATTTTAGCCCTACCGGTGCTCCGCTATGTGCTCTATCCGCTTTACTCGAAGGCGTCCGGCACAGGGTGGTCGGACGTAGGCGAGGTGAGCGAGTTTGGGGCAGGCAAGGAACCGATTCTTAAGACGATCACCTTCAAGCAGCGCGACGGATGGCGGGAGGTCGTGTCTACCCAGTCGGTCTACGTCAGTCAGGCCGCGAATGAACTGATCGTACTTTCCGCAATCTGTCCGCACCTGGGTTGCAGCGTGGGATGGCACCCAAAACAGGAAAAGTTCATTTGCCCCTGCCATGGCGGCGAGTTCAAGGCCGATGGCCTGCATATTCTCGGACCACCCCCGCGGGCCATGGACCGGTTGCCCACGCAAATAAAGAATGGCAAGCTGCAGGTTCACTTCGAGTATTTTCGCGAAAACGTTTCCAACCAGGAAAAGATCAGTTGACGCCGTCGGAGGGTGAGACCGTGCCAAACGAGCAATCAGATCAGCGTCCGGAGGAACATCCCGAAGGCAGTCGATCTCAGCTAGTCTCGAAGAAGATGAATGGACCCGCACGCCTGTTCCGCTGGCTCGACAAGCGCACGGGCGTTCACGACATCATGAACGAGTCTCTGGACGAACCAATT
Source organism: Acidobacteriota bacterium (assembly GCA_030853485.1). Classification (GTDB taxonomy): domain Bacteria; phylum Acidobacteriota; class Terriglobia; order Terriglobales; family Acidobacteriaceae; genus Edaphobacter. The sequence continues at coordinate 17,252 of JALYVA010000160.1, forward strand.
CCCGGGGGCGCTCGTCTCGCGTATGTCTTCGGCTCCGGGCTGCTTTACATCTTCATCTCACAGATCATCACCGGCATATGTCTGGCGCTTTACTACGTCCCCTCCGCCGAGACCGCCCACACCAGCGTCGCGTACATTACCAAACAGGTGGCCGCCGGAGCCTTCCTCCGCAGTCTTCACTACTACGGATCGAGCGCCATGATCGTCGTGCTCGCCCTGCACTTCCTTCAGACCTTCCTCTACGGCTCCTTCAAAGGACGCCGGGAATTGCTCTGGATCTCCGGCGCTGTGCTCTCGCTGCTCGTCCTCGGCATGGGGTTTACCGGCTACCTTCTGCCCTGGGATCAGAAGGCCTATTTCGCGACTGCGGTAGGCACAAACATTGTCGGTGAGATCCCCTTCATCGGCAACTGGCTCACTCGCCTGCTGCGCGGCGGCGACACGATCGGGACCCTCACCCTCTCGCGCTTCTACGTCGCCCACGTCTTCCTGATTCCCGCCATGATCTTCGGCTTCATCGCCGCGCACATCCTACTCTTCCGCAAGGCCGGTCCGGCCGGCCCCATCGAAGAAGACGCCGTCACCCCCAAACTTCCGCCCGAAGGCTTCTACCCGCGCCAGGTTCTGATGGATATGACCTTCGCGCTTCTTATCATGGTTGGCCTCGGCTTCCTGGCCTACTTCCATCCCGCGGGCCTCGGCCCTGTCGCCAACCCTGCGAACACCCAATTTCTGCCTCGTCCCGACTGGTACTACCTTCCGTTCTTCGAGTGGCTCAAGTTCTGGGAAGGTCCCAAAGTCGTCTTTGCCGTCGTCGTTGTCCCCGGCATTCTCGCACTGCTCTTTTTTCTGCTGCCCTTCCTCGATCGCAGCCTGGAGCGCCGCCCTTGGCGCAGGCCGATTCCGGTTCTCTC
>JALYVA010000154.1 GCA_030853485.1 Acidobacteriota bacterium
GCGCTACGATGTGCCGATTCAGCCTCGGGTGGGGAGTTCGCGGCAGGCGGCGCCACGGTTTGCAAGTGAACCGGAGAGCGGGTATGAAGGCAATGGGGCAAGGCCGGCTGCTCCGGTGATTCCTGTCGAGAGAGCGGAGGCGGGGACAGGAATGCTTCCGGAGCTGCTGCCGGTGGCGGCGTCTGTGTTCGACGACGACTTTTTTCAGCCCGTCTCGGCGCGGGAAGAGCGGCCCGCCGAGGTGGAGAGGCACGGGGTCGGTGCGGAACGGTTTCGCGAGGCGGCTCCGGAGGCGTTCCGGGAGGCGGGCAGCAGCGGAAAGACGTGGGGGGCGACAGAGGATGCGGGGCAAGCCGAGCCCGTGGTGCGGACGGCAGGGTTTGGGCACACGATTGCTCCCATTCCTGAGCCGGCGGAGTCGGATGAACTGGACATTCCGGCGTTTCTGCGGCGGGGGAACTAAGTGGGCCTTGGATTGCTGGCTTGTATAACACGGAAGTGTAAGGGCGCGGGCAGATGTTTTCGTGTTGAATAAGCGTTTTATGAGAGTGCTTCTGTATCCGTGGCACTTCGATTGCAGTCTAAGCAGGTAAGGAGTTGCCGGTGTCTAAGTGGATGAAGTTTTGTGGCGCAATCTTGTTGGGCGTTGCCATGCTGTTTGCTCAAGCGCATGCCGGGGCAAGCACCACAACCCGGACCAAGCGCCACTCGGCGGGAACGGCACATGTGGCGTCAAGGGTGCGGACCCATGGGGCTGCGGCAAAGTCGTCGCGTGGGGCACGAGGCTCGGCAACTGCAAGGACACATCACGCGTTGGCAACGACACGGGTGCGCGGACGACGGGGCAGAGGCGCGCGTTCTGTGCTTGCGGTCCGGCGGACACGATATCAGGAGCGGTTTACCGCAAGCTCGTATGCGGACAATCTGACGCTCGGCGATGTGACCGACGGCGAAGATCCGGTGGTGCGGGCGGCAGCGATTGAAGCGCTGGGAAACATGAATGGCACGGCGATCGCTATCAATCCGGCGAATGGGCGGATTCTGGCGATGGTGAACCAGAAGCTGGCGCTTTCAAATGGAGCGGAGCCTTGCTCGACCATCAAGCTGACCGTGGCGCTGGCTGCGCTCGAAGAGGGGATCGTACGGCGCGATACTCCGGTGAACCTGGGCGGCCATTATCACCTGACGATGACGGATGCTCTGGCGCACTCCAACAATCTTTATTTTGAGACGCTCGGCCGGATGCTTGGATTCGAGCGGGTGAAGCACTATGCGAACGAGTTTGGCCTGGGAGAACTGGCCGGGTACCACATTCAGGGGGAGCAGCTGGGGACCTATCCTGACCAGGTACTGCCCGCGGCGCTGGGTGGGGTGGGCCGTATGTGTTCGTTTGGCGAGAGCGTATCGATGACGCCGCTGCAGCTTGGGGCGCTGGTGTCGGCGATTGCCAATGGGGGCACGCTGTACTACCTGCAGCATCCTGAGACTGCGGACGAGGTCGCGAGCTTTGAGCCAAAGATCAAGCGTACGTTGAACATAGCGCCTCTGATCCCGGAGATTCAAACGGGAATGGAAGGGGCTGTGCAGTACGGAACGGCACGTTCGCTGAGGGCCAACTTCAGCCAGTTTCCGGTGATGGGCAAAACCGGGACGTGCTCGAACAACGGAACCCGGTTCGGGTGGTTTGGATCGTTTGCCGATACGCCGAACGGACGAATCGTGACGGTTTTTTTCCTGGAAGGCGGACGGCCCACCTTCGGTCCGAAAGCGGCCGAATTGACCGGGGAGTTCTATCGGGCACTGTGGGACAAGAGCTATTTTCAGCCGAAGAGCGCGGTTGCGAACAGCGGGGTCGTGGGCGCCTCCGAGTAGGTGCGGCAGAACCTCCGGTGAGTGCCAGGTTGTAAAAGAGAGAACTTTCCCGCACTTCGTGCGATTTCCGGTGCGCGAATTGCAGTTCGCATAACGTTCCTACGCTTCGAGGACTCGCGCCAGACGGCGTAGTCGTCCTGACGTTTGTTCCTGGGATTCCTTTATGGAATGCCTGTATGGCAATGCCGTTCTGGCATTAGAGCGAAGTCTGAACCACGCGGTTGCGTCGTTTGGCGTGATAGTTGGGAGTAGTTGAGCGACTGCGTTGCCGAGCGTTTGCTCGGAGCGTGCGCCGATAGGTCTCAGGCCTTGCTTCAGTTTGCTCCATGCCTTTTCAATCGGGTTGAGGTCAGGCGAGTATGGCGTCAGGTAGAGCAGCGAAGCCCCGCAGGCCTCGATTCTCTGGCGTACCCCATCGACCTTATGGACGCTGAGATTGTCCATGACCAGGACATGGCCTAGCCTGGCCGCAGTTTGGGGCACAGCACCTCATCGGGGTAGGCGAGGAAGATTTCACGGTCGGTTGCCGCCCCGATGGTCATGGCGGCCAGCATGCCGCGATGATCCATCGCGCCGAGGCTCGTGACGATCTTCCAGTGGCCGCCAGGAACGTCCGCGTGCCCGCGCCGGCCACGCGGAGCGCGTGCGTGAGTCCGGGTCATCTGGGTCGACACGCCGCTTTCATCCAAATAGATCAGGTTTTCGGGCGCGATCTCGCGGAGCTGAACGACGAACGCTTCGCGCCTGATTTGGTTGGCTTCGGTGCCGCGCTCGGTGGCGTGGATCGAGTTTTTTCAGCCGCAGGCCTAACTCCTTCACCACGCGAGCCATGTGTGCGAGGCTGATCGGCTGACCAGCGCCGACGAGCTCAGCCTGCAATTCCCGAAGGAGGATGTTAGGCTTGTTCTCGACCAGCCTGCGCACTCGCTTGCCATCGATTCGGCTCCGAGCCCGGCGTTGCGGTGTGCGTATCGAAGTGCCGCTCCGCCGCTTCGCCGCAGACACCTTGAACGCTCAACCAGCGCTCACACCGAACCGTTCGGCAAGCTCGCATAGCGTTCCCTTGCCAGCAGCATGGGCTTCCAACAACTTCTTCCGCAGATCATCACTGTAAGCACGCGCCATCTACACAGAGTCAGATAGAAAAATAATCCTGCAAAGAATCACGCTCTATACCCCACAGAGAAATTCTCTAGCCTGCGAGAATCGCATTTCAGGGACTCTGTTCGAGCCACTCCTTTCCCCTTTGCCATCCGCGATTGCCGTTCAGGATTCCGTCTCGGAATTCATTGCTGCATCGTATGGAACGAAGGCGCGGCTGTCGGGCGCACGAGTCGGACCGAGTGAAGGCCAGGGCAGGGTTCGGAAGTACACCACCAGGTGATTGCGATTCGAGCCAAGGCGCGCAACAGGAGACTGTTCCATGCGGTCTCAAATGCAGAGTGACTAACAGTCAGACAAACAGCAGCGGCGGCAAAAGACGAAGCCGACGCAAAGAGGGATTATCGCGCACATTGCCGCGCATGGCGGAGGACTGATCGCGAGAAGGAAAGAAAGCGATAGAATTTGGAGCGGCTGGTCCGCCAGAGGGCTCGGATGGATGTGCCCGCGGACGTGTCGCGCAGCAAGCTCCCGATTCTTCGAAGGCAGTGGCGGAGGGTTGACTTGGGAATAGGGCGTGCTGCAACACAATTTTGTATGTGGAGTGAAGGGAGACGATGAGGATTCTAACCGCAGCAGAGATGGATACGGTGGATCGGCGCAGTGCGGAGGAATTTGGGATTTCGCTCGAGACGTTGATGGAGGGCGCAGGCAGCCGGGTCGCCGAGTTCTGCACACGGCACTATCCAACGGCTTCGCGTGTGGTGGTGCTCTGCGGGAAGGGCAACAACGGCGGGGATGGACTGGTTGCGGCGCGGATGTTGTCGCGTGCGGGGAAAGCAGTGCATGTGGTGCTGCTGGGCAGAGCCGACGCACTGCAAGGCCAGGCTGCGGAAGCGCTGAGAAAGCTGCGCGAAGAGGTGGTGGGTGTCGCCTTGGATGAGGCGGTGGATGAAGATAGTTTGCGTCGTTGTGCGCCGGAGGTGCAGCGCGCGGAGTTGCTGGTAGACGCGGTGGTAGGCACGGGGTTCAAGCCTCCGCTGCGTGGCGTTGCGGTGGCGGCGCGTGACCTGGTGGAGACGTTGGACACACCGGTGGTGGCGGTGGACCTGCCTTCGGGGTGGGATGCGGATTCGCTGGAACAAAAAGCGGAGGGGGCGTTTCGCGCAGACGCGGTGGTGACGTTTACGGCTCCGAAGAGGGCGCATGTGTTCGGGCATTTGACGAGAAATGAACGGACGGGCGGGACGTTCGGGCCGGTGGTGGTGGGGCAGATCGGGTCTCCGGCGGCTGCGGTCGACTCGGGCTCGCATCTGGAGTTGTCGGATTTGTCTTGGACCGGCGGGGCGAAGATGCTGGCGGAGAAGCCTCGGGATGTGAATTCAAACAAGGGCCTGTATGGCCACGTGCTGGTGATCGGAGGAAGCGCGGGCAAGGCGGGCGCACCGGCGATGGCTTCCCTCGCCTGTCTGCGAGCGGGAGCGGGTTTAGTGACGGCGGCTGTGCCGCGGGGGATTGTCGACACGGTGGCCAGGATTGCGCCGGAGTTAATGATGGTTCCTCTGGCGGAGGGAAGCAAGGGCGCGGTGTCGTTCAAGAACCTGGATGGCGCGAAGCTGGATGCGCTGCTGAAGAAGGTCAGCGTAGTGGCCTTGGGACCGGGGCTTTCGACCGACGGGGATGCGCCCGAGTTTGCGCGCCATGTGGTGGAGAAGACGACGCTTCCGGTGGTGATTGACGCCGATGCGTTGAACGCGTTTGACGGCAAGACGGAGATGCTGCACGGCACGGGGCGGGTGATGGTGTTGACCCCGCATCCGGGCGAGATGGCGCGGCTGGCTGGGATGACGGTGAAACAGGTGGAGGCAGACAGGCTGGGACTGGCGCGGCGATTTGCGATCAAGCATAAGGTGACGCTTGTGCTGAAAGGCTGGAGGACCCTGGTGGCGCATCCAGATGGGTCGGTCGCGGTCAACACCAGTGGGAACCCTTCGATGGCCAAAGGCGGGAGCGGCGACATTCTGACGGGGATTGTGGCGGCGATGCTGGCGCAGTTTCCCCGCGAGGTCAAACGTGCTGTGGAGGCGGCGGTGTATCTGCACGGGCTCGCGGGGGACTTTGCGGCGCACGCGATGGACGAGCATACGGTGCTGGCGACCGATACGGTGGCGCACCTTTCGAATGCATTCCGGTACCGCGTGACGGACAGGGATGGGTTGGTATGGGTGTGCGGGCTGCGGGGTTGAGGCTCATCTTTCGGCCGCGCGATGGTGAGTTACGGGTCCTAAACGACGAGATTGTCCACAAGGACCGTAACCAGGTCGGCGCACTTTCTTGAGAGTAACTTTCAAGAATTAAGACTGTGAGCTTGCTGAAATAGCTTTTTTCCCCTTGCCACTCTTGGAAGAGTTGCCCTGAGAACCTGCCTTAGTGCGGCGGTGGATACGAGATGAAGGATGGACTGAAATGAGTAGGTCTGCAGAGATGCCCAAGCCCCTCCTGACGCGGCGTACCATCTCCAGAGTCAGGGGGCGTTTGCCTGTCAGTACCTCAGAGACCCGGGCACGGCTCCCGATCATCGGCTCCAGATCCTTACGGCTCAAATGCTGCTGCTCCATACGGAACTGAATGGCGGTGACGGGATCAGGCGCGTCGATCACATGATGTTTTGCCTCGTACGCGTCGACCAGGGTTGCAAGCACGTCCAGTTCATCTCCCTCGGGACTGTTTGGGGCCGCGCTCACGAGTTTCTCGATCCGGGCTACGGCGGCCCGATGGTCCTGTTCCGTTCTAATGGGATGGATCTGCATACCGGCTTTCGTCATACGTCACCTCTTCAACGTTGATGTTGTCGTATTCCCTATGGGTTCCGATCCATTTAATCAGAAGCACCTGGAAGTGATAGTTGATCGCAACGACCAGCCTGTAGTCATTGCCCTTTATGTTGAACACGACTCGTTCGGCGGAGATGATGCTTGCGGAGCTGTATTGGCCTTTCAGCTCCGCAGAAGTCTTCCATTCGGCTTTCGCGGCTTCCGCGTACCAGGCATCCAGATGGGCCTTAACGGCTTTCTGGAGCTTGCGGTCTACCCGGTTCCGAACGAAGCCGTTGAGGGTGCCACGTGCAATCACTCTCACACGCTTATGGTATCCCGCTCCCATGACGGGAGCAATAGCAAACTTCGATTCTGCCCATCACAACCGGAGTAGTTAAAGCCGAACGGACGCATAGTTTCAATGGTCCGAGCCCGTCAGGGAACCACTCAGCTTTTTCGCATGCCAACGGCTTGATCCCGGAAACTGAGGCCGCCTTTAGAAAACGAACTACCGTCTGGCCTTTCCAATCCTGAGAGCAGCCGCAAGGAGTGTGGATTTCCCAGCGCCATTCGTGCCCAGCAATGCACGAATTCCAGGCTCTACAGCCAGTTTGATGCTCAACCTGCGACGGGTTCGAGACGTTCGGATGGGACGGCTTTCGGCTGGCCGTGGGAAGGGGGCGACTTGCGCCCGCGGGTGTATTGGCGTGGGGAGCAGCCCATCACGCGCTTGAAGGCTGTGCTGAAAGCGCTTTCCGATTCGTAGCCGAGCGAGACGGCGATGGTGGAAAGGGAATCGCTCGAGCAGGTGAGCCGGTCGCCGGCCAGCAGCATGCGCCAGCGCGCCAGGTATTCCATGGGGGAGGTGCCGACGGTGTCTTTGAACTTGAGGGCGAAGCTTGAACGCGACATGCCGGCCCGCTCGGCCAGGCTCTGCAACGTCCAGCGATGGGCGGGATCGTTGTGCATGGAGGTGATGGCCGCGCTCATCTGCTTATCGGCCAAAGCGAAGAGCCAGCCCACGCCGTTCTGAAAACCTTCGGCCAGATGCAGCCGGAGTGCCTGCACGAGCATCACGTACGCGAGCTGCTGGGCGACGAGAACGCCACCCGGCTGTGGGTCGCGCAGCTCCAGCATCATGCGGTCCAAAGACCAGCGCATCGCCTCCTTGTCGGACTCTTTCCGGATATGCACGATGGGCGGAAGCAGATCCAGCAGGACGCCGGGGTTGCCGGTAAGGGTGAAGTGGCCGCCCACGATAAAGCCGCACCCTTCCGCAATGGACCAGGCGGGATCACTCTTCGGATGCGCGGCAAGAAACGTGCGGAAGTCGACGGGCGTCAGGGCCAGGTCGGTCACAAGGCTGAAGGGCCGGCCGCGAGGCAGAAGGAAGCAGTCGCCTGCGGCAAGGTGCACCGCGTCGGGAACGCCCTCGACCGAAAGCCAGCACTGGCCGGAGACTACGGAGTAGCACTTGATGCCTTCGTGCCGGGGGAACTGGATGGCCGATTCCCCGCCAAAGTTAAAGCCACCGGACATATAACTGCGAGGCTTCAGAAGCGACAGAACGTCAGAGAGCGGATCCATGGGCGACACTCGGGTGTATTCGGACGATGGCGAAGCTAATACGGACTCCTGAGATAGATCGTATTTCCTCAGCCGCCATCTTGATAGTAACCGGGCCGCCATGCGGTCGCGGTCAACGTTTGAAATGAGGAGAAATCGAGATGCGTGTTTTCATAACCGGTGCTACGGGGTTCATTGGTTCAGCCGTCGTTCAGGAGCTTATCAACGCAGGCCACCAGGTACTCGGAATGGCGCGATCGGATGCCGGCGCCAAGTCGCTTGTCGCCGCTGGCGCCGAGGTGCATCGAGGCGATCTGGAGGACCTCGAAAACCTTCGCCGCGGCGCAGCCCTGGCAGATGGCGTGATTCACACGGCGTTCAACCACGACTTTTCGAAGTTCGCGGAGAACTGCGAGACCGACCGGCGCGCCATTGAAGCATTCGGCTCCGTGCTCGAAGGCTCAGATCGTCCCCTGATCGTTACGTCCGGAGCCACGCTGCTTGCACCGGGCCGCACCGCGACCGAAGATGAATGGGGGCCGCCACCGGATCGTGCCGTCTATCCCCGCGTCTCGGAATGGACAGCCTCCGAACTGGTTGGGCGCGGGGTGAATGCGTCGGTGCTGCGTCTTCCGCAGGTCCACGATACGGAGAAGCAGGGTCTGGTCACGTATCTGATCGACATTGCGCGCAAGCAGGGAAGCTCCGCGTATGTAGGCGACGGGCTCAACCGCTGGGCCGCGGTGCACCTGCTCGATGCCGCACCTCTGTATCGGCTGGCGCTGGAGAAGGCTGCAGCGGGAACCCGTTACAACGCGATTGCGGAAGAGGGCGTGACCTTGCGAGAGATCGCTGAGGCAATCGGCCGCGCCCTGAAGGTGCCAGTGATCGCGAAGACGCCCGAGCAAGCAGGGGAGCACTTCGGCTGGCTCGGAGGCTTCATGGGTTTCGATATGCCGGCTTCAGGCGCGCTGACGCAGGAAAGAACGGGATGGCGCCCCACCCACCGCGGGCTCATTGCGGATCTCGACGAGGCGCGCTACGTTTGACGGGCCTGATGCTGAAACGCAGAGCAAAGCGATCCATCCCTCGATAGACTGGAGCCAGCGGGCTGAGACTTCACGAAGCGAAGGAGCGGATCAAGGTGAGTGGAGCGCTGCAGGAGAAGAAGCGTTTTAAAACGCGGAGTGAAGCGGGTACCCTGGCCATGGGCGAGCGGGTGGCGGAGATGCTGCTGCCCACGCCCAGGCTCTGGGTGTTGCGCGGGGATCTGGGTGCGGGGAAGACGACGTTGGTGAAGGGCATCGCCGCGGCGCTGGGAGCAGCAGATACGAACGATGTCACCAGCCCCACATTCACGCTGGTGCACGAGTATCGCGGGAGCAGGGTGAGGCTGTTTCACCTCGACCTGTATCGCCTGGAGACCGAGCGGGAGCTTGCCACGCTGGGGCTGGAGGAGATGGCCGGAGAGCCGGATGCTCTGGTGCTGGTGGAATGGGGAGAGAAGTTCGCGAGCGTGCTGGAGCGCGCCGACGGGGAGATTGCCATCGAGCACGCGGGCGGGGACGAACGGATGTTCTATGTGCGCGTAAAGGCGGAGCGTTGACCTGCGGCCCGGGGGTGTGTTGCGATGGTTGGGTTCGAGACTGAGGTGTAAGGTGCGGGCTGGAATGCGAGTGCGTGTGAGCTTCGTGGTCATGGTTTGCGGGACCCTGCTGATGGGCTTCGGCTTGGGGCGGGTGAATGCGCAGAGCGCAATGGGGAGCGCAGCACAGAGCGCACCGGGGAGCGCATCGGGGAGCGCAGCAGAGAGCGCAAGGGGGAGCGCAACTGGGAGCGCAACGGGGCAGGCTGTCGAACAGATGGGCGTCAAGGATGCCGACAGTTGGGTGGCTCTGGTGGACTCGGCGCAGTACGCGAAGAGTTGGCAGGAAGCTGCCCCGGTGTTCCAGGCAGCCGTGACCGCAGACCAGTGGGGAGCGACGTTGAAGCGGGTGCGCGAGCCGCTGGGCAAGCTGCGGAGCCGGATCGTGCAAAGTGCGACACGCACCTCGAAGCTGCCCGGAGTGCCGGATGGCCAGTATGTGGTGATCCTGTATCAAACCAGCTTCGATCACAAAGAAATGGCGCAGGAAACGGTGTTTTTAAGCCGCGACAAGGATAAGCCGTGGCGCGTCGCGGGGTACTACATTAAGTAGCGGGGTATTGCGCGGCAGGACAGACTTCATTCGGGCGTTTTCGCGCGGCCGGTCAGGCGGTAGACGGCGCACTCTTCATCCCCGGTCGAGCCGTACTCTTTCTGCTGGGCGATGGCGGCCAGGTCGGCGGTGTGGTCTTCCGGCGACATGGCGACCGGGCCGAGAAAGAGTCGCCTGAAAGCGGGATGACGGTCGAGTACGTCGCGGCACTCGGAGTTGACGTAGAGAAGGTCGAAGGCGGGCGCGGGGGCATGGGCGCGAGCGGCGAATCGGGCTTCGATACGACGGAGAAGAAGCTTGAGAACGGGTGCCTCGAACGGGTGAAAGAGGAAGGCGAGGGTGGGGGTGTGGGGAAGCTCGAAGGTGAGCGCGTCCCCCTGGTAGAGCCGGATGGGCGCGATGCCCGCTGCGGTGGGGTCGGCGGCGTGGAGGCTGAGCCAGTGGTCGATATTGCGTTGTGCGACCGCGGCCAGCGTAGGGTTGAGCTCGATGCCAATGACGTTTTGAAACGGCAGTTGGCTGGCGACGAGGAGGGCGCGGCCCTTTCCGGAACCGAAGTCGACGAAGGTGTAGCGTTCGATGGGGTGGGGCGGGCGGGTGTCGCGCCAGAGCTGGATGAGGGTGCGAAGGATGCTTGGGGCGACGCCGTAGTACGCGGTAACGTGGGCGTCGCTGGGCTGCCCTGTGATGAGATTTCCGGCAGCGATCAGGCCGCTGGTATCGACCCCATGCGCGGTGTCGAAAGGATGCTGCGGGTGGTCTGGGGTGGGCAACGCGAGGGGCGATCTGGGTTTGCGTGGAGGCATGGATGTTAGCGGATCTGGACCAGGTGCGGATTGCCATCGAGGCCAAGGGTGCGGCGGCCTGCTGGGGTGATGTCGAGCGGGGTCCAGCTGGAGTCGCCGAGGAAAAGCACAGTGGTGTGGCTGACGGTTTCGAGGCCGGCGAGGCGGTTGAGGATCTGAGCCTCTAATTGGGCGATGGCAGACTCTTCCGATTGCGTGGGGGTAAGGGCGATTTCGACACGGTGCTTTGCGGGGACGCCCGCGATGTTGGAGCCAGGAGCGTCAGGGTCGGGAGTGAGTGTGATGCTGCGGACGATGCCGAGGTCCACGATGTTGCAGGGCAGCGTCGGGTCGTAGCAGTCGCGCAAGGCGTGGAGGATGTCGGAGTCGGTGATGCTGGGCACGAACTATTTTTTCACACCGGCGAAAAGCTTGGCCTGCCGGCCGGGCCCACTGCGCGTGGAGCGGTCACTTCGTGACGGGTATACCCCTTCGGTTGGCGCTCCCGTTGGTCGCGAACGAAGATCGTTGCGCGGAGGGCGAAGCCGGTATACCCCCCACGAAGTGGGCGCCGCCCGCGCAGGGCGCCCGCGCGGCAGCGCTATCAATCGTTACAGGAATAAGCGAAGGCGGACTCATTCTGGTCCAACGCCGGTGAAAGCTCCTCGTTTGTTCTTGCGAAGAAGATCTCAACCGCCTTGAGAACGGCGTCACCATTTTTCGATTCGAAAATCTGTTTGCGCAGCGCGCCTCCGCCGGGCACACCGTGGGTGAACCAGCTGGCAAACTGCTTCATCTTGCCGACACAATCGCGGTGACGCTGCTCGCGCGCAGTCTGGCCGGCGGCAGTGATGGCGGCCGCGCGGGCGGCTTCTGCCTCTTCTTCGACGGCGATCTCGTGGACCAGCATGCTGAAGTAGGTGCGGATCATGCGATAGCGGTCCTGATCTGTAGGCTGATCGTAGGTCCCGTTGCCTGTGGCTTCTTTCGAGGCGGTGTACTGGGCGATTTGCCGGAAGATCCAGGGGTTCGCCGGCGCGGCTCGGCCGATCATGACAGCGTCGCAGTGGGTGGCGTCGACCATCGCCGCAGCGTCTTCCGGCGTGCGGATGTCGCCATTGCCGATGACGGGAATGCGAACGGCATCTTTGACCGCGGCAATGTATTCCCATCGCGCCTGGCCGGTGTAGCCGTCCTCGCGGGTGCGTGCGTGCAGCGCGACGGCGTTCAGGCCGCAGTCCTCGGCCATCTTTGCAAGCTCCACACAAACGATCTGCCTGTCGTTCCAGCCCATGCGGAACTTGACGGTAAAGGGAATGGAGACGGCCGCGCGTACGGCTTTGAAGATGGTCTCGATCAGAGGCAAATCGCGCAGCAGCCCGGAGCCTCCATTGCACGCAACCACGCGCTTGGCGGGGCAGCCCAGGTTCAGGTCGACAAGATCGAATCCCGCGTCCTGAACGATCCGCGCGGAGTCGGCGAGCGTTGCGGGATTGGACCCGAAGAGCTGCGCAGAGATGGGGTGCTCGTCGTCGTAGTAGGTGAGGTAGCGTTTGCGCTTGACCTCCCTCATCCGGGAAAGCCCGTCCGCCGAGGTGAATTCGGTCATGATGAGGCCGCATCCGGACTGCTGGTTGGTGGTGGCGTTCTCAACGTCGACCGCACCGTCGCCACCGTTCTCGTTGTTTGCGGTGAACTGGCTCGCGTTCTTGATGAAGCGGCGGAAAACCGTATCGGTGACGCCGGCCATGGGAGCAAGCACGGTGGCCGGTGCGATTTCAACGTTGCCGATCAGGAAGCTTGCAGGCACGCGGGTGTGCTCGGGCATGGCGTGCTCGGCGGGGGAGTCCCAGCGTTTCTGCTCGAGGGTGTAGCGCTTCTTCATAGAGTGAGTGCAGGGGGCAGGAGAGCAGGGAGGGGAAAGCAAAAGGCCCCCGGTTTTGGCGGAGGCCTCTCGGTTGATGTGGCGTCCGCTTACTTGGCGGCGGTTTCGGCTTTGCCCGCGTCCGACTTGGCGAACTTGCGGCGGAAACGCTCGACGCGGCCTGCGGTGTCGATCAGCTTCTGCTTGCCGGTGAAGAACGGGTGGCAGGCGGAGCAGATTTCGACGACGATGTCGCCCTTGTGCGTGGAGCGGGTCTGAAAGTGATTGCCGCAGGCACACTTGACGGTGATGGTGTCGTACTTCGGGTGAATACCTTGTTTTGGCATGGTGATTCCTTTTCTCTCAAATTTCGGTTTTGCCTGCCGGCTCGCGGATCGCTTGCAACGGTAGAGTTCACGTCACATCGAAGGGCCTGTCGCGCCGCCGCCTCGTGCTCCGATGAAGGAGCGCTCAAGCAGTTCTATTAGTTTAGCGAATTATTGCCGGTTAATCGACCGGATTCGTGACTCGAAGGTGTCTAACCGCTGGTCGCGGGTCGTGCCTGCAATGTTCTTCCACGATTTACGCACTGTGGGTTCGATTCGCACAGGGCGGGTTTGGATTCAGGTGGGCGATACTGGAAGCACAGATATGAGCGACGTGTGTTCGATATGCGGGGGCAGGGGACTGCAGGTGGTGCAGCGGGACGGCGGCCAGTTTGCGCAGGAATGTGTGTGCCGGGTGCAGCGCCGGGTGGAACGCATGCTCGGCCGGTCTCATATTCCCCGCCGGTACGAGCACTGCACGCTCGAAAACTACGACACCGCCTTTCCTTCCTCGCATCGGAGCCTGGGCGCAGCGCACCTGCGGGCGCGAAAATTTGTGGAAGGCTATCCCGTCGAAACCGCGGGTACAGGACTTCTCCTGACCGGCTCGATCGGCGTGGGCAAGACGCATCTGGCCGTAGGAATTCTGCAGGCTTTGTTGGCGGAGCGTGGGGCTTCGGGATTGTTTTTCGACTATCGCGACCTGTTGAAGCAGGTGCAGAACAGCTATAACCGGCAGGTGTCGGCGACCGAACTGGAGATCCTTGCTCCGGTATTCGACGCCGAGGTGCTGGTGCTCGATGAGCTTGGTGCGTCGAAGCCGACAGACTGGGTATGGGACACAGTCGCGCACATTCTGAACACGCGGTATAACGACCGGCGCACGACCATCATCACCACCAACTACGCCAATGCGGGACCGCTGGGGTCTGAGCCCGGACCACGTGGCGCGATGCGCGAGGAGTCGCTCGGCGACCGGATCGGGGAGCGGATGCGGTCACGCCTGCAGGAGATGTGCGTCGTCGTGGAGATGCAGGGTGAAGACTTCCGCCAGAAGGTCAAACGAGCGAGCTTCGGTTGAAGTAAGTTCACTCGGGGGCAAACTCGCAGCGCACGCCAAAACACTTTCGACGGCGATACCGTTTCGGCGGGCACTCCGGCAGCAGGGAAGTTCTCAAGCGCGGGAGTGCATTGCGCCTAAAGCAGCGTGGCAAGCAGAAAGATGCCGGCGGTCAGGGCAGCGATACGATACATGCGGTCGGACAAGATGGGCGTGGACAAGATCGGCGCTGCCGGAATGTTCTCCGGAGAGGGGATCGCGCGCCCCCTGCGAAAGGAGTCGACCAGGGAGTTCGATGGGGTGCTGCTCGGCGGGTTCATCGCTACACTCTCCTCATTGCGATTCGTGGTCTGCTGCGGTTGTCTGCTGCGGTTCTGACTCAGGGGTTTGATGTTGGTTAACGGCAGTTTGCCTCACAAAGTTCTGTACACGCGTGAATATAAGGCAAAGTTTTTGGAGCAGGGACACCAGCATGGTTCCTTTGTTGCCTTTGCGCACGCCGAGTCGACAGCCCCCAACAAAGCGGCAGGTATAAAATCTCGGCTTATGAGCGAATTCAATCGGCCAGACGGTAGCGCACACACGGAGCAGCATGGCGGCCCAAGTGGCCCAGGTGGCCCGGAGATGTTCGCGAGCAAACCATCCGGGGAAAGCGGAATGCCATTTGCCGCGTGGGCGATCGCGGGGCTGGTTGTGCTGGTCGTTCTTTCCGGGCTGTTGATTGCGACCCGGCGCAAACCGGCTGCTCCAAAGACGATTCAGCCGCTTGCCTCCTATGCCCCGAACCTCCCCCTGTCGCAGCTTGCGATGAGCGAGTCGACGAGCTTGTCCGGCGGAAAATCCACCTTTATCGATGGAACGGTAAAAAATACAGGAACGCAGACCGTGACGGCGATCACGGCGCAGGTTCTTTTTCGCAACGATGAGGGCATGCCGCCCGCCATCGAAACCGAGCCGCTTTCCCTCATCCGGACACGCGAGCCCTACGTGGACACCGAACCGGTAAGCGCCGCGCCGCTTAAGCCCGGAGACCAGGCAGCCTTCCGCTTGATCTTCGAAGCCATCCCCGCAAACTGGAACAGCGAGATGCCCGAGATCCACGTCATCGACGTAGGGACAAAGTAGCCTTCCATTCCGGATCAACCCGCCAGACGTCCCGGCTACGGCCCGACGACTCGCCACGTAATAGTTACTGACGGTCCGGTAGAATTTGCGTGAGACTTTCCTAATCTTCCCCTAACACGAACGTTGTACAAAGTGGATTAACCCGTGCTACGTCAGCGACATAGGTGCTTTGTCGTGCTTTGGCACGCCACCTGCTCTAGTTTCTGCGTGACGACGTCTGTGTCTAGGCGGATAGCTCACCAAAGGAGAGCAAAGACAATGATGAAATCCGGCACGACTTTCGGCCTCCCAGCACTACTGTTAGGAAGCGCCTTGGGTGTTACAGCCTTCGCCCAGACGAGCACTCCCGCAGCCCCGGCATCACAAACTCAAGATCAGGTCGTCAGCACATCGACCACCGGCTCCCTGAACCCGGATGACAAAGGAACCTACGCCACCGGCAAGCCGCTCCAGCAACAGTCCAAAGAGGGCTTCTGGGGTCATATGAACCCTCTGGCGCGTAAAAAATGGGTGAATCGCCAGGTTTCGCCGATCAAGGATCAGGTGAACGAACTGGATCAGCTTCAGTCGAAGAATTCAAACGATATCCGCGATGTGGACACCCGGTCTCAAGCCGGTATCAAGAATGCAATGAATGCCGCAAACACCGCCGACCAGCATGCGCAGGACGCTGCTAACCGCGCAAACTCGGCCAACACCCTCGCAAGCAACGCAAGTACCCGCACGGATGCTCTCGGTCATACCGTTGGCAATCTTGACCAATACCAGACTGTGACGCAGACCGCGATCCCGTTCGCTTCCGGACGCACTGTTCTCGGCCGCAAGGCCAAGGGCGATCTGGATTCCTTCGCCTCCTCCCTCGCAGGCGAAAAGGGATACATCGTCGAAGTGCAGGGATACAGCCGAGGCGGCGTGCAGACTTCGCAGTCTATGGCGGACTCAGTCGTTCGTTACCTTGTCACCGAACACCAGGTACCCATGTACCGGATCTATCGCAGTGGCCTCGGACGCAACACCGCCAAGCCTGCAGAGGGCGAGCAGGCTGTCGTGAATGGCGTACGCGTAACGCTGCTCCATAACAGCCTGGCATCGATGGGATCTGATTCCGCGTCGAACTCGGCTGCCCCAGCGTCCCACAGCGGCGCAACCTCACCCCAGCAGGTGAACCAGTAGTCCTCCCCAGGGCGGCGTGATTCACTTCATGCCGCCCGAAAGTTTGTCGAGATTAGCGGCTCAGAACGCACTCGCAAAAACCTCTCCTAACCAGAGAGAACCAAGGCAGATTGGCCCCTCATTGAGGGGCCGTTTTTTTTGCCGCAAATGGAAGGAGATCCCAACTAACGGGAGGGCCAGCGAGGCCCTTCCCACCCACACCGGTACACACGTCACGAAGTGACCGCACCGCGCGCAGCGGGCCCGTCCGGCAGGACAAGCTTGGTTACCGAGAAGCCGCCGCATGCACAGCAAGAAGCTGTTCCAACACAGCTTTCAATTTGTGCAGGTGCAGCGCATTGGCACCATCCGACTTCGCGTCTGCGGGATTGTCGTGCACCTCAAGAAAAATCCCGTCCACACCTGCGGCCACGGCGGCGCGGGTGAGCACAGGAATGAACTCCGGCTGCCCCCCACTTACCCCATTGCCAGCCGAGGGTGTTTGTACCGAGTGCGTACCGTCGAACACGACCGGTGCAAACCCACGCATGATCGGCAGCGCACGCATGTCGACGACCAGGTTGTTGTAGCCAAAGCTTGCGCCACGCTCGGTCAACGAAACACGTTCGTTGCCGCTTTCGCGAATTTTTTCCACTGCGTGCTTCATGTCCCACGGAGCGACGAACTGGCCCTTTTTGACATTGATGGCACCGCCCGTCTTCTGCGTCGCTTCAGCGGCTGCGATCAGGAGATCAGTCTGGCGGCAGAGAAAGGCAGGAATCTGCAACACGTCGACCGAAGCTGCAACAACCTCACAGTCCGCAGCCGTATGAACGTCGGTCAGCACGGGCAGGCCTGTGCTTTCGCGGATGCCGCGCAGGATACGGCAGCCCTCGGCAAGACCAGGACCGCGAAAGCTCCTGATCGACGTGCGGTTCGCCTTGTCGTAGCTGGCCTTGAAGACAAACGGTACACGCAGGTCGGAGGCAATGCGTTGGATGGAATCTGCCATCGTGCGCGCGTGTGCTTCAGATTCAATCACGCAAGGACCGGCGATCAGGAAGAGGCTTCCGTTGCCGACCGGGACTGGATGGGGAGCGCTGCCGATTTCAAAAGAAGAGGTCACGTCAGCTATTTGACCATAGCGCGTGCGCTGCACACATCCCCGCTGCACACATCCCCCACGCGCCCTTCCACGGACAGTCTATTCTTTGAGCGATCTCCCCAGGCCGGAGAGCATCAGCGTCATGAACGAAAGTCCGCGGCGTCCGTCTTCGCTCGTAGCACGCTTGAAGAGCTGCCAAAGGCTGGGCGGTTTTTCTTCCTGCTTCTGCTGTGCCGAAGCCCTGGCGAGCGCCCGGCCAACATGCTCGAGCGTTTCGGGGTCCAGTTCCGCCAGTATTTTGCCGGCGTTCAGGAGGTTGCGAAGTGCGGCGATTCCCTCCGGCTGGCTTGCGTACTTCGCGATCTTGGTCACAATGGTGTCGCGCGCTCCGATGGCTCCGTGCAGCAGATCGAGCAGACCCTCTTTGCGTGCGGCTTCGAGGACATCGTAGGCAAGCAGCAGCGCCTCCGCGTGCTCGGCCGGGGCACGCTCGAGCTTGCGTTGGAGGTCAGCCTTCCAGTCAACGGTAACGGGTTTGAACGCAATCGGGTTGGCCATGACGTTTCTCCTTGCGGGATCAGACTGCGAGATGATTCCTAAACGGTAGTCGAACTGATCTGGACGAGTTTGTCCGCTTCCGAAGTGCCGGGCAAACGGTAGTCCGCGCGTGCCCACTTGCGTTCGATCTCGAGGCCCGGTTGTGGCGTTCGTGTGCCGAAGCGGAAGTTCTTGCGCGGCAAAGGATTCTCGCCCTGTTCGGGAAGCAACAGCATGCTCACCGACGTTTCTTTGAAGGCAGGGGTGTGGGTGGCTCGGTCGGTAAAGCTGCCGGTCAGTTTATTCGGCGGCTCGCTCACCGAGTTCAGCCCCATGTAAAGCTGCTTTCCCCGAACGCGATCCGACACCAGGACCTGAACACGAACCTTCCCATACGGTGAAGTCAACTGCACGTATCGCCCGCTGGTGACGCCCCGCTCTGCGGCAAGCTCCGGCGAAACCTCGACGAATACGTTCGGTGTGATCTCCCGTATGCCCGCGGTGCGGTAGGTCATGCTGCCTTGCTCGAAGTGCTCCAGCAGGCGACCGTTGTTGAGATGCAGATCGAAGCTTTCGCTGACTGTTTCTGAAGGCGGCAGGTAGGCGACAGGGAAGAACCGCGCCTTGCCATCGGGGAAATTGAACTTCTCCGTGAAGAGCAGGGGAGAGTCTGTGCCGTCCGCGTGGACCGGCCATTGCAGGCTCTTGTAGCCTTCGAGCCGTTCGTAGGTCACACCGGCAAACAGGGGCGTGAGCCGCGCCACTTCTTTCATGATGTCCGAAGGATGCTTGTAGTTCCACTGCGCCCCCATGCGGTTTGCGATCAGTTGAATAATCTCCCAGTCGGCCTTCGCTTCGCCGAGCGGCTCCATCGCCTTATAAATGCGCTGAATGCGCCGCTCGGTACTGGTGTAGGTCCCGTCCTTCTCAAGCGATGCAGCCGCGGGGAGAACCAGATCGGCATAGCGCGCGGTCTCGGAAAAGTTGATGTCCTGCACGATCAGGAACTCGACTTTTCGCAGCGCTTCGGCGACGTAGTTTGCGTTCGCGTCCGAGGTGATGGTGTCCTCGCCTTTGATGTACAGAGCCCTGATTTTTCCCTCGAGAATCGCATCGATCATCTGATGATTGTCTTTGCCGTCGGTAGTAGGCAGCGTCACGCCCCAGTCGGCTTCAAACTTCGCACGCACGTCAGCGTCTTCCACCTTCTGATATCCGGAGTACACGTTGGGCATGGCGCCGAAGTCGCTCGCGCCCTGCACGTTGTTATGCCCACGCAATGGATACGCTCCCGCGCCGGGACGCATGTAGTTGCCGGTAAGCAGAAGAAGATTCGACAGAGCGGTCGCCGTATCCGAGCCTCCGCAGTGCTGGGTCACACCCATGGCGAACAGGATGCACACGCCGTCCGCCGCTGCGATCTCATGCGCCACCGCGGTCAGTGTAGCCACCGGTACGCCGGTAATCTTCTCGGCGTATTCCAGCGTAAACGGTTCGAGCGACGTCTTGTATTCCTCGAAGTGATTCACCCATTGCCTGACGAATTCCATCTTCGCAAGGCCGCTGTCGAGGATGTACTTCGCCATCGCGCACATCCACACCGAGTCGGTGGAAGGGTTGGGCCGGAAGAAAATGTCTGCTCGCTCTGCCATCTCGTTTTTGCGCAGATCGGCGACGATCAGACGCTGCCCGCGATGTTTGTGCGAGCGCTTGATCCGCGTCGCAAGCACAGGGTGGTTCTCCGCAGGATTCGCACCGACGATGAGCACCAGGCCGGCCTTTTCAATGTCCGCAATCGAACCCGCATCGCCTCCATAGCCCACCGTACGCTGCAGCCCCATCGTCGCCGGATTCTGGCAGTAGCGGGCACAGTTGTCGATGTTGTTGGTGCCGATCACGGCGCGCGACAGCTTCTGCATCAGGAAGCTTTCTTCATTGGTGCACTTGGACGACGCAATAAAAGCCAGCGCATCCGGGCCATCTTCGTTCTTGATGCGCTGGAAGGTGTGCTCGACCAGGTCCAGCGCCTCGGTCCAGCTGATCTCGCGAAAGCCATCGCCGTCGCGCAGCAGCGGCTTCACCAGGCGGTCGTCGGAGTTGATGTGGCCCCACGCAAACTTCCCTTTGATGCAGGTCGAAATGCCGTTCGCCGGGCCCTGCGCCGGTTCGATTTTGAGGATGTGCCGCTCCTTGGTCCACACGTCGAAGCTGCATCCCACCGCGCAATAGGTGCACACGGTCTTCGTGCGTTTGGTGCGTTGATCGCGCATCTCGGCTTCCATTTCGGAGAGCGCGAGGATAGGCCCGTAGCCGATCGGCGGCTCGATGCCTTTCACCACCTCGATCATGTCGTCCAATGCTTTCGCGGGCAGGTCGGTCAGATATCCGGCTTCGCCCAGCATCGATTTTTCCATCAGCGCATTGCAGGGGCAGACCGTAATGCAATGTCCGCACGACACGCAGCTTGAGCCTTCTATCTTCTCGCCCCCATCCCACAACACGCGCGGATGATCACTCTCCCAGTCGATCGACAGCGTCTCGTTTACCTGCACGTTCTGGCACGACTCCACACAACGTCCGCACAGAATGCACTGGTCGGGATCGTAGCGATAAAACGGGTTGGAGTGGTCCTGCGGATAAGGCTTCGGAGCATACGGGCGCGCCTGGTGCTTCACGTCCAGCAGCGCCGTCGTGTTGTGGATCGTGCAGTTCTGGTTGTTGTTGTCGCACACCGTGCAGTACAGCATATGGTTTTGCAGGATGCGATCGAATGCCTCACGCTGGGCGACATCGACGGCCTCGCCTTCCGTTTCGACCTTCATGCCTGCGACCACTTTGGTGGCGCAGGCGCGAACCAGCTCGCCGTTCACCTTCACCATGCAGGTGTCGCAGCTTTCCACAGGCCCCAGCTGTTCGAGGTAGCAGACCTGCGGCACAGTTTTTTGCACGCCCACCGCGGTACGCCGGTTCAGCAGGTCGATCAGCAGTTCGCCGGACCGGCCGGGGACCTGCAGGCCGTCCACGGTGAGCTGTGTATTGGGGGAGTGATCAGCGGGAGTATTGAGGAGGTGTTTTGTGGTCGCCATGGTATCCACCCTATGATGCAGGCCGGGTCAGCAAGCGTTTGCCCGTCGGAACGGCAGCACGTTCCCAGTACAAAGCAGCCTCTAAATCGTTTGCAGGCCAGCGTTCGTCCCAGCCTGGACGTCGGCGCTGTACCTCGATCATCGGGACGGACGTTGAGCCTCGATCACCTGCCCGGCCGCGCGCAATCCGGAGCGCAGGGCCGCGTGTACCGTTCCCCAATGGCCTGTAATGTCGGTGTGTTCGCCGGCAAAGAAGAGAGTCTCTTCTACCGGGACGGTCATCTCGTTCGAGGCATCGAGGCCTCCTGTCGCGACATAACTGTACGCCCCACACGCGTAAGGATCGTGTTCCCAGTCATGCGTGTAGCAGCCCTGCAGCAGCGCTTTCAACTTCGTCTCATCAACAGAAAAGATCTTCGACAGTGTGGCGCAGGCGTGGCGCCCAAGCTCCTCGGCATCCTTCGAAGCCAGTGCTGCAGAGCGAGGGCCGCCGACCCAACCGGTGAGCGTGGTGCCACACTCCGGACGCGTCGTCCACCAGACCGGAGGCATCTCCGAGAACGCGAACAGGAAGCTAAGCTCGTTCATGACAGGTTGTGGAGGCAGGTCTTCCCAGAACCGATTGCGAAACATCAACGTGAAACGCCGCACCTGGCCCATGCGGAGGCGACCCGCAGCTTTGAGCACAGCGTCTGGCCGAGGAGAGAACGTGACGCTGCCGCGCTCGAGCACGCCAAGCGGAAGCGTCACGATAGCCTTGCGCGCATAGAACGCACGGGCACCAGCAATACATTCGACGCCGCCGCGTTGCCAGCGAATCTCTTCGACCGCCATGCCGGTAACAATCCTGCCGCCGCGCTCGGAAACCTGGTCGGCCAGGTAGGAAGGAATCTGGTCATAGCCTCCACTCACATGAAAGTTGTGTCCGCTGCCATTGGCGTCCTCTGCCCTTTGCTGCTCGCCGAGAGCCGCCGCGCTGATCACGCGATGGTCCGCCGCGTTGAACCCTTCGACGTAGCCGATCACGCGTCCGCGCTGATCTGGGGCCAGTGGTTCGGTGGACAGTCGTTCGCCATCGAGAAACTCGGCAAAGCTCATGTCCGGCCCCGTGAAGCCTTTCAGCTTTTGGAGTGGGTCGAAGGCGTCGTCTAACTCGTCCCCGCAATCCCCCAGCTTGCCGTCTTCGAAACAGACCTGTGCCCCATCGCGCTCACACAGTGTCAGGCCCGCCTCGTCGATCAACTCCAGGAGCTCAGCCGGCCGGCCATGCACGAACTCCGCCCCGAGCTCGACGACCTGATCGCCTATGCGCTCTGTCAGAATGCGGCCGCCAACGCGGTCCCGCGCCTCGATCACCACGACGTGCAGACCCGCCTGTGTCAGCGACCGCGCCGCAGCGAGCCCCGCCATGCCCGCTCCGACAACCGCAACATCAAAGGTTGGATCGATCATCCGTGTAGATCAGATGCTTGCGAGGCAACGTGCGCTGCCGCAGCGTGCAATCCTACTGCCCGCTCTCAACGGCCGGGAGGCATGCCGTACCGCCGGCGAACCAGTTCGAGCCCTGCTTCGGTGGTCGTCGCCGCACCTTCCAGCTGCGCATCCTCAGCCGCTTCGAGCATCCCCTTGAATTGCGGCCCCGGCCGGTATCCCGCCGCAATCAGCTCGCGCCCGGTCACCAGCAGCTTCGGCCGTATCACCTCAGCAGGCGCAGCCTCGAACCGCTCCTTCGCGAACTCGTAGAGCCGCAGATCGCCATGTGCAGAGCTGCAATCCAACCAATGCAGCGCAAGATGTTCCTCAAATCGCGGCAGGCGCAGAAACCGCTTCAACGTGGACTCGCGCATCTGCAGAATATCGCCGAAGCGCATGTGGTTCTTCACCAGCGCGACGATCTGCTCCGTGTGTTCGTTTGAAAACCGCAGCCTCCCCAAAATCACCTCCGCGATGCGGACGCCCACCTCGACATGCCCATCGAACCGAATGCGGTCGCCGGGCTTACGGGGGTCGGGCGGACGAAACGTGGCCGGTTTTCCTATGTCATGCAGCAGCGCTGCCCAGCCAAGCGCAGGCGAGACCCCGGGCCGCAGTTTTTCCAGCAGCAGCATGGTATGCACCCACACATCGCCTTCGGGATGGAACTGCGGCGGTTGTTCCACGCCATGCATCTTCACCGCTTCCGGCAGTACCTGCGCCAGCAGTCCAGCCCCGTCGAGCAGCTCGAACGCAACGCGCGCATGTCCTTCCGTCAGCATCATCGTCAACTCGTCGCGAATGCGCTCAGAGCTCACCTGCGTCACCTCAGCTGCTGCCGCTCGCATCGCCGCCAGGGTGTGCGCTTCGACCGATAACCCCAGTCTGGCCGCGAATCGAACCCCGCGCAGCATGCGCAACTTGTCTTCGGCAAAGCGCAGCACCGGATCGCCGATAGCACGCAGAATATTTGCCGCAAGGTCCGCTCGACCTCCAACAAAGTCCAGAACCGCTGCCCCCGCATCCCGCTTTTCTTCAAACAAGATCGGATCGAGCAGCATCCCGTTGACCGTGAAGTCGCGTCGCAGCACGTCTTCGCGGGCATCGGTCGAAAACCGCACTGCATCCGGCCTTCGTCCGTCGCTGTACGCGCCATCATGGCGAAAGGTAGCAACCTCGGTCGCTATCTCGCCTCCCTCCTCCGGGCCTGGCGTACACACCAGCACAACGCCGAAGTGCGCGCCCACCGCGTACGTCTTCGGAAACATCCCGAGGACCGCATCGGGCGTCGCACTGGTCGCGACATCGAAGTCTTTGGGTCGTAGCCCAAGCAGCAGATCGCGCACGCAGCCGCCCGCGAAAAAAGCCTGATAGCCGCTGCCCTGCAGGCGCTCCACAATCGCACGCGCGGCAAGGTACTGCGGGTTGTCGGTCACGTGGTCAGCCATCGCCCTTCCCCTATGATAGAGAGATGCCCAAAGAGAGGTGCGCCAACCACGGAACGGGGCTGATTCTCGGCATAGAAAGCTCCTGCGACGAGACTGCTGCGGCGGTGGTGCGTTCCGGCAGCAGGGCGCTGTCGAACGTCGTGGCCTCGCAGATGTCCTTGCACGCGAACTACGGCGGCGTTGTCCCGGAGCTTGCCTCGCGCGAACATCTTCGCAACATCGTCCCCGTGGTTCGCGAGGCAATGTCGCAGGCCAGCGCCGCGGCTGGATACCCCATCGGTTTCGACGATCTCGACGCGATCGCAGTCACCGAGGGCCCCGGTCTCGCGGGCGCGCTGCTCGTCGGTATCACCTTCGCCAAGGCGCTTGCGTACGGCCTGGCGAAACCCCTGATCGCGGTCAACCATCTCGAAGGTCACATCCACGCGGTGCTGATGGAAACGCATGAGCAAGCTGGCCCGCGGATGGAACCTCCGCTGCTTGCGCTTGTGGTTTCAGGCGGCCACACGCATCTGTATCTGGCGAACAGGCACCTCGCGAGCAAGCACCTCACGAACCAGCGAAGTCTTAGCAGCCCGCAGGCCACGTCCCCCGAAACAGGCAGCGCCGTCTGGTCCTATCGCAACGTCGGCAGAACGGTCGACGACGCCGCGGGCGAAGCCTACGATAAAGTCGCCAAGCTGCTCGGTCTCGGCTATCCCGGCGGTCCATGGATCGATGCGCTGGCACCCCACGGCAACCCCCGCGCTGTGCCCTTCAGCTTTCAAACGATCAAGCACCGAGCCCCACGCGAAGGCGTCACGAACAAGAAAGCCCCCGGCTTCACGGAAGGTCCGCACTTCGACTTTTCCTTCAGCGGAATCAAGACTGCAGTCCTGCGCTATGTGCAGACCCATGCGATGAGCGAAGGCATTGAGATGCGACGTGCCGCGCTCACCGCAGACCCGGCCCTCCGGCCCAAATCCGAAGCCGCCGCCGCCCTGTGCAACCACCAGACGCTCGACCTGATCGCATCCTTTCAATACGCCGTCGTCGGCAACCTGCAACGCCAGACCTTTGCCGCCGCCGAAGCCTTCGGAGCACGTTCGATCGTCGTCTCCGGCGGTGTAGCGTCCAACTCCGAACTGCGCCGCCGCCTGCAGGGCGAAGCCGACCGCCGTAACCTTCCCATTGCCTTTCCGTCGCTCGCGCTTTCCACCGACAATGCCGCCATGATCGCCGCCGCCGCATGGCCCAAGTTGCTCGCCGGGAACTTTGCCGCGGACGAGCTTGGCGCTGCCCCGCAGCTTCGCCTCGGCCAGCCGTAGCCGTTGCAGCACTCGAAACCCGGTTCGATCAGCTAAAATCAGCAAGCAATCAAAGTGAGAGCAGTCTGCACCGCGCCACGCGCCCGGCTGCGGCAGGACAGAGACTACGTGGCAACGATCGAACTCTTCAACACCCTGGGCGGCAAGATCGAAACGCTCGCCCCCGCAGACGCGAAAGCCCTGCGCATGTACTGCTGCGGCCCCACCGTGTACGACTACGGCCACATAGGTAACTTCCGCACGTTTCTCCACGTCGATGTCCTGCGCCGCGTCATCCGTCAGCACGGAATACCCGTCGAGCACGTCATGAACATCACCGACGTCGACGACAAGATCATCCGCAACGCCGCAGCCGCCGGCGTGCCCATCGCACAGTACACCGCGAAGTTCGAACGTGCCTTCTTTGAAGATTTAGACACACTCGGCATCGAGCGGCCCGAGCACATCTCGCACGCCACCGCCTGCATTCCCGACATGGTGGATCTGATCCAGCAGCTCGCCGCAAAGGACATTGCCTACCAGGCGGAGGACGGCAGCTGGTACTTCCGCATCGCGCGCTTCCCCGACTATGGCAAACTATCGAAAAAAGACTTCGACGGAATCGAAGACGGTGCCCGCGTCGACGTGGACGAGTACGACAAGGACGCCGCGCGCGACTTCGCCTTGTGGAAGGCCGTAAAGACAGCGCCCAACGGGGTACAGGAACAGTCCTGGGAGACGCCGCTCGGCGCAGGCCGTCCCGGCTGGCATATCGAGTGCTCCGCCATGGCCAGCAAGTTCCTCGGCCAGAATATCGACCTCCACGCCGGCGGCGAAGACCTCATGTTCCCGCACCATGAGAACGAGATCGCGCAATCGGAATCAGCCTCTGGCCAGCCCTTCGTTCGCCACTGGATGCACGTCCGCTTTCTCCTCGTAGAAGGCAAGAAAATGTCCAAGTCCGAGGGCAACTTCTACACGCTCCGCGACCTTCTGCTCAAGGGCTATCGCGCCTCCGCCATTCGATTCCTGCTGATCTCGGTGCCCTATCGCCACCAGATGGACTTCACCTTCGACAGCCTCGCTGCGTCTGCGAACGCCGTCGACCGCCTGCGCACCTTCCATCAGCGCATGCTCAAGGACGGATTCGCTCCCGGTCTCGACACCAACATTGCCGCCGCTACCGCGAAAGCCGAGCAGGACTACACGGCCGCGCTCGCCAACGACCTCAATACAGCCGAAGCCCGCGCGGCTATCTTCGACCTCGTCCGTGCCGCGAACTCGGCCGCGGACGCCGGAACACTTCGCGCCGGCAACGTCACGGAGATTCGCAACGTGCTCGCTCTCTTCGACGCCGTCTTCGCCGTGCTCGAAGACAAGGACGCAGCCATCACACGCGCAGCTCTCACCTGGGCCGAAGCCGAAGGCCGCCTCTCCGAAGCCGATCCTTCGCTGCTCGCCACGCTCTCCCTCTCTGACGCCGACATAGACGCTCTCGTCGCCGAACGCACCCAAGCCAAAAAGACGCGCAATTTCGCTCGCGCCGATGCCATCCGCAACGATCTACTCGCCAAAGGCATCCTCATCGAAGACTCCAAGGACGGAGTACGTTGGAAGAGAAAATGACCGCACGGCAGCCCGCAACGGCAATGCAGCCGAAAATCGCCAGGGAGGCGCAAGCCTTGTTCCCAACGCTGTTCTGCCGTCTCGCGGCTCTGTTCTTCATCGCCGCCTCCGCCCTTACCGCAGCCGCCCAGCCTCCCGCTCCGGGCACGACGGAATGGGAGAGCGAGCCGCTGAGTCTCCGCCTCTTCTACCCTTCCGATCTCGCGAAGTCCGACGCAACTGAAATCATCCAGCACGGCCAATTCAACCTCTTCGGCATCTCAGGCGCCGCCGACCCCACGCTCGCTGAGGCCACTCGCTGCCTGCGTCCCATGCTGCTGCTCGAACTCCCCCACACCGGCCCCGCGCAGACCACCACCTCGCAGCCCACGCCGGATGGCGGCACCAAAGTCACCATCACACCCCAAACCACCGCAACAATCCTGCTTGCCGAACTCGACGTCAACTGCCTCCCCGACGAGCAGATGCACAGCACCGCTCTACTCGACCACATGGCAGAGCTCGTCAACAACGTCGCTGGCATGAAGCCCATCGCGCCGCCATCCACCTACACCATCGGATGGCAAAAAGTGCACATGGCCGCAGCGCAGGGCCAGCCCCAGCAGAAATCGCAACAGGATGCGTCCGCGAAGCCGTCCGGCCCGCTGCAACTCTTCACCATGGGCATCTCCACCAACTGGAACAGCCATCTGCTGGTCTGGTACTTCTCCTCCAACAGCATCGACATGCTGAACCGCATCACCAAGACGACAGTTCGCTTCGGCCGCGCCCAGGCCGCACCGCTCTACCCTGTTCCGATAGGAATCGCAGCTCCTTAAATCACTCCGCGGACCCACTCCAGGCGGGCTCGCCACATGGGCTCCAGCGCCTCTCGGATCCGCCTCCGGTGCTACGATAAATTCATGTTGCTTCGCACGTCCGCCTTTCTTCTGCTCTCCTTTGTCTGTGCCTCCGCCCTGTCGCAAACCCCCGATGCGGCCAGTTCGAATCTTCCCAAAAGCTTTCACGACGCAACCCTCAACATCAACTACTTCTACCCGGGACGCTTCACGCCGGACACTGCCTCCTCCTCCGACCCCACCGCGAACCCCGCGACGCCCAAGTGTGCCCACTCCACCTTGTCCGCCAACTCGGTAACACCAATCGACACCTCATCCTTCGTCCTCTCCACCATCGACAGCACCTGCCCCAACGTACTGCGCGGCGCCACCGAACTCGAGCCCTTCATCCGCGAACAGATTCTCCGCCAGCTGAAGCAATACGGCGAACCCACCATCACGCAGGAGCCCACCCACTACACCATCGACGGCCATCCCGCAGCCCTCGTCCTCGCCTCCGTACCGCTGGCCCCGATCCCCGGCAACAAGCTTCCGCGAACCACCTACGCCGCCAAGGTCTGCATGCTCGGCAGCGTCCCCCCCAGGCAGCACAAACGCAACCAGCCGCCCGACCCCATCCATCACGTCCTCTGCTTCGACTACACCACGCAGCATAGCGACGGCATGAGCCTGCTGTTCGCCTTCTCGATGCAGTTCGACAGGGACGCACCGCAGCCAATGATTCCGGGCAACGTCATCCGATAAGATTCCCGACCGAGCTCCACACATCGGGCCAGCGTCTCGTTGCGATACAAGCGTCCTGACTCATCGGTTCTCTTTTCTGCTGAGTAAGACCCGGGCAGCAGCCGACTTTCTGCGTGCATAACACCACTTTATTCAGCACAGAATAAAGGCTTCTCGAAGCCCGCCAGCCTGGCAAGCGAGATTGACGGAGACACCTCCGCCCCGCTGCGGTATACTCGGCGGCAAAGGAGCGGGGCCTATGTCATCGCTTTCCTTCACCTCTACCGTACGTCCGTGCCAGTCCTCCACGGCCCGTTGCCTGTCCAAACGGCACCAGATGCCGCGCCGCCACCTGCGCGCTCTCCCCACGCTCACCCGTCCCAGCCTCTTCTCCGGCGACTAGCGCGGCGCGTTCTTCCGCCTCCCAATACCTCTTTCCGCAATGGTGTGCTGCCGCGTCCTACGCAGACCGCTGTTCCGCACGCTTCCACCCATTGCGAAAAGAAGGGAAGACGAACGCACCTCCCACGCAAAGGAGACACTTCCGTGAGCACACTAGCCCTCGATCCCATCCAGAGCCACTCCACCCCCGCCGATGCCGCCGCCTACGCGCAATACGGCCCGAAGCTCAAAACTGCTCTCCCCGGCCCCAACGCCGCTCGTATCGTAGCCGAAGACGACCGCCTCATCTCCCCCAGCTACACCCGCAGCTATCCCATGGTCGCCCAATCCGGGCGCGGCATTCGCGTCACAGACGTGGACGGCAACGAGTTCCTCGACTTCGCCGCAGGCATCGCCGTGAACTCCACCGGCCATTGCCATCCCGAGGTGGTCAAAGCCATCCAGGACCAGGCCGCGCAGCTGATCCACATGTCAGGCACCGACTTCTACTACCAGGGCATGACCACCTTTGCCGAACGTCTCTCCCGCATCGCTCCCATGCCCGGGCCGCACAAGTTCTACTACGGCAACTCCGGCGCCGAGGCAGTCGAATGCGCCATGAAGCTCGCCCGCTACCATACCCGCCGGCAGAACATCATCAGCTTCTTCGGAGCCTTTCATGGACGCACCATGGGCGCACTTTCGCTCACCGGTTCCAAGCCGCAGCAGAAGCGCCGCTTCGCCCCCTTCGTCCCCGGAGTCCACCACATCCGCTATCCCTACCTTTACCGAGGCTGTACCGGAGACGCCGAAGCCCAGGAGACCTTCGCCCTCGACTGCGCGCGCTACATCGAAGACCGGCTCTTCAAAACCATTCTCCCCCCCGAAGAGGTCGCCGCCATCATCCTCGAACCCATCCAGGGCGAGGGCGGATACGTCGTCGCGCCCACCAGCTTTCTTCAGGAGATCCGCCGCATCTGCGATCAGCACGGCATCCTGCTCATCGCCGACGAAGTGCAATCGGGCGCAGGACGCACCGGCAAATGGTGGGCCATCGAACACACCGGCGTCCAGCCCGATATCGTCTGCATCGCCAAGGGAATTGCCAGCGGCATGCCTCTCGGCATCTGCATGGCGCGGGCGGGCATCATGGACTGGGTGCCCGGCTCCCATGCCAGCACCTTCGGCGGCAATCCCGTTTCGATCGCCGCAGCGCTCGCCACTATGGACATCATCGAACGCGAAGGCCTGCAAAACGCCGCGACCGTAGGCGAAGCCATGATTGGCCGCCTTCGTACCTGGGTAGACAAACACCCCACCGTAGGCGACGTTCGCGGACGCGGCCTCATGATCGGTGTTGAGGTCGTCAAAGACCAGCAAAGCCGCACGCCCGCCGGACCCATGCGCGACCGCATCGTCGAACTCGCCTTTGAGCGCGGTTTGCTGATCCTCGGTTGCGGCGAAACTACCTTGCGCCTCTGCCCTCCGCTGATCGTCAACCAGCACGAGGCAGACATTGCCCTCGACATTCTCGAAGAGTGCATTGCCTTGGCAGGGAAGTAGATGTAGGCCTGCCGGCCGGGCCCACTGCGCGTGGGGCGGTCACTTCGTGACTTGTATACCCCTTCGGTGGGCGCTTCCGTTGGTCGCGAGCAATCTTCGTTGCCGACCAACGGGAGGCCCGGGCGAAGCCGGTATACCCCCCACGAAGTGGGCGCACCACGCGCAGTGGGCCCGCGCGGCAGCGCTCTTTCCTTTTTCACCCCAGCAAACAGCCCCGAATTCCGCCATCGGTTCGTGGTAGCATTCAGGCCATCGAAGGAGGGTCGTATGGCCCACTACTCCAGACGCAGTTTCGTAAAAGCCGGCCTTGCCGCGAGTGTGCTGGCAAGCACAGCAACGTTGCCGCTCATGGCAGAACGGCAGACAGCCACCGATTGGGTGACGCTCGGAAAATCCGACATCAAGGTCACGCGGCTCGCCTTCGGCACCGGAAGCTTCAGCGGTAAGGTTCAACGCGATCTCGGGCAGGAACAGTTCACCAGGCTCGTCCGTCACGCCCACGAACGCGGCATCCGCTTCTACGAAACCGCAGAGTCGTACACCGAGATGCACCGCATGCTCGGCATCGCCCTCCAAGGCGTACCCCGCGAAAGCTACCGCCTCATGTCCAAGGTCACCACGCGCCCCGGCACAGACCCGCAGCAGAAGATCGACGAGCTGCGCAAGCTCGCCAATACCGAATACTTCGACATCATGCTATTGCATTGGCAGCACACCGCGACCTGGCCAGAGGACAGTGAGCGCTGGCAGGACGGAATCTCCGAGGCCCAGCAAAAAAAGGTTGTACTCAGCCACGGAGCCTCCGTGCACGGCCTTCCCGCGCTGCGCCAGGTCCCGCAGGACAAGTGGCTCGAAGTCGCCATGATCCGCGTCAACCACAAGGGCAAAAGCATGGACGGCGAAGACTTCAACACCGCGGAACCGGGCAATGTGCCGGAAGTGGTGAGCCACGTCAAAGAGGCGCGCAAAGCCGGAATGGGGGTCATCAGCATGAAGCTCGCCGGGGAAGGAACCTTCAACCGCGAAGACCGCCAGAAAGCCATGCGGTTTGCCTTTCGCAATGCCGGCGTAGATGCTGTCACCGTCGGGTACAAGAACAATTCGGAGATCGACGAAGCGATCGACAACCTGAACATGGCCCTGGCATAAACAGGAACAGCGCCCCCGCACTGCGGTTTCTCCGGCACCTTCTCCTTGCGCCGTCCAATTTATTTTTCGCGAAAACAGCCCAAAAAACGCTTGTCAAGCCCCGAAATGAGCTAAGTGCATGATGGAGAATGACTTAAGCCGTGGCGTAGTAGTTTCTCCAATTCTGTATAATTAAGGTATAGGCAAGAATAAGGCTCCGAGTCTACCCCGACCGGAGCCTTTATTGTTGCCAGTTGCTGTCCAAAACTGTCAAAACGCTCGTAAGTCTTTGCCCTGCACGAATTTGGACGCAACTCCTTTGCTTGCACGAATTTGGAGTTCATGGGGACCAGCATCTGCATGAAAGCAAGCCAGTTACACGCGGGCAATAGGGGGGGGAGGGGGGTGGGTCTGCCCCCTCGCATCGGCAGCCCCGGCCGGCCGGCAGACGGTTCTCAGGCCTGCGGTGGCATCTTGCCGTGGATCACCATCCAGGAGGTCCCAAACTTGTCCCGGAGCATAGCGAAACGATGTGCGAAAAAGGTCTCCGCCATAGGCATACAGATCTCGCCCCCGTCCGAGAGCAGCTTGTAGACGCGCTCCGCCTCTTCATCGCTCGAAACGCCAAGCGAAAGATAAACACTGCGCATCGGTTCGAAGTGGGTTGGAACGTCGGACGCCATGATGGTCGCCTCGCCCAGTTCCATATCGATGTAGAGAATCTTGTCCTTCTGCTCCGGAGGAACAGTCTGCTCTCCGGGCTGTTCGCCGAAGGTCATCTTCATCTTGATCTTGCCCCCCAGGTGCTTCTCGTAAAACTGGAAAGCCTCCAGGCAGTTGCCGCCGAAGTTGAGGTAGGTGTGAAGCTTCATCGTGATTCTTCCTTTCAAGCGTTACAGGACAGGTTGGAATACCGCAGCGAGGGAAACTAATCTCGGAACCACTGTACCGAAGGATGCTTGCATATTGCAAGTAAGATGTGTTCTAAGAATAAGTGCAGATGGCTGTTCTCATCCAACGTCAAAGGTGATTTCATGAGTGCTTCCGAAAGTCTTCCACGCATCACGCCGTTTCTCTGGTTCGACTCCAACGCCGAAGAAGCTGTCGACTTCTATCTTTCTATCTTCCGAAACTCACGTCGCCTGGGCGGGCTGCCCAATCGCGAAACGAAACCCGGCGCAAAACCAGCCGTGCTTACGGTTGGCTTCGAGCTCGACGGGCAGACATTCACCGCGCTCAACGGCGGCCCCATGTTTCACTTCAATGAAGCAATCTCCTTCGTGGTCCGGTGCGACTCGCAGGAAGAGATCGACGACTATTGGTCGAAGCTTACCGCCGGCGGTAGCGAAGGCCGGTGCGGCTGGCTCAAAGACAAGTTCGGCCTGTCATGGCAGATTGTGCCCAGCCGCCTGTCGGAACTGCTCAGAACACCAGGCGCCATGCAGGCCATGATGGGCATGAAGAAGCTCGAGATCGCGGAGCTGGAACGCGCATCGCAGCCCTAGATTGTGTACTGGGTCTCTCTACAGCAAGTACGGCTCAGCCAATCAATTGATCGACAGAGCCGTCCTGACTGAAGACGCTGCCTAGGCGATAAGCTTGGACATCTGGTATTCGGTAAGGCTCTTATCGTTCGGATACGGCTCCGTGTACCCGGTCATCGCGAAGCCGTTC
Organism: Acidobacteriota bacterium; assembly: GCA_030853485.1. GTDB lineage: Bacteria > Acidobacteriota > Terriglobia > Terriglobales > Acidobacteriaceae > Edaphobacter. Next base: position 32,735 of record JALYVA010000154.1, read on the forward strand.
CTTCGATAAAACTCGATCGCCGCGTGATTGCTGCTGGTGACCATCAGTTGAAGCACTCGTGCAGACCGCTGCATTGCCCACGTTTGGATCGCGTCGATCAGCTGCGCACCCACTCCCTCCCGTCGGCATTCGGGTGCCACCCACATCGAGACCAGTTCTGCTCGGAACGGGTCTTGTGCGTCGAGAAAGCAGGCAGCAAGGCCGCAGCACCGCACGCCATCCATCGCAAGGTATCCAATGCCGCGGCCCGTGTTGAGGTTCGCGGTGCGTTGTTCCCACTCGCCGTCCGAGAACTGGACCTCGCGCGCATAGGTGCTGCCAAACGCGGAGGGCATGTCCTGCAACGCCCGCAGACGAACCTCTTTATAAATTGCAGTCAGTTCGGAAGTGATTGGATGAAGCATAACCATGGTCGATTCGGCCTTCTTACATCTGCGAAATTAATCCGGACGAATGGGAAACATGAGATCGGAGCTTAGGCGCGGCGAACTGACTCTACCAGTTTGCCCGCACGAAGAGACGGAATGGTGATATTGAGCCTCCTCACCTCGCCCAGGATATCGCGTCCGCAAGCGCGAGCTGCCGTTGCTCAGCCCAATTCCTGCTGCTATCGCCTAATGATTATGTGAGCGTTGCGGTAAATGGTACACAAGGCCAGCATCCAGGAACGCCGAGCCAACCGACTGATCGGTGCCACCGGCGGCCGCCCCAAGCTCCACGGCGCGAAGATCGAAGGACGGATTGAGGCGAATATCCAAGCCGACGGCAAACTCTGCCGCGCCGCTGGTAAAACGCTTCGGTTCTGCCGTCAGACCCTGCTCGGCTGGCCCGGTGATGTTCCTCCCGCTGAAGGTCGAGGTCACCACCCCGCCCCCGAGCATGAAGTAGGGCCGAAGTACGACACGATGCGGAACAAACCCGATGCGGAGGGCCGCGGTGGCAAGCGCGCCTCCCAAGGAGTTGAAGCCATAAGAGCCACGAACATCCACTCCAGCCGTCAGGCGGCTTTGAATGGGGAAGTTGTAAAACATGCCTCCGATCAACCCACCCGTATTGCCTTTCGAGGCAGAGCTGCCGTTGTTTTGAAAGACATAGTCAACCAGTGCGATCGATCCGTAGACCGATGTTTGCGCAAGGGCATCCTGTTTTGGAATCGACACGAGGAACAAGAGGGCGAGCATTGGAGCGAAGCTTCAAAAGGTCATCAATTTTGTTCCTGGTGTAGTCGTGTCGAGTCGTCTGGAGCGACTCGTCAGCAATTATAGCTAGCCCTTATTTCTCGAGCCATCGGTGTGACGGCAGCCTACATCGCCGCTCAACCCAATCCGCCGAATATTCACCGATTTCTAGCAATTTGACTACCCCGGCTTGGTATCCTAGAAAGTGACATGCCTACAAAAAAAGAACTTCTCCAGCGTCCCATTCAACACCTCGATATCAAGCAGCACAACGTTGTTCCGATTGTGGACGCGATGTCCCACATGGCTTACTCCGCGCGTGACACTGCCCGCGCCGCCGGCATCTACGAGATGATGCTGAAAGACACGGACTGCGGCGTGATTCTGTGCCTGGCGGGCTCACTGATCTCTGCCGGACTGCAGGGGATCTTCGTCGACCTCCTGCGCCACAACATGGTGGACGCGATTGTGTCCACCGGCGCGAATATTGTCGATCAGGATTTTTTTGAGGCGCTCGGCTTCAATCACTATGTCGCAGGCGATGACTACAAGTACGGCGGAGGCGATGCCGAACTGCGGGAACTGATGATCGACCGCATCTATGACACCTTCATCGACGAAGAAGAGCTGCGCGAGTGCGACGAGATTACGCATCAGATCACCAATTCGCTCGCCCCGCGTGCCTACAGCTCTCGCGAGTTCATCCGTGAGATGGGCGCTTACCTCGCGAAGAACGGCAAGACTCCGCAAGCTGGGGGACGGGACTCGATCGTACTCGCCGCCTACGAAAAGAATGTACCCATCTTCTGCCCTGCCTTTTCGGACTGCTCCGCAGGCTTTGGCCTGGTCGCCCACCAGCACGAGCGTCAAGGCAAACCTGTTGTCTCGATCGACTCCGCCAAAGATTTTTACGAAATCACGCAGCTTAAGATCGCCAATCCCACCACCGGTCTGCTGATGATCGGCGGGGGTGTACCCAAAAACTTCGCCCAGGACATCGTCGTTGCCGCGGACATCCTCGGGGTGGAGGCATCGATGCACAAGTATGCCATCCAGATTACGGTCGCCGATGCGCGCGATGGAGCGCTCTCCGGATCCACTCTCAAGGAAGCTTCCAGCTGGGGCAAGGTCGACCTTACCTATGAGCAGATGGTCTTCTCGGAAGCCACCCTGGCGCTGCCGCTGATCACGGGGTACGCGTTCCATAAGAACGCCTACGCCGCCCGAACTGGTAAACAGTTTGCAAATATTCTCGATCAGGTGCCTGTAAGCGCCTGACTTGATCCTTGAGTGCACGGAATGCAAAAGGCCATCTTTCTCTGAGAAAGATGGCCGTTTGTGTGCGAAAGGAACCGTTTCGAAACATCTAGGCGCCCCGATAGCGCGTTACTACGGTGTTGGCAGTTGTGATAACCCACGGAGGTGTTATTGCCGTTGCAACTTGTTTTCTGTCATCCTCAGCCTGTTCCTGGAAAAGCCCGCACAACTCTCTGAAAGCAGGCAGGTTCGTGTATGAGCTCCAAGCACATACGAAGTCAAGGCGGATTCAGGGTGATTGTAGATCGACCAAGCGAACCTTTTGCCTGGCGCGATGCAGCGAGAAGAAAGTCACCGAAATTAGGTTACTATTGCGTCGCACGTAAGTTACCCTAGCTTCACGGTTGAAAATGCATAATCTGCCTGTACTTGGATACATCTCGCTGGTCCTGGCCTCTGGCGTCCTGCTGGTCGCCTTCTTACGCGCCCGGCGCACTATTCGCGATCTGGCGGCGCAGTTGTCGCAGGCACGCGAAGAGCACCAGCAACACACGCTCCAGCTCAACCACCGTTCTGAACTGGACACGCTCAAGGACGAGTTCATCTCCACCGTTTCCCATGAGCTGCGCACGCCATTGACGAGCATCCGCGGTGCGCTCGGCCTGCTCTCGTCCGGCATCATCGGCGATGTCGACGCAAAAGCACTCAACCTGCTCCGCATTGCAGTCACCAATACCGACCGCCTGATTCGTCTGATCAACGATATTCTGGATCTCGAGCGCATGGAGTCGGGACGCGCCCCGCTGCAGATCCGCCGCTGCTCTCTTCGCGATCTGGCCCAGCAGGCCATCGACACCATGACGCCAATGGCGGACGCCAACACCGTCCATGTCGAACTCGAACCCTCTACAGTCGCGCAGGCCGCGTATCCCGAAGCGCTTTTCTTCGATGGCGACTCCGATCGCATCCTCCAGGTTCTGACCAACCTGCTCTCTAACGCGGTCAAGTTCTCACCGGTCGCATCCACGGTGCGCGTCTACACCGAGGCTACCTCCGACTCCATTCTGCTCAAGGTGGTTGATGAAGGCCGGGGCATTCCCTCGGACAAGCTTGACAGCATCTTCGACCGCTTTCAGCAGGTCGAGCCTTCGGATGCTCGTCAGAAGGGCGGAACCGGACTTGGCCTCGCTATTTGCCGCAGCATCGTTCAGCAGCACTCGGGTTCGATCTGGGCGCAGCGCAATCTCGGCGCGGGAACCACGATCTACGTCATGCTGCCTCGCACCACCCGCGCCTCCGACATCCCGCTGCCCGCCTCGCTGCCACCGCGCGGGGAAGGGTCGATCATGGTCTGCGACGATGACGCCGGGATACGCACGGTGGTCTGCGAACACCTTACCCGACAGGGCTACACCTGTATTGAAGCAAACTCCGGGGAGCAAGCGTTGGTTCTTGCGGCCGAACACCACGTTGAGGCGATCCTGCTCGACCTCTACATGCCCGGCCTGAGCGGTTGGGAGACTCTCCAGCGGCTGCGCAACAACCCTGCGACGGCGAACATTCCCGTCGTCGTTCTCAGTGTGCTGTCCTCCGCCCTGCGCCCTCAGCTGACCGGCGATGCCCAGGGCTGGGTGCAGAAGCCCTTCAACGAAAATCTTCTGTTCGCCGAACTTGGTCGCGTGCTTCACCACGGGGATGGTCCGGCATACGTTCTGCTGGTCGAAGACGATGCCGACCTGGCCAGCGTCCTTACCGCAAGCTTTCAGGATGCCGCGGTACATATCGATTACGCCGCTACGCGGCAGCAGGCCATACGCCAATGCATCACCCGGCCTCCCGACCTGCTCATCCTCGACCTCACGCTTCCTGATGGAGACGGTTTCTCGCTGGTGGAATGGCTACGTCAACAGCCAACGCTGCGCACCTTACCCCTGGTGGTCTATTCCGGACGCGAAATCTCTGAAACCGAGATGGCCAAGCTTCGTCTCGGGCCCACCGAGTTCCTCACCAAGGCCAAAGTCCAGCCCCAGGAAGTCGAAGCGCTGGTGCTTTCGATGGTGCATCGCATTAAGGGAAAATTTGCCGACCTCGCCACTGCAGGCAGTGCGCCCTAACGCCGCGGGCTAGCTCCCAGTTTGACTCGATGCGGCCTTCAGGCATGAGAGAATAAGCTCGCTCATGCGACGCATTCTGATTATCGACGACGAAGACGACATCCGCGAAGTAGCTGCACTCTCTCTCGAAGCCACCGCTGGCTGGCAGATCCTCACAGCAGCGTCCGGTGCAGAAGGAATGGCGATTGCCGCAGCGGAACAGCCGGACGCCATCCTGATGGACGTGATGATGCCGGGCGTAGACGGCCCGACCACGTTCCGCACCATGCAGCAGGATCCCGAGATCGCGAACATTCCCGTGCTCCTGCTGACGGCAAAGGTCCAGGGCGTGGATCAGCGGCGTTTTGCCGGGCTTGGCCTTGCTGGAATTCTCTTCAAACCTTTCGATCCGCTCACCCTTGCCAAGCAGATCTCCGAGGTCCTGGGCTGGAGTGACTGACAGGATGTCTCCCCGATGAACAAAGCCGACGAAGCCAAGGTCAATGCGGTGCTTGCCGATCTATGGCAGAAGAACCTGCCCACGCTTCGGGAGCGTCTCACGTTGTTCGATCAGGCGGCCAAAACGGCAAAGACCGGGAGCCTTCCCGAAGAGAGCCGGCTGGAATGTCTTGGCATTGCCCATAAGCTCTCGGGCTCGCTGGGCATGTTCGGCTACCAGGAGGGCACAGAGGTGGCGCGAAAGATCGAGAAGATTCTGATGGCGCCGACTTCCGAAACGCTTCTTATGCTCACGGACATGGTGAAGGACCTCCGTAAGTCTTTGGCTGCCGGGCTCTGACGGGGATTGTGCTGCGCCCTGCAAGGGGAGCTGCCTGAGCGTGAACCGCTCCGGTGCGGCCCAGGCGTGAGTTATTTCGCGTCGAAGTGAACTGTATCCAGAATGGCTTGCATGCGCTTCCGCACCGAGGCGAGTTCGCCTTGATTGATGTCCCGTATACCGCTCACGTCGCCGCCGCAAAAATTATTGATCACGACGTCAAAGCGGAAGCAACCCTGCTTGCGCCAGGTGGTGAAAATCTCGTCGCGCGATTCGGTGCAGACGCCGCCATGTTCGTCGTAACCGCGCGTGAAAGTAAGACCGCCGATCTCTACTGCCGTAGCTGTTCTGGACGGCGTGGGGGTCGCTTGGAAGGCGCACTGGGTGCTTGTGGTTTGCGGTGCCACGCTGAAGTAGAACAGAGCTCCGCTGAAGGTCGAAGTGGGGTGAGGATTGAAACTGATGGAAGCGACTGCGCGCAATAGTGCATTGTGTGCGGCGCTGCGGGCGTCGAGATGGAAGGTGCTGACCTCGAAGTCCCTCCGGGTCAAGTTCCATGCGGCTGGAACGGTGAAAGAGATGCCGAAGCGGCTGTCCTGAAAGCGGCGGGCCGCGGGCATTGTGGGCTCGGGGACAGAGGGCCGGAATTGAAGCAGAGGGGGAACGGCTTCAGGAGCATTGGGAGGCGGTCCCCCGGTCTGGGCGATGGCCCCGGCGGTAATCAGGTGGAAGAGGAGGATTACCGAACAGCGGGACGGGACGGTAGGTCGCATGCTTCGCTTCTCTGAAAGGGCCATCGTTCCCAAGTGTATGCGAGCCCAGATGTCCCGGTAGAGCTTTTGTACTGCACGAAGGTAGGATTGCGCGAAGGAGAGTGTGGCCTGCTTGTCGGGTTATCGCGCTGATCGCCTCGGCAAAGAAGGGATGTCTGAGGCCCCCCATGCGTGCGTGCAATTCTTGTCATGTCGCCTCTTGAATGTTCGGTCCATTAGTCACGAGGAATGTTTGTTGAAGACCAACCGGAGGACCCGTGCGAAGCCGGTATTGCTCAGGAAGTGGGGGCGTTCGCGCGGGGCGGCCTAGTCACGTTCCGCACGCATCCTGGGATTGGCGATGGTGTACGCGATGTCGGTAAGCAGGTTCACCGCGATGTAGGTGAGCCCGACGGCGAGAATGCACCCCTGCACGAGCGGATAGTCGCGGTTGGAGATGGCGGAGAGCGTGAGGCGGCCTATGCCCGGCCAACTGAAGATGGTTTCGGTGACGATGGCTCCCGCGAGCAGGCTTCCGAACTGAAGGCCTACCACGGTGAGTACCGGGACGAGTGCATTGCGTAAAGCGTGGCCATACACAACCTGCTTTTGCGTGAGGCCTTTGGCCCGGGCGGTGCGAATGTAGTCCTGGTTCAACTCTTCGAGCATTGCCGTGCGGACCATGCGGGTCAGGATGGCTGCGAGCCCGAGGCCGAGGGTGACGGCCGGAAGGACGAGATGGAGTAGGAAGCCGATGGCGCCGGACAGACCCGGGCCGCCAGCGCCTGCTCCCGAGACGGGCAGCCAGCCAAGCTTGATCGAGAAGATAAGAATGAGGATGGGACCGAGCGCAAAATTGGGGAAGGAAAGCCCGATCAGCGAGGTGACGCCAACCGCGCGGTCCGGCCAACGGCTGCGGTGAAGCGCGGACCAGATGCCGGCCGGAGTGGAGAGTGCGATTCCGATGGCTAACGCGGCCAGAGTCAGTGCGAGGGTATAGGGGTAGCGCTGAAGGATGAGGCGGGTCACGGAGTCGTGCAGCCGGAGCGACTGGCCGAGATCGGCATGAAGAACCCCGTGCCAGTAGCGGGTGTACTGGATGCCGATGGGAGCGTCGAGTCCATAGGCGTGGCGGAGGGACGAGATGTCTGAAGCGGTTGCGCCTTCCCCAAGCATCTGCACGATGGGGTCGCCCGGCACCAGGTGTATCAGCAGGAAGACGACCGAGATGACGACCCAGAGCACGGGCAGCACAACAAGAATGCTGCGGAGCGGTCTCCAGAGAGAGCCCAGTGTGCGCGACGTCATTGGGTCGCAACCGTGCTGTCGGACTCGTCCGCGGGCTGCGTTGTGAGAGCGGCCACATCTTCGACGAGGACGCGGCTGATGCGACGGCCGGCCATTTCGGCCACGGTATAGCGCCGGCCGGCAGAGTGAATGCTTTCGCCGACGCTGGGAATATGTCCGAGGTTGGCGAGCAGGAAGCCGGCCAGCGTCTCAACGCCGGTTTCGCGGGGGAAGGCCCAGTGAAGCTGGTTGCCGAGGTCGCGCAGGGTGGTACTGCCGTCGAGCGACATGACGCCGGTGGTAGAAAGCAGCGGAGACTTGCTGATATCGAACTCGTCTTCAAGCTCGCCGACGATCTGCTCGAGCACGTCTTCTGCGGTGACCAGGCCGACGGTCGAGCCGAACTCGTCGACCACGATGGCGATATGACGGCGCCGCTCCTGAAACTCCTGTAGCAGCTCAACGGCCAGCTTGGTCTCTGGAACGACAGCAAGCTCGCGCATGACCTGGCGAAGGGTAAGCGGGGACTCGCCTTTGCCTCCCAGCGAGAGGGCGACGGTGCGAAAGTGCATCAGGCGGGAGATGTCTTTGGAGTAAACGATGCCGATGATGTGCTCGGGACCGTGCGGGGGATCGTAGATAGGGACACGCGAGTGCTGCTCGTCGACGATGCGCGCGGAAGCCTGCTGAAGCGGCAGGTCGGCGGGCAGGGAAAAGATCTTGCCGCGCGGAGTCATGATCTCGCGCACGGTGACGTGGTTGAGCTCGATGGCCCGGTGGATGATTTCTTCCTGAAAGACGGGGAGAAGACCCATGCGCCGGGTGGCGGTGGCAATGAGTTTGAGTTCTTCGGGCGAGTGGACTGCACCCTCGCCGCGCAGAGGCGCGTGGAAGAGCCTGAGAACGAGGGCGGCGGAGGAGTTCATCAGCTTGACGACAGGACGGGTGATGCGGATGAAGACGTCCATGGGACCCGCAACCGCCAGCGCGATTCGTTCCGTGCGTTGGAGGGCGAGGGACTTCGGGACAAGCTCGCCGAGCAACACTTCGAAATACGTGATCAGCGAAAAGGCCAGGATCACGGCGAGGGTGTGCGCATACAGCAGGGCGTGCGGAGGCAGCACATGCAACCAGGCCCCGGCGAGGATAAGGATTATCTGGACGACCGAGGGTTCGCCAATCCACCCCAGGGCAAGGCCGGCAACGGTAACGCCGAGCTGGACGGCGGGCAGGAACTCGTCGATCGAGTGCTTCAGCTTGAGGACGGTTTGTGCGCCGGGGCGGCCGAGGGCGATCAGCTGCTGAATGCGGGTCTCGCGCACGCTGACGAGGGCGAACTCCGCGGCGACGAAGAAGCTGCTGGCCAGAATGAAGAAGGCCACCATGATCACGCGAAAGAGCATCCACTCAAGCATTAATGGGTTGAGTTTAGCAGGGTGGTGGAGTGGTTCTTAAATAGGTGAGCCCGGCAGATAGACCGCCGGGCTCGTAGTGAATCGTGCGTTGCTTTTACGCCAGGACTTTATTGACGGATTTGTCGATCGTGTCCTTCGGGACAAAGCCCACAATCTGTTCGGCAACTTTGCCGCCTTTGAACAGGAGCAGGGCGGGAATGCCCCGTATGCCGTAGCGCATGGGCGTGGCAGTGTTTGCATCCACGTCCATCTTCATGACTTTGAGTTTGCCGTGGTAGTGGTTGGCGACTTCATCGACGACCGGGGCGAGCGCACGGCAGGGACCGCACCAAGCGGCCCAAAAGTCCACCAGTACGGGTTCTTCCGACTGTAGGACGTCTCTTTCAAAGTTTGCATCGTTTACTTCGGTGACGTACTGTCCTGCCATTTGATTCCTCCGGAACGCTCTGTACCTGGACTTCTCATGGGCCACCCATGGGGTTCAGCGCAGTCTCCACAATAATAGATGCTTAATACTGACAACGGTTTCAGGAGCACCTGGGAGGGTTAAAGAGCAAACGCCCGGACCTCTTGGAAGAGGTCAACGGGCGGCGTAGCAGCCCTCCCCAGAACTGCCCACAGGTGCTAAGGTACGAAGAAACATACAGTTCGTAAAGAAATCTTAGGTAATGGGCTAGAAGTTACCGAAGTAGCTTGGGAGTGCCACGCGCATTTTGAGCTGGAAGGTATTAGGAGCGCGGCCAGGAAGCGAGCGCGCCACGGGCTATGTGGGTCTGAAGTATCTCGAGATCGGGGTCGCCGGCCGCTTGACGAATCGCGGGTAGAAGGCCGTTCGTTTCGGACCGTGGGGCGATCAGGAGGACGGACGGTCCGGCGCCGCTCAGAGCCACACCCCAAAGGACGGGATGGGTGCCGAGCAGCGGGAGGAGCTGCGGGAGCAACGGGCAGGCCTGCATGCGGTAAGGCTGATGGATGCGGTCGCGCATGGCGATGCGGAGGAGCTCGGGGCGATTTTGCGTGAAGGCGGCGACCAGCAGAGACGTGGCCTGGATGTTCGCGACGGCATTCTGGCGGCTATAGGTGGCCGGGAGCAGGGCGCGCGCCTTTGAGGTGGCGAGGCCGGCGGCGGGGAGGGCGAGCAGGAGGGCCCAGTCGAGGTCTTCGCCGCAGGTTGCGGTGGTGACGGCTTGATCGTCCATCGAGGAGATCGTCATGCCGCCGAGCAGGCAGGCGGCTACATTGTCTGGGTGGCCTTCGCGACGGCAGGCTTCTTCTAGGATCTGCTGGCGGGTCCAACGGAGGTTGCCGAAATGATCAGCAAGCAGGACGCCGGCGAGCAGGGCGGTTGCGCTGGAGCCGCAGCCCATGCCGAGGGGAATCTCGTTATGCAGTTGAAGGTGCAGGCGAGGGGCATCGATTGCGTTCGAGGTGAGTACGTCGAGGTAGGTGGTTAGGATGAGGTTGTTGTCGATGATGGCGCATTGGTCGGCGTTGCGGCCCGTGGCTTGAATGTGGAAAGCGTCGGCTGGCGCGGCGTCGATAGTGAGATAAAGGGCCATGGCGAGGCCGAGCGCGTCGAAGCCGGGTCCAAGATTGGCGGAGGTAGCGGGCAGGCGGAGGTGGAGAGGGGGGTGGGGCATCAGTGCGATTTTATCGTCAGAAGGGCACCCTTGCTGTGGCGGCAGAAGCGTTGCCGGTGGATTAGCGCCGGGTTTGCGTTTAGGCGGCTGTGTCGTGCGGCACTGGTGGGAAACCTGCTGCATGGGCAGCGAGTGCAGGTGTTGAGACTACAAGTGCTGCTGAAAGGGAGCCAGAGGATTGTTGTGGTGAAGATTCCCTGGTATCTGTAACAGGGAAGTTCGGCGAAGAGTTACGTTCGAGGAGGCAGGTTCAAAAGTTGGGCTTCGCCGTTTCCGATGGACCAGTTCGCACGGTCATTCTCGGTCAGAACGATTACTACGTCTTGGGACCGCATGCCGGTTCCGGCAACGAGGTTGTCGGTGATGGCGCGATAGAGGTTCAGCTTTTTCTCTTCGCTGCGGCCTTGAACAAAGGTGATCTCGATGAATACGACGTTCTGATACTCGATGCCCATGTAGCTGGAGTCATAGAGCATGTCTTCGGCGGAGTGCATGCCGATAACGTGAAACCTGTCGCCTTCGGGGATCCCGATGGCGTCTACGAGTGCGCGGTGTATGCCTTTTGAAATACTGCGGCGAGTCTCTCGTGGAGTGTCGTCGCGAAGAGAGATGCGGACAAATGGCACAGGGAACTCCTGAAGGTTCGAGTGCGTTTAAGATGCGGTGAACCGATCAGGGATTCATCAAGCGAACGTTTCTTCGCCGCGCTTATAGGTCGGAGACAGCTCGCGGAGGCGAGCCACAATGGCGAGGATTAACCACGGAGGACAATGGAAAGCGCAGATCCCGTTCGGCGGATGACACAAGGCAAAGCAGGAACAGCGCAACAGCAGATACCTTTCTGGGATGATAATCAGAAAGGCAACGGAGACTGCTAAGGCTCTGTGGGGGTATGGGAACCCACCTCAGGCGCAAAAGCGCGCCGAAGATGGGACACCCGGTTTGCTGGGGTCACTCCGAAGAGTCTGTTATTCGGGTCACTCAGAGAACAGGTCGACTTCTCGGGCTTTCTGTTCGCCCTCCTAAGAAGGCAGACTGACTACATTGGTCAGGCCGGTTGGGGTTGGTTCATGTGGGATTCGAGGGTGCGGAGGACCACGTTGGGGTCCGCCTCGAGCACGATGGGAGGCTTGCGCAGGGCGGCGTGCTGGAGCTGCGCGGCTGGTGCGAGCTGTGATTTTTCCTGGTCGCTGAAGAGCTCGTTGCGATGAAAATCGATGGTGTAGGCGGAGTCCTTGAGAGTGTGGCCGGTGAGGATGAGGACGGCGCGTTCTTCGCGTGTCACCTTGCCCAGGGCGACAAGCTTCTTGAGGCCGGCGAGGGTGACTGCGGAGGCGGGTTCGCAGCCTATGCCTTCCGCGCCGATCTCGGCTTTGGCGAGGGCGATCTCTTGTTCGGAAACTTGTTCACACCAGCCGCCGAGGTCGTCGATCACGCCCGCGGCCTTGCGCCAGGAAGCGGGATTGCCGATGCGGATGGCCGTAGCACGGGTGTCGGCGGTGACGGGATTCATGATGCGATTGGAGTCGATGAACCAGCGGTAGAGGGGATTGGCGCCTTCAGCCTGGATGATGCTGACCTTCGGAACGCGCGGGATAAGGCCGAGCTGGTGCATTTCGTTGAACCCTTTGCCGAGGGCGGCGGAGTTGGCGAGGTTGCCGCCGGGAACGATGATGTGTTCGGGGACCTGCCAATCGAGCTGTTCGACGATCTCGAAGGCGGGGGTCTTCTGGCCTTCCAGGCGATAGGGGTTGACGGAGTTGAGCAGGTAGATGGGAAACTGCCGGACGAGTTCGCCAAGAATCTTGACGCAACCGTCGAAGTCGGTCTTGAGCTGGATGGTGAGGGCGCCGTAGTCCATGGACTGTGAGAGCTTGCCCCAGGCGATTTTGCCTTCCGGAATGAAGACGATGCTGCGGAGGCCGGCGCGTGCGGCGTAGGCGGCCATTGCGGCGGAGGTATTGCCGGTCGACGCGCAGGCCACCCACTGGAAACCACGTTCGGCGGCGACCGAAAGGGCTGCGGTCATGCCGGTGTCTTTAAAGGAGCCGGTGGGGTTCATGCCCTGGTGCTTGGCCAGGAGCCAGTCGAGACCGGCGGCTTTGGCGCAGCGGGGCAGATCGTAGAGCGGGGTGTTTCCTTCGCGCAGGGTGACGATGTTTTCGGTCTCGACAATGGGAAGAAGATCGCGGAAACGCCAGACCCCGGACTGGTCTACGGCGAGGGTCGAGCTGCGACGCTCCTGCCAGAGCCAACGCAGGGCGCTTGGATTGGGAAAGCTGACGCCCGGAGTGGTCTGCGACCAGGGATACAGGACTTCGTAAAGCCCATTGCAGGCGGGGCATCGGAAGTTGCTGCTCACCTCATCTTTTTGGATGACGGTGGCGCACTCGGTGCATCTAAGCTGGTGTGTCGATGCCTTCATTGTTTCTCTTAGCCTATCGCAAAGGGCGGCCCGTGTGTGCTGTCCTGGTGTGCGTTGCAGCCATGTTTTCGAGTGCCGGTGCGCGTGGGCAGAGCGCGACAAAGGAGTTGCGCGTGGCGGCGGCGGCGGATTTGCAGGCGGTCATGCCTGCTGTGGCCGAGCGGTACGAGCGAGAGACGAAGGTGAAGCTCGTGGTGAGCTATGGCTCCTCTGCGACGCTAACAACACAAATTGTGAACGGCGGCCCATTCGATATTTTTCTCGCCGCGGACTTTGTCCATCCGGAGCAGGTGGTGGCTGCGGGACTGGCGGACGCGACCGCGCCTACACCCTATGCGAGAGGAACCCTGGTCTTGTGGACGCGGAAAGACTCCGGCCTGCTGCCGCTGAATATGGAGCGGTTGACGGACACGAAGGTGAAAAAGATTGCAGTTGCCAATGAGTTGCATGCTCCCTACGGACGTGCGGCGGCTGAGGCGCTGCGGAAGCTGAAGCTGTACGACCGGGTGGCTCCGCATCTGGTGGTGGGGGAGGACGTCGCGCAGGCGGCGCAGTTTGCCGAGTCCGGCAACGCGCAGCTTGGACTGATTTCGCTGACGACGGCAAGCACGGCGCACTTCAAAGAGCTCGGTACCTATGTGCTGGTGCCGACGGTGTACCCGGTGATACGGCAGTGTGCCGTGGTGTTGGCCAAGTCGGAACGCAAGGCCGAGGCGCATGTGTTTCTGAATTGGCTGCTCTCTCCGGCGATCCAAGCGGAGTTGCCCAAGCTTGGACTGTCTCCGGTAGAGTAGGGCGTTTTGGGTGGAATGTAGACTGGGCGCTGTATGGATTTGGTGGCGCTTTGGCTGACCTTGCGGCTGGCGGTGGGGACGACGGCGATTCTGCTGGTGGTCACGCTGCCCCTTGCCTGGTGGGTTGCGTCTGGACGCGGGGTAGGGCGGGCGCTGGTGCAGGCGGCGGTGGCGCTGCCGCTGGTGCTTCCACCGACTGTGCTGGGGTTTTATCTGCTGGTCGCGCTGGGGCCGATGACAGCACCGGGACGTATGCTGGCGCGTGTGCTTGGGCATCCGCTGGCGTTCAGCTTTGCGGGGCTGCTGGTGGGCTCGGTGATCTATAGCCTGCCGTTTGCGGTGCAGCCGCTGGTTGCGGGATTTGCCGCGGTCGACAAGACTTACGTCGAGGCGGCGGCCGGGCTGGGGGCGTCGCCTTGGAGGACGTTCTGGACCGTGGTGCTTCCGCTGAGCTGGGGGTCTTTGGTGGCGAGCGCGGTGCTTACGTTTACCCATACCGTGGGCGAGTTTGGCGTGGTGCTGATGCTGGGCGGGAACATTCCAGGCGCGACGCAAACGCTGTCGATCGCGATGTACGACCGGGTGCAAGACTTAGACTATGCCGCCGCGAACCGCACGGCGCTGGTGTTGCTGGCATTTTCGCTCACGGCGCTGGCGGTGATCTATCTTCTGCCAGCGCTACGCAAGACGGGCGAGGGGCAGGTGGACGTTGTCCGGTAAGGTGCTGGAGTGTGCGGTGAAACATCGACTGGGAGCGCTTCGCCTGGATGCCTGCTTTGCGCTTGCGGCACCGTGGACGGTGTTATTTGGGCCGTCGGGAAGCGGGAAGACGACGGTGCTGCGGACGATTGCGGGATTTCTGCGGCCTAACGAGGGCACCATAGTTTTTGGAGCGAACGAGCGCTTGCTGGTGAGCACCCGGGAGCGCGTGTTTGTGGCCGCTCACCGCAGGCCCGTCAGGAGCGCGGCGCAGGCGGCGCGCTTGTTTCCAAGCATGAACGTAGAGGCAAACGTTCGGTATGGGATGGGTTTGTCGCACCATGAAGAAGAGGCAGAGGTGCTGGCTGAAGTGCTTGCGTTGATGAGGCTGGCCACCTTGGCCGCCCGCAGGCCAGACGACCTGAGCGGGGGCGAGCGGCAGAGAGTTTCGGTGGCCCGTGCGGTGGCGTCCGCAGTGACCTGTGAAGGGTCGGAGAAGGCGCTGCTTCTACTGGACGAACCGTTTACCGGGATCGATGGCGCGCTGCGGGACGAGCTTGCGATTGCGTTGCGGGACTGGCTGGCGAAAGCAAGGGTGCCGGTGCTTTCGGTGTCGCACGATGTGGGGGAATGCCATCTATTGCGGGCAGAGATCGTGAAAATGGCCGAGGGACAGGTGCTGGAACAAGGACCGGCGGGGTTGGTTCTGGCCGAGGAGCGAGAGCGCGAACTGGCGCGACTGAAGGTTTAGTCGCTGACAAAAGCTGTGGGCTTGTTACCGCTTGTGTGCGGGTTACGGGCTGTCTGCCGACTGATGTGAAGTGACGTGCAAAGGGGCTGCGGTGGGCAGCCCCTTATGAACAACGTGCTGCGGAAAGGTCTTAGTGCTTCTTCGCGGTCGCGAAACGCTTGTTGACTTCGTCCCAGTTCACCGTGTTCCACCAGGCGGCGAGATAGTCGGGGCGCTTGTTCTGGTACTTGAGATAGTAGGCGTGCTCCCAGACGTCGTTGCCGAGGATGGGGTAGAAGCCCTGAGAGAGCGGGTTGTCCTGGTTGGCGGTGGTGAGGATTTTGAGCTTGCCTCCGTCGTATACCAGCCAGCCCCAGCCTGCGCCGAACTGCTTGGCGGTGGTTTCGTTGAATTGTTTTTTGAAGGTCTCGAAGTCGCCGAAGTCTTTCTTGATCTGTTCGGCGATCTCGCCTGAGGGCTCGCCTCCGCCTTGCGGCTTCATGATCTGCCAGAACATGGTGTGGTTGACGTGGCCGCCGCCGTTGTTCTGTACGACCTTGCGAACGTCTTCCGGGATTGCGGAGAGGTCTTTGAGGAGTTCTTCGGGGCTCTTGTTTCCGAGTTCGGCATGTTTTTCAACGGCGCCATTGAGGTTGGTGACGTAGGTCTGGTGGTGCTTGTCGTGGTGAAGCTTCATGGTGGCTTCGTCAATGTGGGGCTCGAGAGCGGCGTAGTCGTAGGGCAAAGGAGGAAGTTCGTAGGCCACGGTGGATCTCCTGTCTGTTTCGTGTTGTGCGGGTCAGGGAGTCCTGACGGTGCTGTGTGTGTTTCGATGCCTTTCCTACGATACGCGATGCTAGAAAGACAGGGAGTAGGGGATGGGGAGTAGGGAGTAGAGAACAAAGGCAAGTGCAACAGCAGATTCCCTTCGGGAATGACAACCAGACAAAGCCGCGGGAGGGGAGGATTCACGATTCTTTCTTGCAGGCATGTATCGCATCTGCGGTTTTGCGCTCTAATACAGGCAATGAACGATTTGACGGCAACTTACCGATGGCTGGATGACGATGGCGCTGCGTTTGGTGCGCCTGGCTTTGAACCGCGTTGGACCTCGAGCGAGAAAGACGCAGTGTCGACGGCGTATGCGGCTTCGAGCCGGGTGTGGTTTACGGTGTCGCATGGCACGTTGAACGAGATTTACTACCCAACCATCGACCGGCCGCAGACGCGCGATATGGAGCTGTTGTTTACCGACGGCGAGACGTTTCTGCATGAAGAGAAGCGGAATTTCGAATACGACTTTCACTACATCGACCGGTGTGCGCCTGCGGTGCGTGTGGTCGCGAGCGATCTGGACGGCCGCTACACCGTGACCAAGGAGTTCATCAGCGATCCGCACCATCCGGTGGTGTTGATGAACGTGAAGATCGAAGGCGATGAAGAGATTCTGTCGCGGCTGAAGTGTTATGTCCTTCTGGCTCCGCATTTGAACGGCGGCGGGGAAGGGAACTCGGCGCGTTCGATCGATGTGGCGGGGCAGCGGTGTCTGCTGGCGTGGAAAGGCGAGGTGTCGCTGGCGATGGGCGCGGACTGCGGGTTTGTGCGGTCTTCGTGCGGGTATGTGGGGTCGAGCGATGGGTACCAGAATCTCCAGAAAGACCTTCGGATGAGCTGGCAATTTGGACAGGCACTCAATGGAAATATTGCGGTCATGGGGGAGATCGATATCCTACGCAACCGTGAGTTTACGATTGCGATCTCGTTTGGCGACGGGCATCACGCAGCGATTGCCCAGATGATGCAGACCTTGTCGACGGCGTATGCGGACCATCAAAAACGATTTCTGCTGCAGTGGAGCCGGTCGAATATGCCGGAGCGCCTGGCGGGGCCGGCCGAGGATGGCAGCCGGCTGATGCGGATCAGCCATAATGTACTGCTGGCGCATGAGGACAAGACGTACTCGGGCGCATTTATCGCTTCGGCGTCGATACCCTGGGGGGCGTCCAAGGGCGACTCCGATCTGGGTGGATATCACCTGGTGTGGACGCGCGACATGGTGCAGACGGCAACTGCGCTGCTGGCTTGCGGGCGTGAAGATACCGCGCTTCGGGCGCTGGTGTACCTGGCCTGTACGCAGCGGCCGGATGGAAGCTTTGCGCAGAACTTCTGGATTGACGGAACGCCGTACTGGACCGGGATTCAGCTCGACGAGGTGGCCTTTCCGATCATGCTGGCGTGGCGATTGTGGAAGCAGGGCGCACTTGGCAAGTTCGATGTGTTTGCCTTCGTGGAGCGGGCTGCCGGGTTCCTGGTGCGGTATGCTCCGGTGACGCAGCAGGAGAGGTGGGAAGAGGCTGCGGGGTATTCGCCTTCAACCCTGGCGGCGGTGATCTCGGGGCTGCTGTGCGCAGCCGATATTGCGCGGGACCATGGGTCCGACGACCTGGCGGGATTTCTTGAGTCGTATGCGGACTGGATCGAAGGGCACCTGGACGAGTGGACGACGACCTCAGAGGGCGTGCTGCTGCCCGGGGTGAAGCACCACTACATGCGCATTCGTCCGCCGGCTCCGGGAGAACCCTTCTACAACGATCAGCTTGCGCCAGGGATGGTGCATATCAACAATCGCGAGCCGGGGGAGAAGGCGGACTTTGAGGCGCGCGAGATTATCGATGGAGGCTTTCTGGAACTGGTGCGGTATGGCATCCGTCGGCCGGACGATCCTCTGATTGTGGACTCCCTCAAGGTGGTGGATCACATCCTGAAGATCGAGACCCCGTACGGTGATTGCTGGCGACGCTACAACCACGATGGGTATGGACAAAACAAGGATGGAGGTCCCTATGACGGGTCGGGGCAGGGGAGAGCGTGGCCGATTCTAACCGGGGAGCGCGGGCACTATGAGCTGGCGGCGGGGAATGACTACGGTACCTTTATCCGGGCGATGGAACGGTTCAGTTCGGTGGGCGGCATGCTGCCGGAACAGGTCTGGGACTGGGCGGATCTACCGTCGAAGGGGATGTATCTCGGTCGGCCGGCGGGGTCGGCGCAGCCCCTGGTATGGGCGCATGCGGAATATCTGAAGCTCCTGCGTTCTGCGGCGGATGGGCGAGTGTTCGACCGGATCGAGGTGGTGGAGAAGCGTTACGGCGTCCCAACCAGCCAACGGACGTTCAAGAACCACATGGAAATCTTCAATCTGAGCAGGCCGGTTTCTGCGGTGCTTTCAGGATATACGCTTCGGATCGTCGATCAGGCGCGTTTCAAGGTGGTGTATACGTTCGACAACTGGCTGACAACAATGACGCTGGATTCGCGTTCGGTGGGCAATGCGGGATCGTTCGTGGATCTGGTGACGGCTGCGGGCCAGACGGGCAGCATTGTGTTTACCCTGGCGTGGCTGGAGCAAACGGGAGAACGTTGGCTGGGCAGGAATATCGAAGTAGTCGTCGCGCCGTATCCAGAGGCGGCGAAGGTCAAATGAAGGTTGTTTAGGCTGAAGAGCTTTGGCGTGCCCGCCGTCCGACTGCGCGGCGCGAGGTCACCTCGTAGCGTGTAGACCCCTTCGACTGGCGCTCTCCGTCCGTCGCTATCAAAAGAATGTTTGCACCGCGCAGCCGTGAGCCGGCAATCCCCCACGAATTGGTACGCGGCTTGTACACTAGGGGAGATCGACCAAACAACTACATAGAGCGTCGCCGAACGCGCCGCATCTCTTCGAGAAAAGAGCAGAGGAAAAGAATGAGCGAACAGCAGGATACCAAGCAGCAGGAACTCGACCAGATTTCGATCAACGCCCTCCGGTTTTTGGCCGTCGACGCCGTGGAGAAGGCCAAGTCCGGACATCCCGGCGCCCCGCTGGGATGCGCACCCATTGCGTACCTGCTGTATCACAAGCTGATGAAGCACGATCCTTCGGACCCGCTGTGGATCGACCGCGATCGCTTTGTGTTGTCGAACGGACATGCGTCGGCGCTGCTGTATGGAGCGCTGCACCTGTCGGGATACGATCTGCCGATCTCGCAGCTGGAGCAGTTCCGGCAGTGGGGTTCGCATACGCCGGGGCATCCCGAATATGGCGAGACCCCAGGCGTGGAAGTGACGACGGGCCCGCTGGGACAGGGTTTCGGGATGGCAGTGGGTATTGCGGTCGCGGAGAAGCACCTGGCTGCGGTGTACAACCGCGACACGTACAACATTGTCGATCACCACACGTACGTGCTGTGCGGGGATGGCGATTTGATGGAGGGGATTTCGCACGAGACCGCATCGCTGGCCGGAACGCTTGGCCTGGGCAAGCTGATTGTGCTGTACGACGATAACCTGATCTCGCTCGATGGGCCGACGGAGCTCTCGTTTACCGAAGACGTGACGATGCGGTTTGAGGCATACCACTGGCATGTGCAATATGTGGCCGATGGTAACGACCTTGCGGCGATCAAAGATGCCATTCTGAAGGCAAAGGCAGAGACGACCAAGCCTTCGCTGATCCGCGTGCGCACCGTGATTGGCTACGGCAGCCCGAAGGCAGGCACAAGCAAAGTGCATGGTGAGGCGCTCGGGCCGGAGGCGACCAAGGCGACCAAGAAGAACCTCGGATGGCCCGAAGACAAGAGCTTCTACGTGCCCGAAGAGGCGCGTAAGAACTGGGACACGATCAAGTTGAAGGGCAAAGATGCACATGCTGCCTGGCGGGCGGAGTTTGAAGAGTACGCGAAGGCGTATCCGGAGCCGTCGGCCCAGTTTGACCGGACGATCAAAGCTAAGCTGGCGGATGGTTGGGAGAAGAAGCTTCCGACCTTCCCGACCGACAAGCCGATCGCGACGCGCAATGCGGGCCAGACAGTGATGCAGGCAATCGAGAACGTCGTGCCGGAGCTGTTTGGCGGTGCGGCCGACCTGACCAGTTCCACGAAGACCATTTTCAAAGATTCACCGAGCTTTCATGTGGACCCCGCGGGGCGCAATGTGTTCTTCGGTGTGCGCGAGTTCGGCATGATGGCGATGGTGAACGGAATAGCGGCGCATGGTGGCCTGATTCCGTTTGGGTCGACCTTCTTCACGTTCTCGGATTATTGCCGTCCTGCGCTGCGGCTGGGGGCGTTGATGAGCACGCACTCGCTCTATGTGTTCACGCACGATTCAGTGGGCCTGGGCGAAGACGGACCGACGCACCAGCCTGTAGAGCACCTGATGAGCTTGCGGGCCATGCCGCAGCTTACGGACTTCCGTCCGGCCGATGCGAACGAAACGGCCGCGTGCTGGCGGCTGGCGCTGGAGCGAAAGAGCGCGAGCTTCATGGCGCTGTCTCGTCAGGATTTGCCTGTACTCGACGCGGCCAAGGTGCAGGCGGGCACCAAGATGGGCGCGTATGAGCTTTCGTCAGACGGTAAAGACATTATTCTGATCGCGACCGGCTCCGAGGTTTCGGTAATCATGAAGGCGGCTGAGGAACTGAAGGCAGCCGGCATCGGCGCGACCGTGGTTTCCATGCCGAGCTTCAAGATCTACGATGAGCAGGACGATGCCTACAAGGCAAAGCTGATGCCGGAGAACACGCCGAAGCTGGCGATTGAAGCGGGCGCGACAATGGGCTGGTGGAAGTACGTCGGCCACAATGGAGGCGTGATCGGGATCGACCGCTTTGGTGCGTCGGCCCCTGGACCGATAGCGCTCGACAAGCTTGGCATCAGCGTCGCGAACGTTGTGGAACATGCCAAGAAGCTGGTGAAGAAGTAAAGGCAAGGCGACGGCGGGAGTTCGGGTCGTCGCCCTTTCCCTTGCAGCGGGAGTCAACGGTGAGCAGCGAACGCGAGATGTTGCGCGAAGACGAGGAAGCGAAGCTGGGCGAACGCACGCCGTTCGACTCATCGCGGCAGGCAACGTACGAGGATAGCGTGGCTCCCGAAAGGGAATGGGAGCACGAGGATTCGTAGCAGGGCATGCGAGACTCTGACGAGGACGTACATGACTCAGGACGAAGCGAAACATCTGGTCGCACAACGTGCCGCGGAACTGATTGAAGACGGCATGATCGTAGGCCTTGGGACGGGCACGACGGCGACGATGTTTATCCGCGAGCTGGCCGTTCGGGTCAAGCACGGTCTCAGCATCCGCTGTGTGGCCTCGAGTGATGCGAGCCATGATCTTGGGTTGTCCTTGGGTATGGATGTGAGGACGCTGGACGAACTGCCGGAGCTCGATGTGTATATCGATGGCGCCGACGAGGTGCGCGCCGGAGAGGGCTCTGGGCTGGATCTGATCAAGGGCGGAGGCGGCGCGCTGCTGCGAGAGAAGATTGTGGCGAGCTCGGCGAAAGAGTTCATCGTCGTCGCAGACTCGACCAAGCTGGTTGAGCATCTGGGAAAATTCCCGCTTCCGATAGAAGTCGTAAAAATGGCGTTGCACGTGGTGGAACCGAGGCTGGCCGCGCTTGGACTGAATCCGAAGCAGAGGCAAGCGACTGGCGGCGACGGGCCTTACCTTACCGATGAGGGCAACTACATTCTGGATTGCGCCTCTGGTCTGATTGAGGAGCCAGAGGTGCTGGCGGCGGAGATTCGCGGAATCGTGGGCGTAGTGGAGCATGGGCTTTTTCTGGGAATGGCGACACTGGCACTGGTGGCCGGAGAGGATGGCGTGACCGAGCGCAGGGCCTAGCTTTCGCTGCATCGAAGCCCTAGGGCCCCGCGTCACATACCTATGACAGAAATTACGACTGATGCAATGAGTGAGACAAAAGCACGTTCGCAAAACGGCAAGGTGTGGTTCATTACGGGAGCTTCTACGGGCTTCGGCCGGCTGCTTGCGGAAGAGGTATTGCAGCGCGGCGGTAAGGTGATCGCCACGGCGCGAAAACTCGACAAAGTGGCGGACCTTGTGACGCAGCACCCGGGACGCGTGTTAGCGCTGGCGCTGGACGTCACCGATGCCGGTCAGGTGGACTCTGCTGTTACGCAGGCGTTCGCGAAGTTTGGCGAAGTTGATGTGTTGGTCAATAACGCAGGCTACGGCGTTGCAGGGGCGATTGAGGAGGTCTCGGAAGACGAATTGATGCCGATGTACCAGACCAACGTCTTCGGCCTCCTGCGTGTTACGCGAGCTTTCCTGCCGTATCTGCGGAAGCAGCGCAGTGGGCACATCTTGAACCTGTCTTCGATAGGCGGCCTGACCGCCGGGCCGGGCTGGGGGCTTTACCAGAGCACCAAGTTCGCCGTCGAAGGATTGTCGGAGGCGCTGGCCCAAGAGGTTGCGCCGCTTGGCATTCGATTGACAATCATCGAGCCCGGACCGTTCCGCACAGATTTTCTGGGGCGCTCGGGCGTGGAAGCAGAGATGAAGATCGCCGACTACGACAACACGGCAGCCAATGCGCGGTGGTACATGAGCGAGCAGCACGGCAAACAACCAGGCGATCCGCTGAAGGCAGTGCAGGCGATGATCGAAGTTGTCGAGTCAGACAACCCTCCGCTGCGTCTGTTGCTGGGAGCGGGCGCGCTGAAGCGTGTGCGGCAAAAACT
>JALYVA010000168.1 GCA_030853485.1 Acidobacteriota bacterium
GACTAGCGGTCGGCGCAACGTTCAGTCGCGATCAAACTGGGGATGGCGCACACTGGGTCGCATCGGACGTTCACACGGGCGGCCCCGCCGATTTGGCTGGGTTGAAGCCTGGCGACGTTCTTGTGTCGGTAAACGACAAGCCAATACTTCCGCCCGACCAGCCCATGTTTGCGATGGGCGCGGAGTTCGCACTTGAGATCCGACGCTCTGCCGAGCAACATACGCTCCGGGTTCCTGTTCCATTGCCTCGCTCCAGAAAGCAGCCCTACTGTGAGCCGAAGGCTGTTCAATCATCAAAGCTGGATCAGAACACCGGTTATCTGAAGGTAAGCATTCTTCCCGGATTGCTCGGTCTGGATGTGGCTCGGGAGATCGATGCAGCAGTAGCTGAGTTGTCATCGTGTGATCGCCTTGTTCTCGACTTGCGCGGACATCTTGGGGGCGGATTGGGAGTCCTGCGTCTCATGAGCTATTTGACGCCAGAAAAGATTCCAATCGGATTCACGCTCTCTCGCAAACGTGCCGAGTCGGGTTACGAAAAGGAGAAACTGCCACGGTTGGACCGGTTACCCACGCATTTACCAAACCCTCTCGGAGTAGCTTCCTTGGCCTTCCGGTTTGGAGGTCGTGATTCATCCGTTGTGCTTGTATCGGAGGGCTTGGGACCACAGAAGTGGCACGGTCACATTGCAATTCTGATAAATGAGCACACGGTCAGCGCTGGCGAAATGGTGACTGCATTCGCAGCTGAGAATAACCTTGCCACGATAGTAGGAACCGAGACCGCCGGGAGGCTTATTCCCGGTTCGGGCACAAAGGTCGGCGAAGGCTATATGCTCATCATGCCCAGAGCCGAGTACATTACCTGGCAAGGACGGCGATTCGAAGGAAAAGGCATCGAGCCCGAACTTTCAATCGGCTCAGACCGGACACAAATCGGAACGGACTGCACATTGGAGATGGCTCGACGCGCACTGGACTGATACATTGCCTGCAGAGTGCTCTCATATAGAACGGGATGCGCTACAGTGAACAGGACCGCCCAATTTCAACATCGCGATCGGGCAGCGGTCCTGAGACGAAATGGATCTACGCCGCCTTAGTCGCACAACCAATCTGCACGTCGGCAACTTAGAACAGAACAATCACGTGGTCGGCTTCGACGTGAATGACGTCTTTTCCCCACACCGAAATCGCCATTGTGTTTATACGATTAAATACGTCAAGTAGAGACTCGGTTTCGGCCGCTTCCGCCAGTAGGTCGTTGATTCCTTCCTCGCCCGCAGCTGCGCCCAGACTTAGTGCTACGAGTGTTTTGAGGAGGTGCCTCTTACCGTGGGGCAGAAGAGCGGCAAGCCCCAAACCATGACGAGCTAGACGCGGTATCGTTTCCGCCCGCTGCACCTCAGAAAGCCATGGAACGGCTTGACCCGTATAGGTGATGTCGATCAGAGTGTCCCCATTAGTCGTATGCGCATGCTGTAATTCTTCTCCGTCTACGCGTCTGAAAAGGGCCGTAAGCGTGGTATCCGTAAGCGAACGGTGAGCCTTTCAATTACCCACAAGTCGGGTGGCGAGAGCAAAGCCGAATTCAATATCAGTGAGGCGTGACAGCCCGCGCCACATGACAAGGTTTCCGGGCGGACGATCTTTGGCGCGGCCAAGATAGCCACCCAACCGGGCAATCTTGGTGAGGTACGTGGAGAGCAGAAGGTTCCGGGGCCGCTTTCCGTTTACATCTTCGATTAGCATGTCGAGCAAGTTCGTTTCCTGAGTAGTGAGCGCCATGCTTGGCGACGCCGTTGGTGCGAGACGATTCATCATGGTCATCCAGAATATGCGCCAACTCAGGATGCAGAAGATCGCGATCAGGTTGACGATTCGTTCCGCTGTGCGAAGCTTCGAGTCCTCGGCCCTACAACCGGACTTCAAGATTTTGTGGAAGGTCTCGATCTTCCAACGCATGGCGTACCAAGACAGCTTTCTATGGCGCTCTTTGGAGATCGAATGGGCAGATTAGTAATCAGCTTCCAGTCGATAGGTTCTCGGCCCTTTGGCCTCGTTGTTTCCTGTGCGTGAATGACGGTCAAAGTCAGCGGCGAGTACTTCTTCTGTTTCCCGATGGGAGGATGCACTTGTAGCCGCTCATATTTGATCTCAAGCCTAGCTTCGGAAACAGCACCTTTGTTGTCGTGGACCTCGACTCGATGGAGTGCTTTCACTTTGGCGCTCTTCATGGCTGCCGAGATCGTGCTCTGGCCGTCACCCGCAAGCCGATCTACACAGGTGCGCAAAACGAATTTTGTGCCCGCCGCTTCTGCGGTGCAGAACAGTTCATAAATGTCGCTTTCGCGGTCGCCGATATGGATGCACCGGCCAGGCTCGCCGACGATGTCAGTGGAGTGCTTCAGGTTCTCCAACCACCGGATACTCTCCTTCTTTTCAATTGGCACTCGCGTTGGATTGATGGTTCGTTTCAGCGCGTTGGTTCCTTTGAATTTATTGCGAGTCCAAAACTTGATAGCGGTGAGGCCGAGCGGCAGCCCATCCGTCGTAACGGCCAGGCTGGAGTGCATCAGAATGCCACAAACGGTATGCTGCTTTGCTCGTCCACTCTTGTCCCATCCAGTGAAGGTCGTCTTGATGATGCCGATAGCTGCTGGGGATTGCCGCGAATACGAAAACTCCGTCGTGTCATGCAGGATCAAAATGGGGCCGTCGACTGCCCCCGCTCGCTGCTGTGTCGCCTGGAAGTGTCCGGCCAGAATGGCTGCCTCGTTCACCTGACGATTGGCAAAGAACCGATAGGCCGCCTTCGTACTCGTCCAATCCTGACAAGCCATCGGAATCGAATGACCGACTTTCTGCGATAACTGCCGAACAAGCTTCTTAAAGCGTCGTCCAACCCTTGCATCTTTGAACTGACAGCCGGCTAGATCGTGGGCGAGTGGCCCTTTGTCCGCCTCGTCTGCTTCAAACATTTCGAGCAATTTATGTTTGGCCATCCTGACGGCCTATTTTATAGGCTCCGTCCACTTCCTTGCACAAACATCCATACCGACTCGACTTGTGGGTAATTGAAAGCC
>JALYVA010000165.1 GCA_030853485.1 Acidobacteriota bacterium
GGCGGGAATCGCTACGCTCATCCCGCCTCCCCACTCCCCAAATGGCAGCTATCTGAACTCAGAAATAGCTGCGCTACACTAACAAACAATCTGGTTCAAAAGATCGGGCAGGCCAGTAGCACATGAGGGCAAGCTCTCGCAGGGCCGCTTTATCATCCCGGGGCCGGGTAAGCAGTCCGAGCATCTGGTCTATCACCCTCTTCTGGTCTTTGGACGTGAGATTTTCCGTCTCTGTGTCGGCGCGATCACACACGGCGCGTATTTGGCCGAGTCGAGAGATATCGCTGCAAAGCTGAAGACGAATAGTGAGCGCTTCGAAGAATTGTGTCGAGTGTTGGATGAGGGGCCGATGTCTGACGCCGTGCGGGTGATCGAGATCCGTCGCTTGGTCAGTGAAATCAATCGCTATCGATTCGTTGGCGAATCTGGGCTGTCCGTCGCAGTGATTGTCGGGGCAGTTCAGAGGGCGGTGAAGGGCCTGATAAGTCTACAAATTCCTCTGATGCGGCTGGAGCAGACTGAATTATCGAAGTTCGCTTCGGTCAGTGCCAAGAACGAGCTTGCCGCCTTGGAGGCGCTCAGTAAGCTTCATGCGCACTCACCTTCGCAACAGACAACTCAGATTGGCGAGCCCGAACTGACGGTTTGGCAACTCGTGGACATTGCGTGGATGTACACCTTCCAGAACTATTTCAGACTCAAAAAGATTGAAGACGAAAAAACTGGGAAGAAAGAAGGACCTGAGGAGCAAGCTGCTAGTGACGAAGAAGCCGACGCGCTGTAAGAGTCAGCTCTACACCGCCGTAAACAGCATCTTTGCTGCTGTCAGTACGTGCACCCTGCTCTATTCGCGCGAACAATATGCGAACAATGTGCATCCCAAAACAGCCTAATTTGCCCCAAGCAGTCCTAAAATCGCCCGAGCATAAATGCTTCCCTTCAAATACGTCCGCTGATTCCGGGCCACTTAGCTGAACTGTCCGGCAGCCCTAAAAATGCTAACCGTTTGGCCGTGCATGGCTTGAACGAGTGACACACCCAATGCAGAGGTGCATCCTCATTCGTCCAGGTATAGCTTCACTTGCCACTCCTGAAGCTGTGCCTGTACTCCAGATTCTTTCAACGGCGTTGAGAGAATCTGTTTTCCTGCCTGGAGAAGGCTCGCATCCTCCACAGTTTGATCTCGCCGAATCGGCGCCCAAACTGTCCGGTCAAATCCACCGCCGGGCCGCCCTAAATCAGCATTGAACCTTCGAGCGAAAGAAATTTCGCAGGCGGCGTCTGCGAAATTTCACGGCGGAGTCAGCTCAAGACAATACTGCGTCAAGCTCATGAAGCAGGGTTTGATACTTCTTCGGATTCTCAGTTTGCAACCGTTCCAGATTCATAAGCTTCCATCGAATCGCCGGAAGACTACTAATGGCCGGTGACCCGATGAGGTTCCAGTCCGGCCTGAATGTATGAAATGACCGAAGAAAGAGCTTAGACGTTTTATCCAAGCGGGAGCTAATCTCCGCAACCAATTGCTCTCGGGCTGTGAGGAGCATCTCCAAGGAGGTATTGCTAACCGTCATTCCGACGAATTCGCTCTCAAAGGCTTGCCTTATGTCCTTCAATCGGGGTTGCAGGAGTTCGTGCACTGGACGATTGTGGCTCAGAATGTATGCGAGAAATGTTTGGTAGAGAGTTTTGTCGATCCCTTCATTGGCAAGCAGATGTTGGACATCGAATAGGTCCCGAGGATGCTGGCGGTCGAGTGCAGCTACCAGTTTCCCTGCATAGAGATCGGCAAACGAAACGACTTGGATTTCAGCGAAGCCGAATTGCTCCTCTACGATGGGCCTGACTGTTTTCAACTCCGTGGGATGAACAGTGCCCCGAAGTACGGGAGTGACTTCAATCTTAATTTGGGCGTTTCTTTGACGAACAAGGACGAGGGTGCCGCCCGCGTTAGCGCTGTCCGTGACGACGCCATCTGGGATCGCTTTACGAATCTTCTGGGCAATACGGCCCAGCGCAGATCGTATCCCGATAAGCGATGTCTCTCGGTCCTCAATCGGCAGATAAACCAGGTCGATGTCCACCGAAAGGCGAGGCAGGTCGCGAACGAAAAGATTGATTGCTGTTCCGCCCTTGAGAGCAAAGCAAGTCTCGGTCGCCACATAGGGCAATACACGGACGAGTAGGGCTACTTGTGCCTTGAAAACCTCACTGGCCATCGTTGCTGCCTCCAGCGTGGAATAGTTCCATTGGAAGCGTAATCTGATAGCGCGAGTCGAAGTGGCCTTGGGGAACCAGTTGACGCTTTCCTTTCCCCAGATCGACGGCAGACAGATCCAGATGTTTGAACCAGGCATGTCCATGTCTGTCCGCGTACCAGAGGAAGAGCCGCTTTACCTTCACACTCTTGCATTCCCGCAGGAGCTTCCCCAGCAGTTGAGGACGGAGATTGGCCAAACCTTCCATGACGACATCGACTTGATGAAAGCTCTCGTGATGCGGGAGTTCATCGATCATCTCCAGGATTGCTCGTTCGGGAGCTGACATGGTCAGCGACCATTCCCAGGGGCTCGTGGATTCCGCATCCTTTGGCGATCCTGATGCTTCGCCGGAACGCAGATCGTAACGCTTCGCTTCAACGCCGCTATTGGAGTTTGCAAATAGTCCAAAAGAGCGGGTTTCAAACTGAGCGGATATCGGGAGCTTGGCAAGCCAGGATGGAAGGCCTGACCCGTACAAGTAGACTCGCGAGGTGGCGCCAGCTTCGATGTAATGAGCATAGCCAGACAGTTCGACTGCCGTTCGTCCGCCGACGTGAAGTGGCTTGTGCATGACCTGCTGGAGGGAGAGCACAACAACATCCCATCGCAGCGAGGCCTTGGTAAGTTGGCTTGGCCGCCGGTAAACGCGAGGACCTATTCTTTCGAGCCACCCCCGGTCCACATAGTCTCGTATAGATGAACGGGAGATCCCCTGGTCTTGAAGCCACGCGCTATCCGCCAAGAAGCCCTCCGGCAAACTCAGAAGTAGTCGGTTTAGCCGGGATGATCTTTGTGCGTCCATCACGCACATATTGCTACATACATAAACCCATTGTCAAGTTCTTAAAATCGCATCATTGTGCGTCATGGACGCACACAAGCGCTATATAGCAAACTCAAAGCGCGAAGCCATCTAGCTGGAAATGGCGATCTACAGCCCTAAGCCAACTGCCTCCGGCAAGACGGTTCATACATCAATCGGGCTGTCCGCCCACGGATCAGCCCGATTACCCGTAGTTGAATTTGGCAGCATTTTGGCAGCAAATGCTGCCAACTATGCCGGTTTTGCCGGTTTCGCCGACTCATAACCACTGTATCGTCAATAACTTAGTCTTTGATCCATATCATGGCATGGAAGAGGTCATCGGTTCGATCCCGATCAGGTCCACCAACTATTTCAACACCATAGCGGACTCCCCTTCAAAGGTCTGGCAGCAAATTTCAAACTGCCGTGCAGGCAAGCCATGTCAGTC
>JALYVA010000179.1 GCA_030853485.1 Acidobacteriota bacterium
GCGCTACACTAACAAACAATCTGGTTCAAAAGATCGGGCAGGCCACCTGGAGCGAGCGGTGCCCGGAGACGGAAGCGGGTTGGATGTTCCCGAATCCGTTATCGAGCAAGCCCTACTACGCCACCGAAATTCAGAAGCGTTATCTGAAGCCTGCGGGGATCAGGTTGGGTTTGGGGCCGATCGGCTGGCACACGTTCCGCCACACGTATCGTTCGTGGCTGGACGAGACCGGAGCACCGATGAAGGTTCAGCAGGAACTCATGCGTCACGCATCGATCCAGACCACGATGAATGTGTATGGACAGGCGATGCCGGAGTCGAAGAGAGAAGCGAATGGGAAGGTTGTCACGATGGTGCTCAAGCCCTTGCAGGCGAGCGCCTAAACTGGCAATTTTCTTATTGGGAGTAGATGGGAGTGAATCTGATTTCTAGACTCACTCTAAGTTGTTGGTTTGATTGGTTGCGGGGGTAGGATTTGAACCTACGACCTTTGGGTTATGAACCCAAAGATGGAAAGTCCGGTTAAGGACGATGTTGCTATCGAGCCCGGCGCCCCGGTTGCCCATTGCCGGACAGCTACTCTCCTGCAAATATTTTTTTTGTTGCACCGAACTAAACTGCCCAAAGCTCCGAATCATTCATTGAGGAGCATGAGTGAACGAACAGGAACAGTGGACCCGGATTGTGGCGGGTGATGCGCAGGCGTTTACGGCCTTCTATCAGGAGACGGCTCCGCGGTTGTTGGCTTTTCTGCAACGCATGGTCGGCAGCCGCGAGGCCGCCGAAGATGTGGCTCAGGAGACTTACGCCGGCATCTGGCGGCATCCGGGAGGCTATCGTCCCGAGCGCGGCTCGGCTCGCGGCTACCTCTTCGGCGCAGGCCGCAAGCGCGCGCAGGAGTGGTGGAGGCGGCGCGGTCCAATGATGCAAGAGGTCGTCGAGGCCGTCGCCGAGGTTCGCGTCGAGAGGCAAGCAATCCTTCTCGATACTCTGGACCGCCTCCCCACCGAGCAGCGCACGCTGCTCTGGCTGCGCGAGGTTGAAGGCTTATCGTACGACGAACTAGCCGAAACGCTCGATATACCTCTGGGCACAGTTCGTTCACGGCTCTTCACGGCGCGCGAGGCGCTGCGCCGCATCTGGTTTGGAGGCGGGAAAGGAGAACACAATGAGATGTGATGAAGCTGCCGAGTCCGTCTCGGCGCTCTGCGATGGCGAAATGATTACGCCCGAGGCCGCAGCGCACATTCGCGCTTGCGCCGCGTGTGCAGAGCTTATGGAACAGTACACCGCGCTGGGCGCGACTTTGCGCCGCGAGGCCAGTCTGGTCCTCGGCGCACTGCCCCCGACCCCGCACTGGGAAACAAGAACCGGAATACTCACCCGCCTCTGGCGGAAAGGATGGGAGACAATGCGAGTTCCTCGTTTGGCCTTTGCGGCTTTGGTTTTAGTGGCTCTGCTTACGATAGGAGCTGAATGGAAAAGAGCCCGGGTGAGTGCTAAGAGCACCGGCTCGGTTGTGCTGGTGACCGTCGATCGCGACGATCAGAGTGTCTTCTTCTCCTGTGCGCTCTCCCTGGTTAATTCCAGCAAAGACAGTATGTCTATGGTTGGAGCTCTTGACCCCCAAAAAGATTTGGGAGCAGCCATCTCACTTAAGCTTGCAGGCCGTGTCGAGGGCGGTGTACGGCTTTTGGTAAGGTCCGATGCTGGCCCTATTGCAACGTTAGGCACGGGCGATCTTGCCAAGTTGCCCGAGCGCGAGATGATCCTGATGCCCGGTGTGCCTCTTAAAGTGGCCATAGGAGACTCTGGCACTTTGACGCTGCACGGCGAGTGGTCCGATCACATTCCGGCAGAGATTGGAATGGGAATCAAAAGTATCGATCCTAATCCGAGCGAATTGCGCATCCAGCAGCCGGTCCTTTTGAAGGGAGATATGCGCATCGGTGATATCGACGGATGGGCGGGCACGCCCTCTGGATTTGATGATTCAGTTTATGTATTTTTCCCGAAGACCGGGCGGTATCTCTTTTCGCTGTCGCCCATCCGGGATGCCGTCGAGGGCAGAATCGAGAAGAACAGGATCAGCTTCGGATACGAAGGCACACAGTACACCTTGTTGACTGCCGCTTCGATTGCCAGGCAGGAAAAGGTATGGGTAAAGGTTGAACCGGACTACCGAATGCCAGGCGAACCTGGAAGTTATGGACTCGGTTCTCTTCATAACGCCACGCTGGCTCAGGAAAAGTAGTTGCAACCACCGCTCGCCCAGATCGAACATCTACAGTCTGGGCGGGCGGTGGAACCGTCAGAGGAAGCGCCCTTGATCGTTTCGCCTTTCCCCTTTCACGGATGAACAATGTCCTTTATCGTGCCTTCGCGAAAGGGACTAACGGTCTACCTGTCGCGGGAGGTGACGAAGCCGGGGACCCAGAGGAGGGCGCGTTTAGCTTCGGAGTCGGGAAGGTCGGCGATGGTGAGGCGGGCGGCCTCGGCGTAGGCGCAGGCGGTGTCCATGGCGTAGTCGATGGAGCCGTGGCGGTGGAGGATTTCGAGGATCTCGGGGTGGGAGACGGTTTCAAAGCTGCGGTCGGCGAGGACGGTGCGGATGGCTTCGCGGTCGGCTCCGGTGCCTCGTTCGAGAGCGTGGATGACGGCGAGGGTGGCTTTGCCTTCGCGCAGGTCAGAGGCTACGGGTTTGCCGAGGACGTCTTCGGCGGCGGTGAGATCGAGGACGTCGTCGACGATTTGGAAGGCGAGGCCGAGGT
>JALYVA010000166.1 GCA_030853485.1 Acidobacteriota bacterium
GAAAGATGCGGCTGATCTCGATAGTCAAATTCTCCGTCGTCGAGACCCGGTCCGCAAAGCAGTCCAGGGTATTGAGATTCGTATGATCGAAGCGGTGGAGCACATGGGCCCGTGCAAAGCCGTCCAGTTCCGCAAGATTGCACACCATGCCGGTTGTCTCGTTCACCTGGCCGCTCACCGTCACCTGCACCAGGTAGTTATGTCCATGGCCAAAAGGATGATTGCACTTGCCGAACACCGCAACGTTTTGCGCAGCATCGTAGGCGTCCGAGTGCAGCCGGTGCGAAGCGCTGAAGCGGTAGCGGCGCGTCAGGTACGCTTTCATGCTTCACCATAATAGTCTGCGAACAGGTCGGCCATCTCGTACACGCGGATCCGATGCAGCCGTGCATGCGGAATCCTGCCGTCAAGACGCCGCCAGATCGCAATCGCGATGTTCTCTGTCGTCGGAACGGTAGCCTTGAACTCAGGAACTTCAAGGTTCAAATGCCGGTGGTCGTAGACGCGGATAACCTCCCGCTCCATGATCTCCTTCAACTCCTTGAGATCGACCACGAACCCGGAAACAGGGTCGATCTCCCCGGCCACCGTCACCTCGAGCGTGTAGTTGTGTCCATGTCCGTTGCGGTTGGCGCACAGCCCAAAGACCCGCTGGTTTTCCTCCGGAGTCCACGCCTCCACCCAGTAAAAGTGCGCGGAGGAGAACTCGGCTTTTCGTGTCAGAAATATCATCAGTGTCCTGAATTAGACGTGAACAAACGTGCATCGGATGCAAAGCGGCGGACCTTCTCAAGCAGACGTATGGTAGCTGCGGCCCTTCCATTGCACACTTTTTTTGATGCGATGCTGCACCACGCTGCGAAACAGCATATAGACGAAAAGAGGAACGCCAAGGATAGAGATCGCGACATCGGCCGGTGGAAAGTTGGAGCGCGCCACCCGAGAATAGAAGCGCCAGAGTGTTCGCGCCCAAAGCAGCAGAATCACCTCTCGCTGCCAAGTCACCAGCCACCACAGACCAAGCGCAAGCAGCGGCAGCCCAAAGAAGAGAAGCAGATCGAGTATGCGCCAAAGAGCAAGCGCAATCGGTTTGGGAAACAGAAGCGCAAGATTCTTCGTCCAACCCTCGATCATCTCCGCAGTCGTGCGATACATCCTGGTCGAGAGCGCCTCAGGTGCATAACGGAACCGGATCGCGCCGCCCGCCCGCTTGATGTTGCGTGCCAGCGCAACGTCTTCGAGCACCTCGCTGCCTATCGCGCGATGTCCTCCCGCGGCGAAATACGCTTCGCGCTCCACCAGCAGAAACTGACCGTTCGCCGCAGCCAGCGGTCGCGCCGGATCATTCACCTGTTCCGTCCTGTAGACCGAAGCAAGCTCGGAGAACACCAGCGGCATCACCGCATGCTGCCAGAAGCCAGTCACGATCTGCCGCGGAGAGTAAGAGAGCAGAACAGCATGGTGACGGTCAGCCTCACGCAGCGAACGCGAGACATCGTTGGTCTCATGCAGCGTGTCCGCATCGGTGAACAACAGCCAGCGCCCACGCGCAACCTGTGCTCCGGTCCAGCACGCATTGCATTTGCCCGTAAAGCCGCCACGGTCGCTCAAGTCCAGTTCGGGAGCATTCAGAAGCAGAACGCCTTGATAATCCCGCATCGCGGCTGCGGCAAGCTCGCCCGTCCGGTCCGTCGATGCATCGTCGACCACGATCAGCTCCCACTGCTCGCCGAGCGCAAAGCCCGGCTCCGACTGCCCGAGCAGCGATAGCAGGCAAGCAGGCAGAGAGCGCTCTTCGTTGCGCGCAGGAATGATCACCGACAGCTCAAGATCGGGCACGGCGGTCGAATTCGAAACTGTCTCCATCACGTTCTTGCTCACGACTTCGTATTATAGGAACGGGAGCGTGGCGTGCGCGGAATCTGGACAAGTCTGGCAATAGGAATCCTGCTGATCACCGGCTGCGACCGGGGCAGCCACCCTGGCAACATCGATAAGACCGCGCCTCAGTTCGTCATCAGCGACGCCAGCCGAACCGTTGACCTCCACCAGCTGCGCGGCCGCGTGGTCGTACTCAACCTGTGGGCAACCTGGTGCGCGCCCTGCATCGAAGAATTGCCCAGCCTCCTGGCACTGCAAAAGAAGATGCCGAATCTCGCTATCGTCGCGGTCAGCATGGACCAGGACCCTGACGTGTACCACCGCTTCCTTACCGAGCACCATGTCAACCTGATGACCATCCGCGACGAGAGCCAGCGCGTCAACATGCTCTACGGCACCGCCCAGATTCCAGAGACCTACATCATCGACAAGACCGGCATCCTGCGCAGGAAATTCATCAGCGCGCAGAATTGGACAAGCCCCGAGATCCTGGACTTTCTCGCGCGTCTCGAAAACTCCTAACGCGCTGGAGTGTGGAATGCACGGATATCCATCGCGCGCATTCCGGCGCGTCTGGCCGCTTCAAGTCCTTCATCAGAGTCCTCGAAGACGACGCAACTGACTGGAGCGACACTCATCCTCCGGGCTGCCTCCAGAAATACATCGGGCTCGGGTTTGCCGTGCTTCACGTCTTCGGCCCCAACCACATGATCGAACAAGGGCAGAAGCCCTGTCGCTGCGAGCGTGGCTTTTACGTTGGCACGGCGCCCGTTCGAGGCTACAGACAACGGCACGCGTCCATGCCACGCACGTGCAATGTCGGCAACAACGCGGATCTCCTCCATCTGGTCGAGCTCGCGCCGGAAGATTTCGTTGTATCGCTCTGTAATGCTTTCGCGAGGGATGGGTTTACCTTGCAAGGCTTCATACTGGTCCCACAGAGCATTCGGCCCGAGTCCGCCGCGTTCGTAGTACCACTCGGCCGCCATCGTAAGCTGAAGCGGCGCGAGCGCTTTCTGCAGGGCTCGCAAATGCGCCGGAGGCGTGTCGACCAGAGTGCCGTCGCAATCAAAGATGAGCGCGTCGAAGGTGCCTTGAGAGAGGGAAAGATCCATCGCTCGATTTTACGGAACCGCGCCAACACCACCCAGGCATCGGAGATCGGTTGCCTGTCCTTGGCTGGTATCATTGCCGCATGACACAGCTTGACGTGGTGTACCGTTACGGCGCTCCGCCAACCGAATCGGCGACCCTGGCGATGACGAAGGTCCGGGAAGTGTATGGAGTTCGCCAGATGCAGGTGGACGAAGCCAACCAGACCGTTCGTGTCGAGTACGATGCCAGCCGCCTGACCGAGCCCGTGATTCACCAACTGCTGCGCCGCGCCGGACTCGATATTGTGGAGAAGGTCATCCTGGCGATCGAGCCTCCCGCACCGGAACCGGTCGCAACAACCTAATTCTAGGATTAGAATAGCGTCACGCACATGTTTCCCCGCGCCCGTAGCTCAGCTGGATAGAGCATTTGGCTTCGAACCAAAGGGTCGGAGGTTCGAATCCTTCCGGGCGCACCAGTCCTCCCGACATTCCACTTCAAGGTTCTAGGCGACAGCGCCGCTGTGTGGCCCTGGATCGCGTTATGCGGCCTGCTGCCTTGATCGAAAGCGCCGCTTGTTATATCTTGAAAAGGTTGCCGCAAGTGCAATGTGCGCCCGTAGCTCAGCTGGATAGAGCAACTGGCTACGAACCAGTAGGTCGGAGGTTCGACTCCTTCCGGGCGCACCATCCGCTCTCCTCCCAACACAATAGAAACCGCATTCCGTGTCAGGCATTTCCCGACAGTCGAGGGAATGTAGCCGGCTTGGTCTCAGAGAGTGCGGGATAGACGGCCACTCGTACGCCACGCACAACGCTTTTCCACCCTTAGGGCTACTACTGATTTACGAAGTGACTTGACGGGACTCTTCCCAGGGCTCATGCAGGACGCAGGGTGATGACCGTAATCTCCGGCGGACAGTTGAGACGAAAGGGAAGCCCTACAGTGCCAATGCCGCGGTTGACGTAGAGCTGCATGCGGTCGAAGGTGTAATGACCTTCCGGGTACTTCAGTCCCATCGGTGGAAGGATGACAGCACCGACAAAGGGAAGGCGTACCTGGCCTCCGTGGGAGTGACCGGAGAGCATGAGATCAACCAGATGACCTTTGGGATGAGCCGTGACCACATCAGCGAAGTCGGGCTCATGCGCCATCAGGAGGACGGGGCCATCCGGTGTGTTTGGTATGGCCAGGTCGAGGTCGGGATGACTGGTGCCAGGATCGTCTACACCTGCCAGCCAGAGGCGGGCACCACCCCGTACGATGGGAAGGTTGCTGTTGATCAGGAGCGGTGTTCCGTGGTCGGCGAGAGTCTTTGTGACCAGAGGTGCGTCGAAGGCGACGTCGTGATTGCCCAGGCAGCCGTAGCGCAAGGGAGCGGTAAGGGTGCTGATTATTTGCGCGCAGCGATGAATGGCGTGATTGCCGGCGATGAAGGTGACCGAACCGTGCGTGATGAAGTCTCCGGTGAGCAGGACCAGATCGGCGTGGAGTTGGTTGACCTTGTGGACGACGCGCTCGAGGAACAAGGGTTCGGTAAACTCGTCGAGGTGAATGTCGCTGATCTGCACAATGCGATATCCATGGAATGGCGCGGGCAGCTTTGAGATGGCGATGGGACGCTGAACGATGTCGATCTCGTGGCGCGCTACTTCGCCGGCGTAGAGTGCCAGTCCGGCGGCGGAGGTTCCGGAAGCGAGAAGAAAGTTCCGGCGTGTGAAACGCGACGGCCGACTAGGGGTATCACCGGACATACCCTATGATACCGGTTCGAACACGTTGTCTGAAATCAATGGCCTAACACGAAAGTGAAGTGTCAGGACGCCTGTTACTCGACGGCATCGATTTGAGCAATGTGATGGCAGATGTCTTCTCTGCCCTAAGGAGGGCGAGAAAAAGTAACAACAATGCAAGAGAGCGCCCGTCCCATCTCCAAAGCAGGTCCGAAGCACTTTCTGCCGGGAATCGTTCCTCCGGCGTTGAACTGGTGTATGGGTAATATTGAAGGACATGGATTTTCGCCTACGGAAGAAGAGAGCAGCAGCGTCGGCCGGGACTGCAAGGGTAGACGGCTTGGTGGTGACGCATCTTCCCGATGTCCGTTACTTGAGCGGATTTACCGGGTCGAGTGCAGCATTGGTGTTGCTGCGAAGGAAATCGGTCCTGTTCACCGATGGACGGTACACGGCACAGGCGCAATCAGAAGCGGCCGGAACGAGAGTTGTGATTGCGAACAAGCCTCCGCTAATGGCCGCGTGTGAGTGGCTGGAAAGCGAGGGTGTGCAGCGCTGCGGCTTCGATGCTTCGCACACAACGGTACGAATGCTGGAAACAATGCGGGCGGCAGTTTCGTCGGGGGTGCGTCGTGCCATGTTTGTGGGTACGGAGCCTTTGCTTGCCCGGTTGCGCGAGGTTAAAGATGGCGAGGAGATTGTGACGCTGCGTCGCGCGGCCGCACTTGGATGCGAACTCTTTGACAGCATGCTGACGTATCTGCAGCCGGGACAAACCGAAAACGAGGTCGCAGCGGCGCTGGAGTATGCGGCTCGGTTGGGCGGTGCGGAGTCGATGTCGTTTGAGACCATTGTTGCCAGCGGCGAACGTTCGGCGCTGCCCCATGGGCGGGCGACGCAGGCGAGGGTGCCCCGGCGTGGATTCGTGACGTTGGACTTCGGTGTTATTCTCGACGGATATTGCAGCGACATGACGCGTACAGTGCACATGGGCAAGGCCATCTCGGGTGAGCGGGAAGTGTATGATTTTGTGCTGGAAGCCCAGGAGGCTGCGGTGGCCGCCGTAAGGCCGGGCGTGACAGCCGGAGAGGTAGACGAGGCCGCGCGGGGTGTGCTCCGGAGAGGAAAGCTGGATAAATATTTCAGCCATTCGACGGGACATGGAGTTGGTCTGGAGATTCATGAGGGTCCAAGGCTGGCGGCGAAGGGGGGCCAGGTGCTGAAGCAGGGAATGGTGATCACGATTGAACCGGGTGTGTACATGCCCGGAAAATTTGGATTGCGCATCGAAGATATGGTGCTGGTGACTGCCACCGGGAGCGAAATCCTGACACCGAGTGTGAAGGCCTGGGTGGAACTGTAAGGCAGCAAGTAGGAACAGCGAGTAAGAACTCTGAAGCGATCGGGATACAGGTGCTCTAGCGCCGGGAAGAGACAAGATGGACGGAAATAAACTGAACGAGCTTCGGGAACTGGTTGAATTTCTGAAGGCGAACGACATCGCTGAATTCGACATGGAGCAGGCGGATCTGAAGGTACGGATCAAGTTTGTGGGAGAGCCTGCGGCTGCGGCTGGCGTGGGGGGTCTTGACATGGCGCAGTTGAGCCGGTTGATGGCTGCTTCAGCTCCGGCCCCCACGACATTGCCCTCCGCCGCGCCCGCCGTCAGCGGAAGCATGGCTGCTGCTGCTGAGGCCGAGGAGGCAATGCATGAGGTGAAGTCTCCGATTGTGGGGACGTTTTACGAGTCCCCTTCGCCCGGCGCGCCCGCATTCGTGAAGGTGGGCGACCAGGTGGAGGCAGGGCAGGTGCTTTGCATCGTCGAAGCCATGAAGCTGATGAATGAGATTGAATCGGACGTGGCGGGCGAGGTGGTGAAACGGATTGCGGCGAGTGGACAGCCGGTGGAGTATGGGCAACCGCTGTTTGCGATTCGCGCGCGTTCGTGATGCGGGTTCGGAACCACGTTCAAGGTCAGCAGCAAGATGGAATGGAAGGCATCCGGGTTTATGTTTCGTAAGGTACTGATTGCAAATCGTGGGGAGATTGCATTGCGCGTGATCAGCGCGTGCAAGGAGATGGGCATCCGCACGGTTGCGGTGTATAGCGAAGCGGACAAGAATTCGCTGCATGTTCGGTTTGCCGATGAGGCGATCTGCATTGGGCCGCCGAGGTCGAGCGAAAGCTATCTGAATGTGCCTGCCGTGATCTCGGCTGCGGAGATTGCGGATGTAGATGCGATTCATCCCGGATACGGCCTGCTGAGCGAGAATGCGAACTTCGCTGAGGTTTGCCGTGCGTCGAATATCAAGTTCATCGGGCCTCCGCCGGAGGTGACGCGGATGATGGGCGAGAAGTCGACGGCGCGACAAACGATGAAGAAGGCGAAGGTGCCGATTTTGCCCGGGTCCGATGGGGTTATTGAAAGCGAAGGCGAGGCGCTGGAATGGGCCAGGAGTGTGGGATATCCGGTTATTCTGAAGGCAGTCGCCGGCGGCGGGGGTCGCGGAATGCGGATCTGCCGCAATGCCGGAGAGTTGCCTGCGATGTACCAGCAGGCCAGTACAGAGGCGGCAAACGCGTTTGGCAACGGTGATATGTACATGGAAAAGTTCATCGAGCGGCCCCGGCACATCGAGTTCCAGGTGCTAGCCGATGAGCATGGCAACGTGATGAGCCTGGGCGAGCGGGAGTGTTCGATCCAGCGGCGGCACCAGAAGCTCATTGAGGAGGCGCCTAGTCTGGCGATCACGCCGAAGCTGCGTGAGGAGCTGGGCAAGACCATCAAGAAGGCGCTCGAAAACATAGGGTATTGGAACGCTGGAACGATCGAGTTTCTGATGGATGAAGACGGCAAGATCTACTTCATCGAGATGAACACGCGCATCCAGGTAGAACATTGTGTGACCGAGATGGTTACAGGTATCGACCTCGTAAAAGCGCAGCTACGGATTGCATCTGGGGAGAAGCTGGCTTCGATCGTGAACCGGCCCGTCGAGATTCGCGGGCATGCGATAGAGTGCCGGATCAATGCGGAGCATCCGGAAAAGTTCACCCCGAGCGCGGGAAAGATTACGGCGTTCAATCTTCCCGGCGGCAATGGGGTGCGTGTGGATACGGCGCAGTATGCGGAGGGTGTGGTGCCGCCTTACTATGATTCTTTGATTGCGAAGCTGATCTGCCATGGAGCGGACCGGGAAGAGGCGATGAACAAGATGCAGCGCGCTCTCAGCCAGTTTGTGGTCCAGGGCATTCATACGACTATTCCGCTGCACGAGAAGATATTCGCGGATGCAGAGTTTCGTTCAGGTCAGTTCGATACGAAGTTTATGGAGCGTTTCTTCGAACGGCAGAAGGAAAGCTAGGCAGTGCCGGCGTTTCCGCGGCTCTATCCGATTCTCGACAGGAATTTTCTGTCTCGGGGATTGTGGGACCTGGTGCGAGTTTCCGAGGCGCTGCGAGCGGCCGGGGTGGAGTTGCTGCAGTACAGAGACAAGAGCGGCGGCCCGCAGGAGATATTACGTGCAGCGCAATTGTTAGGTGACGCGTTTGCGGGAAGCGCGTGCCGCCTGATGATGAACGATCGTGCGGATCTTGCCATGCTTGCCGGGTGGGGTGGTGTGCATGTGGGGCAGTGGGATCTTTCTCCTGACGATGCGCGGCTGGTGGTAGGCGCGACCAGGTGGGTAGGGGTCTCGACTCATACGGAGGAGCAGGTGCGGGTGGCTGAGAGGAGCTGCGCGGATTACGTGGCGGTCGGGCCTGTCTTTGCTACGGGAACCAAGCTGGATGCGGAGCCTGTTGTGGGGCTGGAGGGTGTGCGGCGCGCCAGAGCTTTGACTGCGAAGCCTCTTGTAGCGATTGGCGGAATCACGCGGAACAATGCGCGAAACGTGATCGACGCTGGAGCGGATTCGGTCGCTATCATCGGTGGGCTGTTCACGCAGGGGGAACTGATTGAGAAGGTAGCGGGAGACTTTCTCGACGTTTTGGGGTAGAACTGACCAACGTGACTATGGGAAGACAAAGCGAATCCCGCCCGGGCTTGAGGGGGCAGGACGAGATCCTGGCTGCCGGCGGCGCTCCACAGTTCGTGGAGGGGATGGGACTGTTTTCGGCGACCGCGATTGTGATGGGCTCCATGATCGGGTCTGGCATTTTCATTGTTTCAGCGGATATGTCGCGGACCCTGGGCTCACCTGCATTGCTGATTGGGGCGTGGCTGGTAACAGCTGGCATGACGCTGATTGGGGCGCTGAGCTATGGAGAGCTTGCGGCGATGATGCCCAAGGCCGGTGGGCAGTACGTGTATCTACGAGAGGCGCTTGGACCGTTCTGGGGATTTCTGTATGGGTGGACGTTGTTCCTGGTCATTCAGACGGGGACGATCGCGGCGGTGGGCGTGGCGTTTGGCAAATTTCTCGGCGTGTTCTTCCCCAAGGTGAGCGCGGGAAACTGGCTTTGGCATATGGGACATGTGCCGGCGTGGCAAGTCGGCCCGATGGTTCTGGGGAACATGGACATCGGGTTGAATACGGCGAATTTGTCTGCAATCGTGGTGATTACGGTGCTTACGCTGCTGAATACGCTTGGGGTGAAGATGGGGGCGGCGGTGCAGAATGTCTTTACCTCGGCGAAGGTGGTTGCGCTTGCGGCGGTGGTGCTGGTGGGTTTGCTGGCGAAGAATGCTGGTGCGATTGCGGCGAATTTTACTTCAGCAGCGGGGGCGGGGTGGCACAACTTCTGGGCGGGCGCGGGGTGGCACACGATGCATGCGGTGCAGGTGGGCGTGGGCGGGGCTACTATCGGAAACCCGACGGCCTATGTGGGGTTGTTCACCGTCGTGGCAGTGGTTCAGGTTGGGTCGTTGTTCTCGTCCGATGCGTGGAACAACGTTACGTTTACGGCGGGCGAGATTCGAAATCCCAAGAGGAACTTGCCGCTGTCTCTCGCGATCGGCACCGGGGTGGTGCTGCTGTTGTACGTGCTGTGTAACTTCGTTTACCTGAGTGTGCTTCCGCTGACGGGCGCCCCGGCGGCGGCTACGATCGCGGGCCGAGGGATTGAGTTTGCGTCGGAGGACAGGGTCGCGACCGCTGTGATGGAGCAGGCCGGGGCTACGCTTGGCTTTGTGGGATATGGCGCGAAGCTGATGGCGGCTGCGATCCTGGTTTCTACGTTTGGTTGTGTGAATGGGATGCTGCTTGCGGGGGCGCGCGTCTACTATGCGATGAGCCGGGATGGTTTGTTCTTCGAGTCCGTGGGGCGTTTGAGCGAACGGACGAAGGCGCCGGTGAACTCGCTTTGGGTGCAGTGGGCGTGGACCTGTTTGCTCTGTCTTTCGGGGAGCTATGGGCAGCTTTTGGATTATGTGATCTTTGCCGTGCTGGTGTTTTATGTGCTCACGATCGCGGGCTTGTTTGTGTTGCGGCGTACGCGGCCGGATGCTGTGCGACCGTATCGCGCGATTGGGTATCCGGTGTTGCCTGGGTTGTACATCGTGATGGCTTTGTGGATTTGTGCAGTACTATTGCGTTACAAACCACAGTACACGTGGCCGGGACTTCTGCTTGTGCTGCTGGGGGTGCCCGTGTATGTGGTCTGGACGCGCATGGGGCGTCCTGGTGCGGGCTCGGCTGAACTTAGCGAGAAAGCAGTTTAGAAAAGTTTTGGAGAATCGGAAATTGAAGACGAATTTGATGGCCGTCAAGCCTTTGTCGAAGTTGCTCAACGAGGCGCAGAGTGAAGGTGAGGCGACGCTGAAACGTTCGCTTGGCCCGTTGAACCTGATTACGCTCGGTATAGGAGCGATTATAGGCACGGGCATTTTCGTTCTCACCGGACAGGCGGCGGCTGTTCATGCCGGACCGGCAGTCACCTTGAGTTTCGTGTTGGCCGGGATCACGTGCGCGTTCGCGGGCTTGTGCTATGCGGAGTTCGCCTCGTTGATTCCAATTGCGGGCTCGGCTTACACATATGGATATGCAACCTTGGGCGAATTTGTGGCGTGGATTATTGGCTGGGACCTTGTGCTGGAGTATGCTTTCGGCGCGGCCACGGTGGCTTCGGGGTGGAGCGGGTATTTCGTGGGATTGCTGCGGGACATTGGGATTCATTTGCCGCCGCAACTGACGACGACGCCTGGGATGATCCTGTACCAGTATCACGACCGGTGGATGCAGGCGGCTGCATTGCCGTCCGGGATCAATGCGACGACGCTTCCACATGTGACGGGGGTGTTCAACCTGGTGGCGTTTGTGGCGATTGCGCTGGTGACGGCGGTGCTGGTTCGCGGGATTGAGGAGTCGGCGAACCTGAATACGGGGATCGTGCTGGTAAAGCTGGCGGTTGTGTTCATATTTCTGGTGCTGGGTGGCTGGTTCCTGCTGCATCATCGCGAGCTCGCCTATGCGAACTGGCATCCGTATATTCCGCCGAGTGACGGGCATGGCAATTTCGGCTATGCGGGAATATCCGCGGGTGCGGCTTCGATCTTCTTCGCGTATATCGGATTTGACGCGGTGTCGACGGCGGCGCAGGAGGCGAAAAACCCGAAGCGCGACATGCCAATTGGAATTCTGGGTTCGCTTGTGATCTGCACGGTGCTGTACATCCTGGTGTCGGGCGTGCTGACCGGACTGGTGAGCTACAAGGCGTTGGACGTTGCCGATCCTGTTGCGGTGGGAATCGATGTAACGGGCATCCGTTGGGGCAGCATTCTGGTGAGAATCGGCGCGGTGTTCGGGCTTGGTACAGTGATGCTGGTGATGCTGCTGGGGCAGTCGCGGGTGTTCTTTTCGATGTCGCGTGACGGCCTGCTGTGGAAGTGGGCAGGAGTGATCCATCCCAAGTTTCGGACACCGTGGATCTCGAATATCGTTGTGGGGGGGGTGGTTGCGTTTATGCCTGCGCTGCTGCCGATTGATAAGTTGAGCGAGCTGGTGAATATGGGCACACTGCTCGCGTTTGCGATTGTGTGCGCCGGGGTGTGGATCCTGCGACGCAGAAACCCTGACCTGCACCGTCCGTTCAAGACGCCGCTGGTTCCGCTGGTGCCGATCCTTGGGATTATCAGCGCGTTGTACCTGGTGTGGACGTTGCCGGTGTTGACCAAGATTGTTGTGCTCGCATGGCTGGCATTGGGACTGGTGATTTATTTTACCTATAGCGTGAAGCACAGTAAGGTGCAGCAGGAGCTTCGGGCTGACGGGGAGTAGAGTGCGTCGCTTGTTGGGGGAGGGCGTGTCGATCGGTTCCCTTTGGGTGCGGTAGATGAAGTTCGTTGATTGAGGGCATACATAGGAGAACTATGAATGGAGTGGGCAGCCCAACAACTTGTCCTCTTCTGTCTTTACTGGGTCGGGTCCATCGCTCACCCTCACTCTATGGACTATTCGCAGATCATTACGATGGAGCCGGATAAGCGCAGCGGCAAGCCTTGTGTTCGGGGTCTGCGTGTCACTGTTGGAGACGTGCTGGGATATCTCGCCTCGGGGATGACGCATGCGGCTATTCTGAGCGATTTCCCGTACCTGACTGAAGAGGATATTCGCGCGTGTCTGGCGTTCGAGGCGGACCGCGAGCGGAAGTCAGAGACCCTGGTGGCGTGAAGCTCCTGTTGGATGAGAATCTTTCTCCGCGATTGGTGGAGTCGCTCCGCGATCTGTATGCGGAGTCGGATCATGTTCACAATCTCAAGCTGGGTGCGGCTAATGACTCTGAGGTGTGGGACTATGCCAAGCTGCATGTTTTTGCGATTGTGTCCAAAGATTCGGATTTGCCGAACGGAGTGTTATAGAAAAAGATCCGCCGAAGATCATCTGGGTACGGCTTGGGAATTGCTCCACTGATGACGTGGAGAGGCTACTGCGTTCCGCGCACGAGATGATTCGCGGTTTCCTTGAGGAAGATAAAGAGACTTGTCTGCTGTTGGGGAAGGCTTAGCTTTGGTGATTCCCATTCATGCCCCAAGTGCGAGGGCATGAATGGGGCACCCAAGATGGTGAGTGGGCCACCCGCCCGATCAATTTTTTAGTGGACCGACTGAGTAAACCTCAAACAAGACAGACCCCGAGTTTTGGGATATCCCGCTAATGGGCGTATCGTGACCGTATTGCATCGCCTGAGCCTCAGCCAGCGCACTTCTCGTGAGGTCTGGGTTTGCATCGATCTGCAGGAACTTGTAATCCTTCGTGACGGATGCGAAGACATCTCCCTCTAAACATTCTCCCGTTGGTGCGCACATACTTTCTTGGCGCGC
Source organism: Acidobacteriota bacterium (assembly GCA_030853485.1). GTDB lineage: Bacteria > Acidobacteriota > Terriglobia > Terriglobales > Acidobacteriaceae > Edaphobacter. The sequence continues at coordinate 12,970 of JALYVA010000166.1, forward strand.
GTTCACAGAAAGGCCGTGCTCCCTAACTTGGTCCTCGTCGAGACTAAGCTTTTTGAGAGATTGTATGAGCCGACTCTTTAATGCGACGGCTTCTGGAAAGGAGGAAGTCTCTATCATGCATCGGTAGATATACAGCATCCCGTCAGTGTGCCCTCGGTTTTGTTTTTCGATTGTGCATGCCGGCTCATAGGCGATGTCATTAGGCAGGAGAGTGGCGTCGTAGACCGTCAAGTCCGCCGTAGTTTTGAGTTCCAAACCGCGGTACCGGTTGAAGTCGGACGATGGCGGTGCAACACGAAGCAGTCGGGTGATCAGAAACGGGAAGGTAACCTTCTCGATTTGTGTATTTGGCTGAAGTTGCGCCCAATCATCACATGTCTCGGTCATCGCCGTCCACTGATCGTCCTTGAACATCGAAAAGAACGTTGGCTCATCCAGGCGGCTGCACAGGAGAGTCAGCTCTGTAGCGCTCGTATGTGCCGCCACTTTGCCGCTCTTATCGGTCACAGTCCACCCAGCGGATAGAGTCATAACATCCTAAGTGCCAAAGCTGTCGGTATGTTCAATGCTCGCCGGTGGTTGCTGCGCAAACGTGCCGACGGTGCTCAGGGCTAATAACGCAGCTGCAAATATTTCCCTCTTCATTTGTGCCTGCCGTAGGTTCGTGTGCCATTGACCGGATTTTGGTAGTGACCATCTTTGTGGTGTGAGTTGACAGAGCCGGGGTATGCACCCCCATGCGAGTCGGTGTGCTTTCCGGCGCCGTAAAATGGTGTGTAGCCGGATGACTTGGCCTGCCCGATCTTTTGAACCAGATTGTTTGTTAGTGTAGCGCAGCTATTTCTGAGTTCAGATAGCTGCCATTTGGGGAGTGGGGAGGCGGGATGAGCGTAGCGATTCCCGCC
>JALYVA010000017.1 GCA_030853485.1 Acidobacteriota bacterium
GAATCGCTACGCTCATCCCGCCTCCCCACTCCCCAAATGGCAGCTATCTGAACTCACAAATAGCTGCGCTACACTAACAAACAATCTGGTTCAAAAGATCGGGCAGGCCACAGTCTCACTGTTGTCTCCCTTGCTGCCTCACTTGCTGTCTCACTGGTTCTCTCCAAACACATCCACGTGCTGATAGTTGATTTACTAAAAAAGTGTCATCCTGAGCGGAGCCTGTCGCAGTCCTATCGCGACAGGCGGAGTCGAAGGACCTGCATTTTTGCTCGCCAGCCTACGTTGCAATTGCCCTTCTGTGTGTCCTCTCCGCAGCGAACCTGCTGTTGCCATCGCATCGCTACGATTGCCGGCCCCGCAATCGCAGCCCACACGACGTTGCCCAACGGGAAAACCACCCAGGTGATCCACTCTGCAGCAGCACGACCCTCGCGTAAACCACAAAGCCGGGTGCCCCATATCTCGATTCTGAGATGTGGGCATCGAGCGCAGCGAGACCGCTTCCAAATGTCCCCCCACAAAACCATCCCCCGAGAGCAGCCATCTATCCCGTCGTCATCTGCACTGGACGAAACAGGAACTTCCCCCACAAAACCGGGTGCCCCATATCTCGATTTTGAGATGTAGGCATCGAGCACAGCGAGACCGTCTTCCACATGCCGTCCCTCACAGAACGCAGCACCAGCGAAAACTTCGCCATACCCGCGCACATCGACCTTCGAACCATCGGAGAAACCATCGAGCGTGACACACACGCCTACCCCTCACCCCCCGCTCAACTCAGGCTGCTTCGATCCGGTTCTATGCCCAATCCGCGTTTGCCTGATCTCTCATTCACGGGCAAGCTAACCCAGCCTCCACCCGATCACGGCGGCCAGCAAAATAAATCTTCACGTTCGACCCCTGTATTTGGCCCAAAAATGCGATGTCAAGCCCCCAAATGACCTAAGTTTCGCATTCCATTGAACTTATGCGTGGCGTAGTAGTTTCGCTCCAACCTGTAAAATAGAAGAAGAAGTAAAAAGCACTGCGAAGACGAGCGTTCAAACGGCCAACCACGTTGACCGGCATCCATATTGGCCGCTAAGTCCTTACCCTGGACGAATTTGGACGCAAGTCCTTTCCTTGCCCGAATTTAGCGTCGTCCTGTACCCGTAACTCCATGAACCAAAAGCACTTACACGCAGGCAATAGGGGGGGGGTACCCCTCGACACCGCCTCGAAAGAAATCGGCACAACGCGAAACACCGGCTTCCCAGTCGCCCTGAGATACCGACGGCGGCATCTATAAATTCAGAGGACGCAACAAAGTCAGAAGACGCAAAGCAGAAGGGGAAGAGATGGATCTGTCTGCCAAATCCGCGAAGCTCCAAAGCACCCTCGAGCAGCTGGGCAGCGTCCTGGTCGCCTACTCCGGCGGCACCGATTCGGCATACCTCGCCTACGCCGCCCACCAGGCACTCGGGGAACGCATGCTGGCCGTTATCGCAGACTCCGCCTCACTTCCCCGCGCTGAATTGCAAGCCGCACTTGCCTTCACCGCGCAGCACAACATCCCGACCGAGATCCTCCACACCAACGAGCTCGAAAGCGCCGACTACACACGCAACGACTCTCAACGCTGCTTCCACTGCAAAGATGAACTGTTCACCCAGATGGAGCAGACACGCGCTGCCCGCGGATTCGAACACCTCGCCTACGGGATGAACCTCGACGACCGTGGCGAGTTTCGCCCAGGCCAGCAAGCCGCCGCCGACCACCAGGCCGTGGCTCCCCTGGTCTCCGCGCAGCTCACCAAGCAGGAGATCCGTCTGCTCGCCCAACAAGCCGGCCTCACCCTGTGGGACAAGCCCGCCAGCGCCTGCCTCGCCTCACGCATCGAATACGGTCGCCCCGTGACCCGCGAAAACCTCTCGCAAATAGAACAGGCCGAGGCCGCGCTCCACACGCTGGGCTTCCGTCAGGTGCGCGTCCGTCACCACGGCGAGCTCGCCCGCATAGAGATCTCGCGCGACGAACTGCCCCGCGCCCTCAATCTCGACGCTCTCGATCGCATCACCGCGGCGCTTCGTGCACTCGGCTTCGTCTACATCACCCTCGACACCGAAGGCTACCGCTCCGGCTCGATGAACCACGTGCTGCCCGACCTACTCCCGGCCTCCGCCATCAAACCGGCCGTGCAAAAACAATGATCTCTCGGCCGCGAAGTCTCTTCTTCGTTGCATCGACCACTGTCCTCCTCCTATGAACAAAGTCTCCCTGCTCGAACTCCTTGCCGCAGTTCAAACCGGCACCCTCGCACCAGCCGCCGCCGTCGACCAGCTCGCGAAGCTGCCTTACGAAGACATTGGCCACGCGCGCATCGACCACCACCGCGCCCTCCGCACCGGCCTTCCCGAAGTCATCTACGCGCAAGGCAAAGAGCCGCAGCAGACCGCAGAGATCTTCGCCCGCATGGCCGCTGCCGGAACCGATGTGCTCGCGACCCGATGCAACGAGGAGACAGCGTCCGCGGTGCTTAGCGCGGTTCATGCCGCACAACACCACCCCAAGGCCCGCGCCATCACCCTCCGTCAAACCTCGGCAGGCGAGCCCAGGGGCCGCATCGCCGTCCTCAGCGCCGGCACCAGCGACCAGCCCGTAGCAGAAGAGGCCGCGGTGACCGCCGAGTTGTTCGGAACCCAGGTGATCCGCCTCTACGACATAGGCGTAGCCGGTCTGCACCGCCTGCTCTCCGTACGCGACCAGCTCGCAGAGGCCGATGCCGTCATCGTCTGCGCCGGCATGGAGGGAGCGCTGCCCAGCGTCGTCGGAGGCCTGGTCGGGGTACCTGTCCTGGCCGTCCCCACCTCGGTCGGTTACGGCGCAAGTTTCGATGGAGCGGCAGCCCTGCTGGGCATGCTCAACTCGTGTTCTCCCAACATCTCCGTAGTTAATATAGACAATGGCTTCGGCGCAGCCTACACTGCGGTTCTGATCGCACACGCCTCCAGCCGCCACCGGTAGCAGAAGAGGCAACGGTAGAGCGAGTCTCTATCAGGTGCGGCGAGAGGTTGCTAAAAATGCTTCCCAACGACGACAAGCCCTGGGCAAAGCCGCTTGCACGCACTGTGATTTTCATCACGTTGATCGGCCTCGGCATCCTCGCGTATTACCTCGAGGACGTGAATTCGCTCCACATCCCCGAGATGGTCGGAATATTTCTTTTGTTCCTGACCATCGTTCCGCCAAATCTCGCGGTGCTCTATCCGTGGATACTGCCGCCCAGGCACGATGGCGCAAGCGGCCCGGCCCGCAAATCCACCGTCCGGTAAGCGCGCCTTCCCAGGAGCAGAGCCTCAGACCCTACTGGTTCACGCCGCTCGCCAGAAATCCGCCATCCACCACAAGAATCTCACCGGTGATGAAGCTCGATGCATCGCTGGCAAGAAAAATCGCGCTTCCCACAAGCTCTTCGGTCTTACCGAACCGTCCCATCGGCGTACGCATGCGCAGCTCCTTGCCACGCTCGCTCTCGTCCAGCAGCTTCTGATTGAGCGCCGTCCGAAACACCCCGGGCGCGATCGCATTGACCGTCACTCCCTGTGCGCTCCATTCCACGGCAAGCGATTTCGTCAGCGCTCCCACAGCCGCCTTGCTTGCGGCATACGCTGTGACTTCCCTCAGGCTGACGAACGTATTCAATGAGGCGATGTTGATGATGCGTCCATAGCCGCGCTCCAGCATGTGCCCGCCGAAGATCTGGCACGCGCGCAGCGTTCCCGTGAGGTTGGTGTCCATGATGTCGTTCCATGTCTCTTCCGACACCGTCAGCGTGGGTTCCCGTTTGATCTTGCCCGCGCAGTTGATCAGGATGTCGACCTTGCCAAACTCCTTCACCGTAGCCGCAAGCAAGGCCTCCAGACTGCCCCGATCGGCAACATCCGAGGTCAGCCGCAGCGCCCTCCGCCCCTTCGCTTCGATCGCCGAGGCGGCCTCGTCCACCTGCTCCGCGCGCCTTGAGCTGGCCACCACATCGGCTCCAGCCTCAGCAAGTCCCGTCGCCATAGCCAGACCGATCCCCGACGTTCCACCCACCACCACAGCCGACTTGCCGGCCAAATCAAACAACGGATGTCCCATGAAAAATCCTCTCAGTGTGTCTTCTTCTTCGTACTCGGCCCTTGCCCCGGCGTCTTCTAGACCGCAAGCTGCGACACTATCTCCTGCACAACCTCTTCCGGCGCACGGTCGTTGACGACACGCAGCGCATCCGCCGGCATCTCGAGCGTCGCGATCTGGCTATCGAGCAGCGCCGGATTCATGTACGAGTGCTTGCGATGCGCCAGCCGGTCGGCAATCATCTCCTTCTGACCGTCCAACACCACGAACCTGACCGTGCCCTGCGGCATTCCGTCCGAGAGCATATCGCGATAGCTGGCCTTCAGCGCGGAGCAAGCGAGCACGCCACTCTTGCCCGCCTCAAACCAGCTCACCAGCAGCCGGTTCAGCTCTTTGAGCCAGGGCTCGCGGTCAGCATCCGTCAAAGGCTGTCCGGCCGCAAGCTTCTGTCGATTCCCCAGCGGATGGTAGTCGTCCGCATCGGCAAACATCGCGCCTGTGTGCTGTGCCAGCAGCGTTCCAATCGTCGTTTTGCCCGAACCCGTGACGCCCATCAACCCGACGATCATGGAGCAAATGTCCTTTCAGCAACGTTAAGATCGCGAAGCAAAGCTCAATCCGCAAACCTGACTTCAGACGGCGCAAAACCAAACTTCAGGATCCGCAGAACACCGGGCGGATATGGCGTTCGAACAGGTTTGTCGTCACATTGCGCGCCACGATCTTCTCGTTCTTTTTAAGAGCATCCAGATAACGCTCACCCATCTTCGCCGCTACCTTGAACCCCACATGCAGGAGCTGGCGAAAGCTCTGGTTATAAGCGGTGTTGCCGGAGTCGTGCCGCAGCGCCGCGGTAAACTGCTCGCCGGTCCAGCCTTGCACCTCGGCAGGCAGCGGCAGCGCGGCGTGATCGATATCGATCACGGTGGCATAAGGCCCACACAACTCCTCGCGGTGCGCGTACGCTTCAGCGTAAATCTCCTTGGCAATCTCCAGCCCCGAGCCGCCCGACTCCGCCAGTCCGATCAACTCCTCCAGCCAGGTCGTTCCAGCCGTCTTCAAATGCACACCGGCATCGAAGCGTGTGATCGCGGCGTGGATCGCAGGGTAGATGGAAAACTTGTCCGAGCCCGAATGCACACTGAGCTTAAGATTCCCCGGCAGACCGTAAGTCTTCACCGCAAACGCGATCGTCGCCAGGTCCTGCTCGAACTCCTTCGCAAACTGCGCAACATCGCCAACATACTCCACTCCCTTGTTGAACCGCCCGGTAAACTTCGGCGCAATGGTCTGTATGGGAATCTTCTCGTCCGCAATAGCTGCGAGAATGATCAGCAGCTCGACAGGTGTCTGCGGCGAATGGGTTTCGTCCATCGAGATCTCCGTGACGAAGCGACCCATGCCTTTGCTTTCGAACAGGTAGCGATAAATCTCGCCTGCATGCTGCACCGCACCCAGAAACTTATTCGCGACCTCTTCCACAAACGCCCGATCCGTGCTGAACGCCTCGTCTATATCCGGAATCACGACCGAACCGATCAACTCAGGATGCCGGTTGAGGAAAGCTTCCACATCGCTCGGATCGGCAGGCTGGCCAATCAGATCGGCCACATCGAGCGTAAAAAAATCGCAAGGATCGAGAAATCTCGGCACGGTCTTCAGATTGATGTGGTCCGCATCGAGAAAGTACGGGCCACCCCAGCCAAGTTCTTTCACGGCTGCATCCGCGGCAGCGCGGGTCTCTGTCGGTTCAGAGCCGATGATCAGGTGCTCGCGATTGGACTTGTTCCACACCGGAACCACTTCCACTCCAGCCTCCGCGGCCAGCATGCACGCCCCAAGCTGCGCTCTCGCCTGGTGCGCAAAGCGATCCCCTACACCGATCGAATATTTCGGCAGCTTCAACTCTTCCGCGATTACCTCAGTCGTGTTTTCGATCATGAACCATCCTCATCTGCGTGTTCCGTTTTCTCAAAATAGCCGTTCTCTGCAATGGCGCGCTTTGTTTGGTAAACCAATCAGTTCTTGAAACGATCACGGTACGCCCAGAGCCCAAGACCGGGATTGGAGATGTAGAAGATCTCCTCTCCGTTTACCTGGTTCCAGCCGTCGTTGAGCCGCTCCGGGTTGTAACGCGCAACCATCTCCGCAAGATCACCATACTGGAAATCGACCGACTCAATCTCCTGCCGCGTAAGCTGCCCCGGACAATAGCGGATAGAGAACCGGCCTTCGCTCGAACCGTGTATCAGGTGTGCTGCAGCGCTCAGGTTCCCCGCAAGAAGTCGGTCCTGCTTCACGGCCTCCAGGGTTCGCGGCGTGCCGCAGTATCCGTACTGGCGAATCAGCTTGTCGATCGCCGCATCTTCGCCGAACTCGTGCACGCCCGGAGCAAGCACGATCAGTTCAGCATCGTCCGCCAGCGCCATGCGGGTCCGATAGATGCTCTTGTTGCCCAGCCACGTGCTTCGAAACTCATGCGGGTCCAGAAACACCACAGCCTTTTTGATCTCCCGGTCGAGCATCCTGAAGTTCACCTTGAGGCTCAGGCCGGCCGCCAGTTCGAAACACTCCGCATCATCGCCGACATAAAGCCCGCGCATCACAAGCTTCCCCGCTTCATTCTTGCCGATCACGGTCTGGACATAGACGATGGGCAGGTGCTTGGCGAAGTGCTCGCTGGCATAGTTCAACACGCGTCGAACCGGCGTATCCGCGCGCCCCATCATGCGCTCCATGCCATAGACCGCGCCGAGAAAATGGCTGCGATGTATGCCCACAGAACCACCCGTGCCGATAAAAATATTCTTGTTGTAGTTGGCCATGCCCACCACCTCATGCGGCACCACCTGGCCAATCGAGAGGATAAGGTCGTGACCGCCCTCGCACAGCAGCTTATTCACCTGCGCGGGCCACGTATAGTCGAGCTTGCCTTCGCTCACCTCGCGCATGAACTCGCCCGGCACCTCGCCCAGCGTCACCACATCGTTGCGCCAGTCGTGTACACGAAACAGCTCCCGCGGCGTCGCGCCATACATCGCCGCAATCTCCCGGTCCGACATCGGACGATGCGTCCCAAGCGCAGGCAGTATGTCGGTCAACCCCTCACCGTAGTAGTTCCACGCAAGCTCAGTCACCGGTCCGCTCTCCGAGTGCATCCGCGTGAAATCCGGCGGAATCGCCAGCACCTTCCGGCGCGGGCCCAGCTTATCGAGCGCCTGGAACAGGTATTCGCGGAGCTCTGCGGTCGAGATTTCGGTGGTCGGACTTCCGGCTGCGAAAAAGAGGCTCATGATCAGTTCCGATACTACGCGCGACGCACAACGTGGCAGCCGCTCTCAAAGCTTGTAGGCCTGGCGGACAAGATTGACGGTAAGGTCCCGAATCACCTCGAAGGCTTCTTCTTCCTCGAGGCGGTGTTCGGCGACCAGGCGCGCGAGAAAGGCGCAGTCGATGCGGCGTGCCATGTCGTGACGCGAAGGAATGGAAAGGAAGGCGCGTGTGTCGTCGTTAAATCCGACAGTGTTGTAGAAGCCCGCGGTCTCGGTGGCCTGTTCGCGAAAGCGCATCATCCCTTCGGGCGAATCGTGAAACCACCAGGGCGGCCCCAGCTTCAGCGCGGGATAGTGTCCCGCCAACGGCGCCAGCTCCCGTGTGTACGTCGTCTCATCCAGCGTAAACAGGATCAACGTCAGGCGGCGATCATTGCCATAACGATTCAGCAGCGGGCGCAACGCCCGCACGTACTCCGTCGGGGAGGGGATATCCGCTCCCTTATCGCGTCCGAAGCGCTCGTAGATCAGCCGGTTGTGATTGCGCGCGGAGCCAGGATGAATCTGCATCGTCAGTCCATCCTCCACGCTCATGCCCGCCATCTCGGTCAGCATCTGCGCGCGAAAAATCTCCTGCTCCTCCGGGACGGAGCGCCCCGACAGAATGCGTCCGTAAAGCGAAGCAGCCGTCTCAGCATCAAGATCCGCAGTCTGCGCCGTAGGATGGCCATGGTCCGTCGCAGTTGCTCCCATCGACTTGAAAAACGCACGGCGGTTCCGCAGTGCGTTCAGATATCCCCGCCACGTGCCAACGTCTTCGCCCGTTATCTCGCCCAGTTTTTCGATGTTGGCGAGAAAACCGGCGTAATCGGCATCAATCACACTGTCTGGCCGAAACGTGGGAATGACTCTTCCCTTCCAGCCAGACTCCTGGATCTCCTTGTGAAACTCAAGCGTATCGAGCGGTGTGTCCGTCGTAGACAATACCTCGATCCCGAACTGCTCGAAGAGCGCACGCGGCCGGAACTCGGGCGTCTGCAGCTTACGGTCGATACTCTCGTAGAACTCGTCTGCATTCTCCGGGCTCAGCCGCGTATTCAGGCCGAACTGCTTCTCGAGCGTATAGTCCAGCCACAGCCGCGTCGGGGTTCCGCGAAACAGGAAATAGTGCTTCGCAAAAATCCGCCACACCTCGCGCGGATCGACCTCAGGGCCGCCATATACCGGAGAGATGCCGAGCGACTCGAGCGAAACGCCCTGCGAATAAAGCATGCGAAAGATATAGTGGTCCGGCTGAATCAAAAGCGCAGCCGGATTGGGAAACGCCTCGTTGCGAGCGAACCACCGCGGGTCGGTATGGCCGTGGGGAGACAGAATAGGCAGCCCGCGCGCGCTCTCGTACAACTTCGCTGCAATCGAACGCGCTGCACTGTCGGCTGGAAACAGCCTGTTTTCGCTGAGCATCTCTTCGGTCACCTTCTGGAACGCGACGGTCATAAATTCCAAGACCTTTGAAGCCTACCAGAGATGAGTCACACCACGAACTAATTCCTCCTCAACCGGCGAGCTTACCCGTGGCACACATCTTCAACACCGCCTCGAATACCCGGGGCACAAAAAGAAAAGACCGGATGGAGTCTTCCCCATCCGGTCCAGAGACAAACAGCTGCGTCTACGGAATGTAGTAGCGCAGGCTCGTGAACACCATGTTGTTGGTCGCCTTCGGAGCACCGCCGACACCGGCCCAGGCCTGACGCGAAAGATAGCTGTACTGCATCGCGTACTGCAGACGGCCATACTTCGGGCTGTTGTACAGGCGGTAAACAAACTCGCCCGTCAACTCCTTGACCACCCGGGTTGCCGCGCCGCAGCTTCCCGCCGGATTGTAGGGCGCACCGCCAGCCAGACCATTGCCGGTGGAGGTCGGCAAAGCTTCCGTATTGCATGTGCTGTTGTTCAGGGTGATAGGAGCGTATCCAACCAGTTTGCCGAAGCTGGACGAACCCGTCAGCGTATTCAGATACACCGTGCGCTGCGCATATTCGGCGCCCGCGTACGCATCCAGGTCAAGCTTCTTGGTCGGGTGCAGTTCGAGCGAGAACAAGCCCTGGTAATTCTTGATCGGAGCCAGCGTTCCGTCAGGGTGCACCGTCACGTCGGGCAGGGTTGAAGTGCCGTACCGGCCCACTCCCGTGCCGCCCAGACCATGCAGACCTACGTCAGCAAAATGCGTGACCGGAAACCTCAGATTGGCAAATGCGCCTCCGCCCACCTTGGTGTTGTTGGTCCCGCCTGCAGCAGAGGCCGGCGTGAGCGTCTGGTTGGGATAGTAGCGGTCGCGGAACCAGCGCCCAAGTCCGCCAATCTCGTAATGACCGAAATGCGGCGTATCGTACGCAACCTTCACGATCACATCCGGCGCAACGTTGTTCGAGTAGTTCGTGGAAAGGTTATAGAGCCCGCCGCCCGTACCCGCATTGCCGATAAAAAAATTCGGGTTCGCATTGGAGGCCGCATACACGATCTGCGCCTGCTCGACCGACACGGCACCGGTGAAGCCGCCCATCTTCTGCTGAAACCGCACGCCCGGCTGACGCGCCCAGCTGAAACCCACATGGTACTGCGCGTCGATGGTTGCCGGAAGAACTTCCGTCCGGTTGTCCGTGCCGGTCTTGGTTTCCGTCACAAGGGACCACATCTGTCCGCCCGTCACAGTAAACCCGCTGTTCGTGCCGGCCTGCGCCCAGATCTGCCGCTGACGCAGGGCGTAGCTGTTGCTCTGGTTATCGTTGCTTGTGATGCCTGCAGCCAGAAAGTCAGCTTCGACATAGCCCGCCAGGTGGAAAGGACCGGGCTTGGCCGTAAATAACGCGCCAATACGGCTCTGCCGTCCGGAGAAGTTGAACTCGCTTGTATTGGCCTGCGCCGCGCCCGGAAAGGGAGTCGCATTGAACGGCGTATTCACATCCGAGTTCAACGACCGCTGACGGTAAACCGACTCCGCCGCAAAGAACGCAATCGGCGTAATCGTCACGCCCTTGTAGTGCAAGGCCATCGGCGACTCGACCGCATCGAGAATGGTCTTCTTGGTGTCGCTGATCGTCTGAGCCATACCGACCGTCGTCGACTTCAGATCCGTCACCGTGCTGTTGAGCGTCGAGACCGCGTCACTGTTGGACGAAACACTGCTGCTGACCGTGTCAGCCTTGGCCGACGCGCTTGCTGCAGCGGTTGATGCACTCTCCGCCGTCTGCTGGGCAGCGGCCAGGCGCGCATCCTTGTCCGCGTTCTGCTGTTTGAGCCCGTCAATCTCAGATTGCTGCGTCTGCATCTGCTCGCGCAGTTCGCGAATCTGTCGCGCCGTCGCACTTTCAACCGGAGCCTTCTTGTGAACCGTCTTTTTGGCCACCGCTCGCTTTTTGGACGCCGAGGTGCTGTTCTGCGCCTGTAGCGATATCGAACTGATGACCAATATCGCTGCCATAGTCGCTCGTAGTTGCTTCGTCATGGAACCTCGCTGAAGTTTTGAAAGGCACAAGGACATCCAGAAATCAGGCACGACTCTCTACGAGCCAGCCAGCTTTCTCCTTTTGCTCTTTGTGCTCCATCGTCGCGGACCCATGTGAATAGAAAAATAATTTGCGGTGTATACCCGAATAAAAAGTGCCGTTTCTCTAGCAATACCGCCGATTTCGCCGCCCGCCCAGTCCGGCACTGCCGCTCTTTCCCGCCCGTCCTCTGCGCGCCGCAGCCTAAGTCGTTTACCGTTATTCGCATGGCTCTGTCTTTTTCCCGCGCTCTGCTTGTGCTCTTCGCCTCCCTCGCTTCTGCCCCCCTGGCCATGGCACAGCACCCGCCTGCATTGATCCCCCTGCCGCGCGAGATCCAGCCCGGCCAGGACACGCCGCTGCCGCACGGCATCCGCGTCCTGTGCGCCTCTCCCTGCGCCGCCGAAGACCGCTTCGCAGCCGACGATCTCATCGCATCCCTGCAGGCGCGGCACGTCGCCACCGGCAGCCCCGACGGCTTCCCCATCGAACTCGAGCGCCTGGCCAGCCACTCCGATCCTTCCTTCACCGACGAGATGAAGCCGGAAGGCTACATCGTTTCCTCGACAACAACAGGGATGAGGATCACAGGCGCCACCGCCGAGGGCGTCTTCTACGGCGCGCAAACCGTCAAGCAACTGATCGACGGCGACGGCGCACAGGCGATCCTTCACGGCGCCAACATCCACGACTGGCCCGCCATGAAGTACCGCGGCCTCGACGACGATCTCTCCCGAGGGCCCATCACCACCCTGGTCTTCCAGAAAAAACTGATACAAACCCTCGCCGCCTACAAAGTAAATCTCTATTCGCCCTACTTCGAAAACACCCAGAAGTACGCCGGGCATCCCCTCATGGGGCCGCCGGGCAGCCTCACCGCGCAGGAGGCACGTGAGCTCGTCGCCTATGCCAGGCAGTACCACATCACCATCATTCCCGAGCAGGAGGCCTTCGGACACCTGCACCACAACCTCCTCTGGGAACAATATGCGCAACTCGCCGAGACCCCACACGGCGATGTCCTCGCCCCTGCACAGCCCGGTTCGCTCCAACTCATCCAGCAAATGTTCACCGAACTCGCCGCCCTCTATCCCGGGCCATTCCTGCACATCGGCGCCGACGAGACCGTAGACCTCGGCCGCGGGCAAACCAAATCCGACGTTCAGTCACGCGGCCTGGGAGCCGTGTACCTCGACTTTCTCCAGCGCATCGTCACCGCCCTCCAGCCCCTCCAACGCAAGCTCCTCTTCTGGGGCGACATCGCGCAGGATGTGCCCGACCTGCTCAAAACCATGCCGCCGTCCTTCAAAAATTCCACGGTCGCCATAGCCTGGGTCTACAGCCCCCAGCCGCGTGGGTACGACCGCTTCCTCACGCCATTCACACGTGCCGGATTCGAGACCTGGGTCTCTCCCAGCGTCAACAACTTCCGCAAGGTCTACCCCAACAACACCGCCGCGCTCGCCAACATTCAGCGCTTCACCGCAGACGGTCAGCGTCTCGGATCCACCGGACAGCTGAACACCATCTGGAACGACGACGGCGAAGGTCTCTTCAACCAGGACTGGTACGGCATCCTCTTCGGCGCAGCCGCCGCATGGCAGAAAGGAGAGTCCTCCATCCCGGCCTTCGAAAATTCCTATGCCCAGGTCTTCCACGGCGACCGCACAGGCGACCTCAACGAAGCCCAGAAAGAGATCATGCTCGCCCACGCCGTGCTCAAGGACCAGGCGAAGGAGGGGGACGGAGGCAACAGCATCTTCTGGCTCGACCCGCTGTCGAAAGACGGACTCAGAATCGGAACCGCCGTGCGTCCGTTCGCCCACGATCTGCGCCTCCATGCCGAACGCGC
>JALYVA010000027.1 GCA_030853485.1 Acidobacteriota bacterium
CTCTCCACTGGCTCCGCCGCGCCATCTACCTCGGCAACGAAAACTATCCCTGGTTCTCGATCAACCCCGCCTGGCGCGGCCTCGGCGGTCACGCCGACTTCGAACGAATTCTCGAAGACCTCAAAAAAAGCTACCGCCGCAACCAGAAAAACTGGAAGCGCCTCCTCGCCCAAATCCGCGACTAGCGCAAGCCATCTTTCAGCGCCGCAGGCCGAGTCAGCTTTTCGGCGCCAAAGGCGCGTCTGCCTCGATGGCAGATCGCGCCGTGCGCGCAGCACGCCTTTGCCGTTGCTTTTCTAATTGCCATCCCCGGAAGGGGATCTGCTGTTGCCCTCGCCGTACACCTCACCCCTTCACAGGTACCGCAAGCGCAGGCGCATTCGCAGCCACAGCCGTCTTAGCCACAGCCACACCCAGGTAGCCATCTACCGCGCTCACCGATAACCCAAGATTCGCCGCAATCTGCGAGAGCCCTTGGCCCTGCTGCTTCATCAGGTGAATCTGCGCGGCCTGTGACAGCTTCACGCTATCTCCCTTCGGAGAAGGGGCCTTCGAGGCAACCTCCGCCGGCGAAGTTTCTGAAGCAGTGTAGGCCGCAACGGCCGGTTGAGGCGAAGAGGAGCCAGAGATAGAAACAGTCATGGGAATCGTCCTTTCGTACATAGCCCCACATCGGAGAACCCATTCGATAGCATCACTTCAATTGCAGAGCCGCACGTTACTTCCGAACAAACCCCTCTTTCCTGCGCAGCCACACAAAGAAAATGGGCCGGCAAACTGCCGGCCCCTCTAAGAAACCAAAGACCCTAAATCTACTGAGCCCCACCCGTAGAATCCAAAGGCTCCGCCCCGCCATGCAGAGGCGTCAAGATCATCGGCGTCGTCAAACTGAACACCAGCTGCACATCTTTCTTGAGCGTGGCCTGCCGGTCCTGCTTCAGCCATATTACCGTGCTCACTCCAGCCCCAATCCCGGCACCGACAGCCGCGCCTACGCCGCCCCCAACCATCGCTCCGGCTACCGCACTCGCCCCCGTCACGCCGCCAGCCACGGCCAGCATCTCCTTTGGGTGATCCTTCCGCTTCAGCGTGCCTTCATCCGTCACACGAAAGTCGCTCCGGCTCGTATCGATCAGCTGCGCATGCACCACATAGTGCGTTCCATCTGGAAGCATCACGTCGCGAGTCTCCAGATGCATCGCCGCCGCCCCGGTAATCCTTCGCCCGCCATGCACCTGGGTCACCTGCCCTTCCAGGATCGAACCCACAGGAATCACGACCTTGCCGTCCTTCTCCACCGGCTCCATCACCTCTGCCGTAAACCTCGTACCCGCGATGGTCGAAGCTGTCGAAAGCGTCTGGCGAATCTGCGTCTTCAACAACGTTCCCTCGCGCAACTCGCCCTGCCGCTCCGGCACGCTAGTCACAATCTGCGAATCCGCGTCCACGTCTCCCAGAGCGTCCTTCCCGGCTGCACTCACCGAAGCCGAGCCCGTCACCCCGGTATACGGAACATAAGGCCCATAGGTCACCGAAGAATCAGCCGCAGGAGCACTCACCGCCGCGCTTGGTTTCGCAACCAGAGGTCTACGCCCGCTCTCAGGCACAGTCTGTGGAACGGCATCCTCGGTAGCGGAGATCGTGTCAGAATCCGGATGCGCAACCCCCGACACCTGTGCAAATCCAGTAAATCCAGAAAATGCCGGAACGGCAGCCACAGCAAAAACAAGAGCAGCGGTTCTAACCTGTGCCTTCATCGCAAAATACCTCGCATCCACAATTTGAGCGCCCAGGTAAGACCCAAGGCACTCCATATTTCAAAGCCTAGAGTCCCTGGCGGCCCCGCGCCACAAAATCGCCAGCAGGGAATCGAACCTGCTAACAACCCCCCGCAGATTCGATCCACCGCTGTGACACTGCCTGAACGCGGATTGTCGCGTATGCCTTCGATCCGAGTGCCCCAAATCTCTGTTTAGAGGCTATGGGCGTCGAGCGAACCGGGTTCCTACGACCGCATCATCGGCGCACCGAGACCGCTTCTCACAACGGCCTGTCCCCTTAAGTTCTCCACGTGCAGGCGAGCACGGCGGCGCAAAAGATTTCCACAGAAAACGCTGGCCCCACGGCTAAGTCGCACCATATCAAAGGCATAGCCGTGGCGTACAAGTTTGCACCGTGGTGTATAATAGAACTAGAGAAGAAAAAAGCTCCGGCCATCACGCCGGAGCTTTTCTTTTTCCAGAGCAAAAAACAGCTATCTCTTTTGTTTGGACGAATTTGCGCGTAAGCCCTTTGTTTGGACGAATTTAGCGCGGGATGTCGGCGCTAAGTGGTTCATAAAGAACGACTTAGACGCAGGTAAGGGGGGAGGGGGGAGGGGGGTACAAGTCCCAGCGGAGCTTCGCAATACGAGATGGGAGTGCGTTGCACAAAGCAACCCAAACCCTCCAGACACAATCTGGCCGATATCACCCGGCGGATTATGACCTCACATCGCCCTCGAAGCCAGACACCCACACCCTTTGCTAAAATCCGACACGTGACCTCCGGCGCAGAACTCGTTGAATCCATCTCCACTATTTCGGGGGCCACTCTCCCCGTAGACCGTCGCCCAAAGTTAAACGAACGCTTGAACCATCGCATCGTATCTCAACATTCCACACCCCGAAACAACAGGAGCAACATGACCGAGATCGTCTCTATTCACGCACGCGAAATCCTCGACTCGCGCGGCAATCCCACCGTCGAGGCCGACGTTCTGCTCGACAGCGGAGCCAAAGGCCGCGCCGCCGTTCCCAGCGGCGCCTCCACCGGTGAGCACGAAGCCGTAGAACTTCGCGACGGAGACAAAGAGCACTACCTCGGCAAAGGCGTCCTCCAGGCCGTAGAAAACGTAGAAACCATCCTCGGCCCCGAACTCACCGGCATGGATGCCTCCAATCAGCGCCTCATCGACGCCACCATGATCTCGATCGACGGCAGCGAAAACAAATCCAAACTCGGTGCAAACGCCATTCTCGCCGTCTCCATGGCTGTAGCTCGGGCCTCCGCTGAGGCCCTCAAGCTACCCCTCTATCGCTACCTTGGAGGCGTCAACGCCTGCCTCCTCCCGACGCCTATGATGAACATTCTCAACGGAGGCTCCCATGCCGACTCGAATGTCGACTTCCAGGAGTTCATGGTCATGCCAGTTGGTGCAGAGACCTTCTCCGATGCCCTGAGATGGGGTACGGAAGTCTTTCACACCCTCAAAGGCGTGCTCAAGAAGAAGGGCTACAACACTGCCGTCGGCGATGAAGGCGGTTTTGCTCCCAGTCTCAAGTCGAACGAAGAGGCCCTCGACTTGATCCTTGAAGCGATCCAGCAAGCCGGCTACAATCCCGGAACCGACATTGCCATCGCACTCGACCCCGCATCCAGCGAGTTCTACAACAAGGACACCGGAAAATACGTCTTCAAGAAGTCCGACAAGCGCGAACTTTCCTCCGCCGAAATGGCCGCCTTCTGGCAGGACTGGACGGTTCGTTATCCGATCGTCTCCATCGAGGATGGGCTCGCTGAGGACGATTGGGACGGATGGCGCTACATAACAGAAGCGATTGGCGACAAGGTGCAACTTGTCGGCGACGACCTGTTTGTCACCAATACGCAGCGGCTTCAGCAGGGAATCGAGCGGAAGGTGGCGAACGCCATTCTGATCAAGGTAAACCAGATCGGCACCGTGTCCGAAACCCTCGAAGCCATCGAGCTGGGCCGCCGCTTCGGCTATGCCAGTATTATCTCCCACCGTAGCGGCGAGACCGAGGACACCTTCATCGCCGATCTGGCGGTCGCCACCGGGGCCGGGCAGATCAAGACCGGTTCCGCCAGCCGCACGGACCGGATCGCAAAATACAATCAACTCCTCCGTATCGAAGAAGAGTTGGGCCAATCCGCGGAGTTCCTCGGCATTGAATCGGTCAACGTTGGAGGATGATTATGGAGTTTTGGTACATGGCAACCTTCTCGGCTGCCGGCCATAAGTGTTCGTAGCGTGCCACTGGTGGTCGAGATCAAGCCAAATTTCGACCACCCGGTGACACTCCGATCATGAAAGCCCGGCACAGCGTCGGGGCGGCCCGGCAAGAACGAGAACTTTCGCCGCTACGCTGCTGCCAGTTCGAGCTCAGTCGCTGGTGTCAGAGCGTAGCTCTTCCACTCGCCTAACGACCGGCTGAGGAGCGCCGCAGCGCAGCCTTCGCCGCAAAGAACGATAATGTCATCCTGGCGTGCCAGATTCGAATCCCAGGGCATGAACCGTATTCCAGTTGGCGTGACCGCGGCCAGGACCCAGTGATTACTCGTCTTCTTCTGGATGCCGCATACGCATGTAAACAAAGATGTTGCTGCCATAATGCCTTCTCTCTCCTTCGGGCGAACCGTGCCTTGAAGGTATGTGGTATGCCTTCATACCTTGCACGTCTCATGCCGTTCCGGACGAAACCCACAAACCCTATACTTTGTGTATCAGGTCGTTGGATGCATACTGCTTGCAAAGGGCAGTGTGCCCTTTTTTCATCTTT
>JALYVA010000029.1 GCA_030853485.1 Acidobacteriota bacterium
CGTATACTCGCGGCATGGATACCGAGCGCGCGCGGGCGTATCTCCTGACTCTTCCCGACGTGGTCGAGACACAGCAGTTTGGCGGTCTGGTCTTCTGGGTCGGCGACAAGGCCATCGGAGGGAAGATGTTTGCTTGGATGCGGCTTGAGCAAAACGCCAGCCGAGCCAGAGTCATCTCTTATGCGGCAGGAGCTGAGCGCTACTACGAGCTGCTCGAAAACGAGGGAATCTTCCCTGCACCTTATGTCGCGCGTATTTTCTGGGTGGCGGTGGAACGCTGGAATGTGTTTCGCGACCCGGAGTGGCATCGGCAGCTCGCAAATGCCCACGCACTTACTTTAGCCAAGCTGCCGCCGCGAACGAAGGCTGTTCTCGCATTGCCTGCGGCTGATCAGAAGCGTCTGGTCACCGAGCGCAGACAGAAGTTGACGACAAAGTCCCGCTGAAGGTCCAAAGTCGTGCCTGCTGCCGAGCCCTCGCTGCACGCAGATGGTCAACACAGGGTCAAATGAGCCGAGGTGTACTTAGTTCCTGACGTGCCACCTTGCACCGTATGGATCGAAGACCCTCTCGAATGCCGGCCAGTAGGCGTAGATCAGGAAGACCTCAAGCGCAGTGCATACCAGGCCCATTCCGATTCCTGACGGGTTCAGAGTGATGTGGAACAAGAGTATGTTCACGATAATGGGACCCAGCAGGACGAGGCCGAGAGGAACGTACCTGCCAATGAGCAGAAGAAGGCCGCCGATGACATAGAGCGCGCCGTAGAAGAGAAACCATCCGTGCGCAAACATCAGACCTGCCATAATGCCGGCATCGCCAGGAATGGGGGGCTGCGGAAAAAAGTGGAAGAAGCAATTCAAGCCAAAGACGAAAAACATGAGTCCAAGTAGAACCCGAGCGATGACAACGGCAATCTTCATAGGCGCGCCTCTTCAGGAATTCGATTGCTCAGGTATTCTCAGCGTCCCTTCCGCACGCGTCAAGCAGATTCACCGGCTTGCGTCCGGCAGGCTCATCCGATAGCGTCGATTGCATGTCAGATACACACGAACAAGGCGTCACTTTATCACTTGCAGGCCGGGTCGCACTGATCACCGGAGGCTCTCGTGGGATTGGCGCTGCCACGGTTCGGCTATTTCGCCAGGCCGGCGCAAAGGTTGTCTTCAACTATCGCTCCTCCGCCGCGCAAGCCGAAGCGCTGGCCGTCGAATGCGGCGGACCGGAATTCTGTCTCGCCGTCCAACAATCACTGGACTCACCGGAGGACGGAGAAGCGCTGGTCGGCGCGGCGCTGTCTGCATTTGGACGCCTCGACTGCGCCATCCTCAACCATGGCATCTGGCCGGCGCACGACGCCCCCATTGCAGAGCTCACAACGACGCAGTGGCGTGCGACCTTCGGCACCAATCTCGACAGTGTCTTCGGCGTGGTTCGGGCCGCGGTGGCGCACATGCAGCAGCAGCACATCTCCAACGGCTCCCGTGGCCACATCGTCCTGGTCAGCTCCACCGCCGCGCAACGGGGCGAGGCCTTCCACGCCGACTACGCCGCCAGCAAGGGAGCCCTGATCAGCCTGACCAAAAGCCTTTCTTCCGAGCTCATCGGCCGGGGCATCTATTGCAACTGCGTAGCCCCCGGATGGGTGGCGACCGAGATGTCCGCCTCTGCCCTTAACGATCCTGAGATATCGGCCAAAGTGCTTTCCTTCATCCCTCTCGGCCGTCCCGCGCAACCCGACGAGATCGCGGCGCCGATCCTGTTCTTGTGTACACCGTTGGCGGGGTTCATCTCCGGTGAAGTTCTGAACGTCAACGGCGGTGCGGTACTCGCAGGCTGAAACGGAGTTCCATGAACTATCCCATCCTCGCTGTCGTCGCCATCGTCGCGCTCACCGTTGCTTCTGCGGCGCCCCCGGCCCTGCACGCTCAGGCGAGGGACATTCCTAGCGCCGCCCCTGTGCAGTTGGCAGGCGAGACCCAGGAACAGCGCGGGCACAAGCTCCTCGATCAATGTCTTCAGGCGCTCGGCGGTCAGGCGTGGCTCAACCGCAAAAACGTCCAGCTCAACGGCCACATCGGCCGCTTCTTTCGAGGCCAGCCTACCGGTATCGTCATTGACTTTACCTCGACCCACCGCATTCCCAACGGGACGCACCCCGAGGCGGAGCGAATCGGCTTTATCACCGACAAAAGCATGATCCTGCCCGGCAAGAAGATCGATATCGTCCAGTTATGGACCGAAGGCCACGGCTACGAGGTCACGTACAAGGGCAAGACCGAGCTGCCCGCGGATCAGGTCGCCGACTTTTATCGACGCCAGGCCCATTCCATCGAATCGATCTACAGCACGTGGCTGAAAGCTCCCGGCGTAGCCGTGGTCTACGAGGGCACAAGCATGGTCGAGCGCCGCCTCGCCGATAAGGTCACCGTGCTCAGCGACAACAATGACGCGGTCACCCTTGAGCTGGATGCCACCACGCACCTGCCTCTTCGCCGCACCTTCGAGTGGCGCAACAAGACTTTCCAGGACCACGACGAAGATGCCGAAGAGTATGAGGATTACCACACGGTTCAGGGCCTGCCCACTGCGTACTCTGTCACGCGCTATCGCAACGGCGACATGGTCAGTCAGACATTTCTCACCAGGATCGCCTACGATGTCGAGCTTCCGCCCGATTACTTCACTATTGGCATTCTGCTGAAGAAGAAATAGCCGGGGTTATACTCAGGGCTGCCATGAGCGACTCCTCCGAAATTACGGAAGCCCCCAAAGCCGATGCAGCCAACGTTTCCCCGCACGCTCCAGCTGCGACGGGCATGGACATCCTCGAGATCATGTCCCTGCTGCCCCATCGTTATCCTTTCCTGCTGATCGACCGGGTGGTCGAGATCGAACGCAAGCAGCGCATCGTGGCGATCAAAAACGTCACCATCAACGAGCCCCATTTCCAAGGCCATTTCCCCGACTATCCCATCATGCCTGGGGTGCTGATGGTTGAAGCCATCGCGCAGGCCGGGGGCGCGCTGCTGCTCAACGAGATTCCCGACCGCGACCAGAAGCTTATGGTCTTTACGGGGATCGAGAACGCGCGCTTCCGCCGTCCCGTTCTTCCCGGCGACCAGCTCCGCATCGAAGTCACGGTGTTGCAATGGCGCAGCCGCGCGGTAAAGATGCTCGGCAACATTACGGTCGAAGGCAAACTGGTCTGCGATGCTACGGTGATGTGCCAGGTCGTGCCGCGTGTGATGAAGAGAGCTCCAGCTGCCCCGGAGTCGCCCGCCCCTTGAGCGATCAAGCGAGCATTCACCCCTCAGCCATTGTCCAAGACGGCGCGCAGGTTCACCCAAGCTGCGTTATCGGCCCGTTCTGCACGATTGGGCCGAATGTCGTTCTTGGCATGGGATGTGAACTGGTATCCCATGTGGTTCTCGACGGGCATCTTACGTTGGGTCGGAATAACCGGGTATTTTCCTTCGCCTGTCTTGGCATTTCACCGCAGGACTTGAAGTACGCCGGCGAACCCACACGGCTCGAAATCGGCGACAACAATACGATTCGCGAGTACGTCACCATCTCCCGCGGCACCAGGGGCGGAGGCGGCGTGACGACGGTAGGCGACGACTGCCTGATCATGGCTTACACGCACATCGGCCACGACTCACACATTGGCAACGGCTGCATCCTTGCGAACTCCGCCACGCTGGCTGGCCACGTTGTGGTGGAGGACTTCGCGGTGGTCGGCGCGCTTTGCCCGGTCCATCAGTTCTGCCGTATCGGGCGCTATGCGTACGTCGGCGGCGGCACCACTATCACGCAGGACGTGCTGCCGTATTCGCTGACCTCGATCGAGCGCAATAACCATGCGTATGGCTTGAATAAAGTAGGGCTCGAACGCCGCGGCTTCACCCCGGAACAGTTGAAGGAACTACGCACGGCCTATCGGACGCTGCTCGGCTCCAGGCGAAATACGTCGGACGCACTCGCGGCTATTCGCGAATCCATCGACGCAGGCGCAGGCGAACATGTCGCCTACCTCGCTGATTTCATCGCGAACAGCGCACGCGGGATTATCAAATAGCGCCGGCTCGGGTAGGAGAAGCGTCCGGCCGGACGGGCCCGCTACGCGCGGTGCGACCACTTCGTGGTGGGTGAACCCTTCGGCTGGCCCTCCCGATGGTCGGGAACAAGTACATTGGCTGCTCCTCGTCGCTGTTCTCGTCAGTAGGGAGGTTTTTATTTTGCTGGCGCGGTGGGCTGGGTTTCCGGTTTTTTGTCCTCGGGAGCCTTGTTGTCGGTGATGTCTTCGCCGTTATAGATGATGCGGCTGGTGGCGTGGTACTGCTTGTAGTCGGTGTACTTCACAGTATTCCGCATGTGAATGTCTTCCGATAGCGCGCCGTCCTGCGCTTGAAAGTGAAGATTGCCTTCTGCCCGGGTGTAGGTCGGAAACCAGTATTTTCCGTCGACCTGCTCATAGTAGGTGGTGAACGGCGGCGAGAGGTCCTCGTGGCCTTTGCGCTTGTCCTGCGGCACGGTGATTCCGTTGACCAGAACGATCTGAAAATCCTGCTGATCGACCCAGACCTTGCCTTGGAAATAGCGCTTACCCTTTTCGAGAACCTTGGGTCCGGCGGAAAAGACGTAGGTGTCGATCTCGTCGATGTGCTGGCGGCCGAGGTACGTGACGTCATAGTGCGGCAGGTCTTCGGTGGTGAGGATAAAGGGCAGGCGGTGCTCGATCTCGTCAAAGTCGGCAGGGGTCATCAGTACGCGTTCCAAGGTGTTTTGTGGGGCGAAGACCACGTGCTCCTCGCGGCGACCAGCCTTGTTGAAGGTGATGTCGGTGACCTGCTGGTACTCGCCATCGATCTTGTTGGTGTCCTCGCTGAGGGTGTCCACCTTCACGGTCTGGCGAAAGGTGTAGTTGTCGCGCGCCTGGGCGAACTGAGACTCACGGGCGGCAAATTTTTCAATGATCTGCTGGGGCGTGAGGCCGGATGGGGCCGCTGGATCGAGCGGCCCGAAGCCTGCTGGCTGCTGGGGGGAGTATGCGGGCCCGGCCGCTCCGTCTGAATGTGCGACAGCGGCGAAGAGGCTAGCCGGAGCCGCCGATAGCAAGGACAGAGGCAGGAAGAAAAGGCTGGCGCAGGCAGCGCGAAGAGAAAAGGGCTTCATCGAGTGAGGGCTCCAGGGCTTTGCAGGTGCACGTCCGCAGGTCGCTGCATGCCGCTACAACAATAGACGCGAAAACTGGGAGATTAGTGATGACGCTCCGAATGATGAACATGGTATGGCTGCTCGCTCGTTGGCTTGGGCCAGATGCGGTGGGCGTGATTGCCGGCTGGGCGATCTGGTCTCGCCTCGCCGCGCGCGCAGACCTGCGTCGACGGCAGAGCCGGGTGGAGCAGGAGATGCAGACCTATGCGGGGCTGGAGGTTCGGCTGGGGCCGGACGAGGATGTGCGCGCGCTGGCGGCGAGGGTGTGCCGGGCGATGTCTGAGATGAGCGCCTTCCGCAGGGTCGCGATGCTGGTGCGGGATAGCCAGGAGCGTCTGGTCGTGGCGGCGAGCGCGGGAATGGAAGAGGCCGCGGTCGAGTCGCTGGAGCTGTGGGCCGAGAGCATGATGACAGAGGAGCGCGGCCTGGGTACGGCCATACGGCGTGGGGATGGCGGCCTGGGGGTACGTGTCGGCAACGGGAGCTATGCCGCCGTGCTGGGCAAAAAACCCGGTGAGTCGGGGTATGCGCGGGCAGTGATGATTCCGCTGTGGACCACAGGCGGCAGGGCGCTTGGCATGCTCGCGGTTGGCGCGGATGGTCTGATGGGAGCACGCCGGAGTGCGCTGGCCCGTGCTCTGGCGCCGATCGAACTGCTTGGGATCAAGGTGTCGCGGGCGATGGAGAACGCCGCACTGGCCGAGCGTCTGATGCGCGCGGAAAAGCTGGCAGGATTGGGGTTGCTGGCCAGCGGGATGGCCCATGCCTTGAACAATCCGCTGACCGCGGTGCTGGGATTTGCGGAGTTGATTGGAGGCACAACGGACGAGCTGCGCGTGAAAGAAGATGCCGCGATCATTGTGCGCGAGGCGCAGACGATGCGCCGCACGCTGGAGTCGCTGCTGGAGTTTTCGCGTCCCGTGGAGTTGGACGGGGCGGTCGTCGATGTGTGGCAGATGGTGCGCGATCTGGAAGCTGCGTGCGGGGATGTGCTTAGAGACAGGGGCGTTCGCCTGGTGGTGCAAGGAGATGAAATGGAGTTGCTGGTGCGGGGGAATCGGCATCGGTTGCGGCAGATGATGGAGCATCTGCTGAACAATGCGGCGCAGGCGGTGGGGCGCGTTGGGGGCGGGAGCGAAGCGGAGGTGCCGGTCATCCGGATTTCGGTGAGCGGCGGGGAGGCCGTGCATGTGGTGGTGAGCGATACAGGGCCGGGGTTTCGAGAGCCGGGCAGGATGTTTGATCCGTCTGGAATCAACGAGACCGCGGGGGTCGGTCTGGGCCTGGGCATATGCTATGGAATTGTGCACGAGCATGGGGGCGATATTCGGGCGTTCAACCTGCATCCGCATGGCGGGGGCGTGGCGGTGGAGCTTCCGCGTGTGGTGGTTGCTGAAAAAAAGCTGGAAAGCATTCCCGTCCTTGCAGCGGTAGCTAAATGATTGGCGGATAGAGCGATTTCCGGTTTGTTTTGGTGACCGGTGGTGCGCAGCGTCGCGAGTGAAAGCGGTCTCGCTGACGCTCGATGCCCACATCTCAGAATCGAGATATGGGGCACCCGGGGGCCGGGTCTGAGACCAAGATATGGGCACCCGCCGGTGGGTGGGAGATCGGGATGTGGCGTAGCGGCAGCGCCGTTTGCGGGCTAGGGATGTGTCTCTGTGGAATGACTGCCGTACAGGCGCTTGCTGGTTGCGAATTCGGTATTGGCGTTTGCTGTCTGTCCCGCGTTGCGGAAGAGTTGGCCAAGTAGAAAATGCAGACGCGGGTTTTCGTGGTCGAGGGCCACGGCCTGCTGCATGGCACGGATTGCCTGTGCCGGGTCTGCGGTGGCTGAGAAGGCGCGGGAGAGCTGTTCGAAACAACGCGCGTTCCCTGGAGCGAGTTCGACGGCACGTTTGAGATACGGCAGCGCCTCTCGCGAACGGTTTTCGTTGTTCCACAGCGTGCCCAGATTGAGCAGGGGTTGTTCGGACTCGTGCGACTGGCCCTTTTGAACGTTGATAGCGTCCGTATAGGCCCTCGCGGCTTCGTTGTTGCGGTTCTGCGCTTCAAGCGAAAGGCCGAGGTTGTCGTGTGCCTTTGCGTCTTTTGGATCGAGATCAAGCGCGTGGCGAAAATCTTTTTCCGCCTCGACAAAGTCGCCGCCCTGCATGTGAGCGCGGCCGAGGAAGTACCACGCCTCGGCATTGCGGGGGTCGCCGGCGAGACTGCGATTGAGCCATTGGATGGCATCCGGAAAATCATGGAGCAGCACATAATCGAGCGCAACCAGCTTAAGGTCGTTCGGCGCTGGAGGGGCAAGGGCAGCGGCACGGGTGTAGACAGCGAGAGACTCGCGGGCTTTGTTTTCGCGCTCCAGTACGTATCCGAGCAGGTAGAGCGCTTCGGGGGACTGCGGCATGGGAACAAGATAGCGTTGGAGCACCGTCTCTGCTGCGGGGAAATCGCCTGCATTGATCAGGGATTTGGCCTGCAACGAAAGTGCCGCCAGACGAAGCTGTGGGTCGGCGGCATGTTCGGCGATCGACCCGGATTGCTCGGCGGCTTGCGTATAACGTTTTTCCGCAAAGCTCTTTTGCGCCTCGACGAGAGGCCCCTCCGCGAGAGTCCCCTGGCTGGAAGACGCCGCCGGACCCGCGTTCTGAGCCAGGCTGCAGGTGTCCGCCATGGTGAGCAAGGCGACCAACACGGAGGAGGCGAAAAACACGCCGAGTGCATTCGCTCGCGTATGTGCCCTTTGTGGCGGGTCGCGATGCTGCTCAAGAGGAAACATCAGTTGGTGGCGCGTGCTGCCTGTCGTCTAGCGGCATACAGGCGAAGGCTGGTGATCAGACGGTTGCGCAGACGGAGCGAAGGCTTTTCGATGAGGTAGAACGAGAGCGAGGCGACCCCGAGCACCGCCAGCCAGCTGCCGGGAAACGTGCCCACGTACGCGTGAGCCGCGCCCCACAGGGACGCACTGTCTTCGTGGAGGAAGATTGTCTGCCAGATATAGATGCTGTAGGACAGCACACCGATGTGCATGACGAAACGCGCATTGAGTATGCGTCCGGCGAGGGTGGACGGGTTGCGCACGCACCAGAGCAGGAAGATCGCTGCGGAGGCGCCGACCAGGGTGTAGCCGACGGGAAGCAACCAGAGATTCTGCAGGCGTAAGTTGATGCAGTCAGCGAAGAGGATGACGGCGAGAGGAAGCCACCAGATTTTTGTCGCTGCTCGATACACGCGCTCAAACTGCGGAGTGCCTTGATAGAGCGCGACCAGGCAGCCGAACATCAACGAGTCAGCATGCATGTGCAGGCCGTAGCTGTTGTGCAGCGAGTCGCCAATGAAAGGGTAGGAGCTGCGCGCGAAGCTCAGAACCCGGATCACGGGCGAGAGGCAGATGACGGCGATGGCAACCACTCCGGCCCGGTGTCTGCCGGCCTGCGCGCCTTCTTCCCTGGTGCCGAACCGGCGCAGACAGTAGATCAGAATGAAGGGCCAGAGGAGGTAGAACTGCTCTTCAATGCTGAGCGACCAGAAGTGCCCCAGGGTCCACATTCTACTTAGGGCATAGTCATGGAAAAAGAAAAGTGCGCTGAGGATGTCGAGCTTGTAGATGACCAGGCGTCCGGCGAGTCCAAGCAGCAGGAGCACGCCGACGTAGGTGTAGAGCGGCGGCAGGATGCGCATGGCGCGCCGGAAGTAGAAGCCGCGCAGGCTGATGGAGCCGCGCTTTCGCTGCTCCTCGAGCAGAAGGGTGGTGATGAGATAGCCGCTGATGACGAAGAAGATGAGAACGCCGGTGCCGCCGTCGAAGATGCCGTACCAGATCAGCCAGACGTGGTGAGTCATGCCATAGGACTGAAGCGTGTGCAGCGCAAGCACAAGGAAGATGGAGACCGCGCGCAGCCCGTCCAGGCTGGGAATGCGAGGCGAGGACTTGCTGATGGGAGCGCGCAGATCGTCAGAGGGCGGAAGCGACGGCTCTGGAGTCTGATGGGGCGGGACCATGTCTCGGATTCTACGTGGTCGCGGATTCCGACGGGCTGACGTCCGTCGAAAACGCCGCGACCTGACTAGGGCATGCGCGCCTTTTTTGTAAACCTCCTTATGTAAACCAGGAGCGGGGCCGATGAAGTGGGTACATGTGACTGGCTGAGCGCCGGAAAGCGGCAAAAACGGCTTTGACTCGAGCAAATCTTTACTCTATGCTTCCAGCATCCGCGAAGGCGCGAAGGGTTTGATTTTGCTGCACTTGGCGGCTGTTCAAAGGACGGAGCGAATGGAGCGATTCTCGGACGAACTGCGCTGCGAACGGGAACGGCGCAAAATTTCGATTGAGACGATCTGCGAGGAGACCAAGGTGTCTTCGCGCCATCTGTATGCGCTCGAGTCCGGGGACTACGCGGAGTTGCCTGGAGGCGTGTTTCGCAAGGGCATTCTGCGCAGCTATCTGAGCGCGGTGGGCCTGGAGGAAACGGCGTGGGTGGAGCGGTTTGAGACCAGCTTGCGCGAGAGCGGCGTCGTGAGCCCCGATGGAAGCGACTGGGTGGAGTTCGCCGAAAACGTACGCAGGAACCGTGCGGGAGCGGAATCAAAGAATCATCTGCGTTGGATGGGCGTTGCGATGATGCTGCTGTCCTTGGGTGCGCTGGGATGGGGCGTGTGGAAGTTTGCTTTGCACGGGCGCATCTTCTAAAACGCGGCAGGGCTCGCGGACGAACTGAGAGCGCTAACGCCAAGGGGTATACACGTCGCCAAGTGACCGCACGCGCGCAGACGGCCCGTCCTGCAGAACACCCATTCCATGCAGCATCTTGCCGTTCGACCGCATTCCGGGGCCGCATGGCTGAGCCGCTTTGCCGCTGCTCGTAGCAGAAGGGTAAAATAGAGAGGTTGTATACGCTGCCGGGTCACGTACCGGGCAGGTACCCAGGAGGAGTTGTTTTGGCGAAACGCGACCGTTTTCTCTTTACCAGTGAATCAGTGACCGAAGGCCACCCAGATAAGATCGCAGACCAGATCTCTGACGCAATCCTTGATGCCTGCCTTGCGCAGGATCCTTACAGCCGTGTGGCCTGCGAGACGCTGACCTGCACCGGTCTGGTCGTCATTGCCGGCGAAATCACCACCAAAGCCTACGTCGATTTCCAGAGCGTGGTGCGCGGAACGGTCGCGGCCATTGGATACGACAATGCGCTTTACGGATTCGACTCGAACACCTGCTCGGTGATCTCGACGATCAACAAGCAGTCGGGCGATATTGCGATGGGGGTCGACACCGGAGGTGCCGGCGACCAGGGCATGATGTTCGGCTATGCGACCAACGAGACGCCGGAGCTGATGCCGACGCCGATCTCTCTGGCGCACAAGCTTGCCGCGCGTCTGAGCGAAGTCCGCAAGAACGGCATGATGGCGTACCTTCGCCCCGACGGCAAGAGCCAGGTCACGGTCGAGTACGACTCCGAGAACAAGCCCAAGCGTGTGGACGCGGTCGTGATCTCGACCCAGCACGCCGAGAACGTAGGCAACGAGGAGCTGCGGGGAGACATCCTGAAGCACGTCATCCAGGCCGTGATTCCTGCCGAGCTTCTCGACCAGGACACGAAGTACCACATCAACCCGACCGGCCGCTTCGTCGTCGGCGGACCGATGGGTGACACGGGCCTGACCGGACGCAAGATCATCGTCGACACCTACGGCGGCATGGGCCGGCATGGGGGCGGTGCGTTCAGCGGCAAGGATGCGACGAAGGTAGACCGTTCGGCAGCGTACATGGCGCGTTACGTGGCGAAGAACATCGTTGCCGCCGGCCTTGCCGACCGTTGCGAGGTGCAGCTTGCCTACGCCATCGGCGTTGCTGAGCCAGTCAGCGTTCTCGTGGACACCTTCGGTACCGGCAAGGTAGACGAGACCAAACTTGAAGATCTGGTCCGCAAGAACTTCTCGCTGACCCCCAAGGGCATCATTGAAAGCCTCGATCTGCGTAAGCCGATCTTCAAGGCAACCGCCGCCTACGGCCACTTCGGACGCAAGGGCGACAGCTTCACCTGGGAGAAGACCGACAAGGCCGAAGCGCTCAAGGAACAGGCAGGCCTGAAGGAAGCAGCGGCAAAGTAGCTCCTGGTACAGCGAACGCAAAAGGGGCGGGCCTTCGGGCCTGCCTTTCTTCTTTGCACGCCGGGGCAACAGAGAAATGCACACAAACTTCTGCACAAACCGCCGTGCAGCGGGAGATCACTATGTCTGTAACCGACACACCCGACCGGCCGATCAACCTGCAAAGCAACTACCCTGTGCTTGCCGAGCAGGACGCGATGTGGAAGGCGCTTCTGCATGACGCGGTAGACCGCTTCGCTCCGCAGTCTCTGCGGCTTGGCGCCTTCGGAGGAAGCCTCGGGAACCGGGAACTCGCCGCAGCCTGGCTCGACTTGCCGGTTGCGCGGACATGGATCTGCGAAGGAGGTCACCACGGCACGCTGACCGCGCTGCTTGCCGCAGGACTGACGGGAAAGACAGTCGCTGTTGAAGCCCTGACGTATCCGTGGTTCGTCCGGCAGGCGCAGATGCTTGGGATGCGTGTGGTCGCCGTTCGCTTCGATGAGCAGGGCGCAAACCCCGAAGCTCTGGCCGAAGCGTGCCGAAGAGAGCCCATCGCGGCGCTCTACACCATGCCGACACACCACAACCCAACCGGCGTGACAGCGCCTCTCTCCCGAAGACACGCCCTCACCAGCGTTGCTCGCGAGTACGGTCTGACCATCATCGAAGACGCGGCCTACGGCTTTCTCGTCGACGAGGAGCCGCCACGCTATATCTCTCTCGCTCCGGAGCGCGCCTTCTACATCGAGAGCCTGTCAAAGCGAGTCGCTCCTGGGCTGAGAACGGGCTTCGTGGCCGGGCCAGAATCGCTGGCTACGCAGATCGAGTTAGCGCTTCGCATGACGACGAGTGGAAGCTCGACCCTGCTGACAAGCCTCGGCTGCGCGATGGCTGCGGATGGATCGCTGGCATCCGTCCTCGGGGTAAAGCGGGCCGAGGGTGCGGTGCGTCTGGCAAAAGCGCAGGATCTGCTTGCCGGTTTCAATTTCTCCGCCGGTCCAAATAGTTGGCATCTCTGGCTCACGTTGCCCGAACACTGCGAGTTGTCGGCTGAAGCGTTGGAGCGTTTGTGCGAGGGGAACGGCGTGCTGATTACCGGCGCGCAATGGTTTACGGCTCCTGGCGCAGAGGTTCCGCGCGCTGTTCGCCTTGCTTTGGGCGGGGAGACAGATTGGATGCGGGTAGAGCGTGGCCTTGAGATCTTTGCGCGGCTGGTGCGTCGGCAAGCACAGAAAAGATAATGCGCTGCCGCGCGGGCGCCCTACGCGGGCGGCGGTCACTTCGTGACATGTATACCGGCTTCGCCTTGGGCCTCCCGATGGTCGGCAACGAAGATCTTCGCTCGCGACCAACGGGAGCGCCAACCGAAGGGGTATACACGTCACGAAGCGACCGCCCCACGCGCAGTGGGCTCGGCCGGCAGGCCATTTCTTTTTTGCATGAGAGCTTTCGCAGCTATTGAGGATAGACTGCATGTTACCCAGCCAACACCAACCCCCGCAAAGAAGAGGGTTCCTCAATGCTCATACGATCCGAGTACGATATCCAGTTTCATCTTGACGTTCCCACGCCTGTTGTCGCCCTGCTGCATCTGCATCCTGCGCTTGAGCCGCGTGTACGCGGCGGCAATAACCTGAAGGTGGAGCACATCCAGGGCGACACCCACACCGCTGTCCCCACCTCGGAGTATCGCGACGTCTTCGGCAACCGCTGCACGCGCTTCACCACGCCTGTGGGCGCGATACGTCTGAGCGGATACAGCATTGTCGAAGACGACGGCCTCGAAGATCCGGTCAAC
The DNA here is from genome assembly GCA_030853485.1 of Acidobacteriota bacterium. Taxonomy (GTDB): domain Bacteria; phylum Acidobacteriota; class Terriglobia; order Terriglobales; family Acidobacteriaceae; genus Edaphobacter. Next base: position 13,109 of record JALYVA010000029.1, read on the forward strand.
GCCTATGCCCAGCAGGCTCCAATCGAAGACCTCCCCTCCGGCGTGTTGCAGTTTCTGCTGTCCAGCCGCTACTGCGAAGTCGACCGCTTCGTCCCGATCGCGCAGGACCTCTTCGGTTGGACCGCACCAGGCTGGTCGCGCGCCGCGGCCATTCGCGACTGGGTCCATCAGAAAATCGCGTTCAACTACAAAGCCGCGCGTTCCACCAAGACTGCCATCGATGTCTTCACCGAGCGCGTCGGCGTCTGCCGCGACTATCAGCACCTGGCCGTCACGCTGAGCCGATGCATGAACATCCCGGCGCGCTACGTCACCGGATATCTCGGCGACATTCGCTGGCCGTACAGCGGGGCGGGAGACTTCAGCGCCTGGTACGAGGTCTTTCTCGATGGGCGTTGGATGACGATGGACGCGCGCCACAACGAACCGCGCATCGGGCGCATCCTGATGGCCGTTGGGCGTGACGCAGCCGATGTGGCCATCACGACATCGTTCGGCAACGCGCTGCTCACCAACTTTTACGTGGACAGCTACGAGGTGCTGGAAGATGGGACTACCGTGCCGAGCCTTCCCGGCGCGCCGCCCGCGCAGGAGCCCATCATCACCGCATTGAATCGAGGCTCAAGCGGGGCGGTTCAGGGCCTTGCGGAGTAGAAGGTATAGGTTGCGGTGTACGGTACGCGGGTGAAGTCTCCCTGATGCGTGGCGTCGCACGAGGTCGCCGGTGCGGTGCCGCCCTGCGTCTCCGAACGTCGAATGAAGTCGACCGTAGAGAGAATGCCGGTGCGTTGCGGATGCACGGCCTTCAGCAGAAGCCAGGGAATCGAGCCTCTGTCGGGCGATGCGGTCGTCGCTTGCACTACGCCCCCGACCGAACTGCCGTCTTGATAATTCCACACTGGCCCATCTCCGTGTGTCGCGACCTCGTTGCCGGCGCTGTCGAACAGCCGCGCCGCGGGAGCAAAGAAAATCCAATGAAATCCCCGGTTGGCGGCCTGGCCGACGGGCTGACAGGTATAGATCTGCGAACCCACGGCGTGCAGGGTGAGGACGGCATGTGCGGAAGCCGGCGGCGCGGTGGCGTCCTGAGTTGGCGCGACACTCTGGACCTGCGCATAAACACTCGGTGCCATGATGAGACAAAGCGCGGTGCAGACGGTTCTTTGCATCGGGCTTTTTTTGTTTCGCGTACCGTTTGGCATAGATCGAGTCTAGTGTGTTTACGGCCGGAGGCAGACGCCGACAACGTTTGATGCCGGAAGCGGAGTTTGCGTGAACGAAACGGAGTGTGCCACGGCGCGCCCGGTGGGAGGATACTGGTATGGACATGACCAGCGCAGCAAAAAATCCAGAGACGCCGCAGATTCCGAGTTACTTTCCCGGAAAGCAGTGGCAGCAGGTGTTGGGCCGCGATGCCAGCGCCGACGGGCAGTTTGTCTATGCCGTCAAATCGACCAAGGTGTACTGCAAGCCAAGCTGCGCCAGCCGCCGTCCTTCGCGCAAGAATGTGAGCTTCTTTCCTACGCCCGCACTGGCCGAGGCTGCAGGTTTCCGCGCCTGCAAACGATGTGAGCCCGAGCGTACCGAAGCGAAACCCGATCCGCAGGCGCACGCCATCGAGGCTGCCACCGAATACCTGAAGCAAAATGCGGACCAGCGCACCCGCCTCGAAGATGTCGCCAAAGCCACCGGGGTAGGACGCCTCACCATCCTGCGGGGGTTCAAGCGCGTACTCGGCGTCAGTCCGGGACAGTATGCGAAGGAGGCCCGGCTCGAAAGATTTCGCAATAAAGTGCGCGAACCAAAAGTCCCCGGCTCCAAGGCTCCGATCACGGAGGCGATCTACGAGGCAGGATTCGGTTCGAGCAGCCGGCTCTATGAGAAGAGCGCCGCAACTCTCGGCATGACGCCGCGCACGATGCGAGAGGGCGGCGCAGGCCTCTTGATCCGCTATTGCACGGCGCCTAGTCCGCTGGGCCGTATGCTGGTCGCAACCACCGACGTCGGCATCTGTTCGATCGCCTTCGGACGCGACGACCAGGAACTCGTCACCGGCCTGCGTGAGCAGTTTTCGAAAGCGCAGCTTGTCTCCGCAAAGGGCAACACCGGATGGCTGGCGGAAGCGGTGGCCTTTGTTTCCAGCCAACTCGGCGAGCATCCCCAGGCCGCGAAGTTCCCGCTCGATGTGCGCGCCACGGCGTTCCAGAAGCGTGTCTGGAATGCCTTGCAGCAGATACCGCGCGGCGAGACCCGCAGCTACTCCGAACTCGCCCTGCAGCTTGGCGCACCGACGGCATCGCGCGCGGTAGCCGGGGCCTGCGGCGCAAACCCTGTCGCCATCGCCGTCCCTTGTCACCGCGTCGTGGGCAAGGGCGGGGCGCTCACGGGCTATCGCTGGGGGGTGGAACGAAAGCGCCGTCTGCTCGAAGCTGAAGGGACCGCGTGAGCGCCGAAAAGAGCAACCCACTTCCGGCAGGATTCAGGCCCTGGATCGTCGCCAGCATCGCGGCGCTTCTGGTCTCGCTTCTGCTTGCGCTGGCGGCCATCGTTGCGGCGTTCGTCTTCTTCTCCGCCTCCGCCACGCCGCTTTGGGTCACGCTGCTTGGCGGCTGCGCGGTGCTCGGCGTGGCTCTGGGGTTCGGAGGCCTCTTCACCTTGATGGCCGTCGCCGGCTGGCGTTCGCACCGCGAGTCCAGGCGCGTGCAGATCATTTCTCCCACACACCCCGGCCAGCCAGAGCGATGACGAGATAATGTAGAGCGATGTCCGACACCTTGGCGAAGACCGCGGAGAACCCGCAGGCAGTGGACGGCCGAGCGCTCTACGCGAAGATCTCCTGGCGCCTGATCCCCTACATCTTCCTGCTCTACATCGTGAACTACCTGGACCGCGTCAACGTAGGATTCGCCGCGCTCGATATCCAGCGCGACCTGCACTTCAGCAACACCGTCTACGGCACGGGCGCAGGTATCTTCTTTCTCGGATCCGCGCTGTTCGACCTCCCCAGCAACCTCATGCTCACCCGGGTTGGCCCACGCGTATGGATTGCCCGCATCATGATCTCCTGGGGCATCATCTCGACGCTGATGATGTTCATGCACTCGGCCACCTCTTTCTACATCCTGCGTTTTCTGCTGGGGGTGAGCGAAGCCGGCTTCTTCCCCGGCATGATCATCTATCTCACCTACTGGTTCCCCACACCCGAACGTGCCAAGGCTGTGGCGCGCTTCATGACGGCGACCTCGCTGGCCGGGGTCGTAGGCGGCCCTCTGTCCAGCTACCTGCTGAAGCTCGACGGCGTGGGTGGCCTGCGCGGCTGGCAGTGGCTCTTTTTGTCTGAAGGCATTCCGACGATTCTGCTCGGTATCTCCGTTCTGTTCCTGATGAAAGACAATCCCGGCAAGGCCACATGGATGACCCCCGACGAACGTACCTGGCTCGCCGGTGAGCTTGCCGAAGACCAGCAGCGCTACGGCGCAGCCACGCATCATCGGCTTGGAGACGCGTTCCGTCTGCCCGCGCTTTGGGTGCTGGCCGCGGTCTACTTCGTCAGCCAGGTCGGGGTGTACATCGTCAACCTCTGGATGCCGCTCATCCTCCACAGCTTCTCGCGCGGCTCGGCCAGTGGCGATGCCATCCTGATCGCCCGCTACGCCACTTTGCCCTACCTTGCCGCCGCGGTGATGACGGTGGTCGTCGGCTGGAGCTCGGACAAGTACAACGAGCGGCGCTGGCATATCGCGGGGTGTCTCACGCTTGCCGCGGCAGGGTTCGCCTGGACCGCCTCCGCGCACTCGCTCGTGATCGCCCTGTGCGCCATGACTTTCGCCGCCATCGGTCTGTGGAGCATGATGGGCCCCTTCTGGACCCTGACCACCAGCATGCTTGGGGGTGCAGCCGCCGCAGGGGCCGTTGCCGTGATGCAGGTCATTGGAGGCGTCGGAGGCTTTGCCGGACCCTACATGACAGGCCGTCTCCGCGATCAGACCCACAGCTTCTCCGGAGGACTTTACCTGATCAGCGGCATGGCCCTGGTTGCCGCGATGTCTGCTCTGCTGGTCCGCAAACCCGGGCGCTCCGAACCGAGTGGTCGAACCCATACCTGAAGCAAGGAAAGTTTGAGCCGTCTTTTTTGCCCCAACAAACATTTGCCGAGCCTCAGGGCGAATACCCGATTGCCCTCCCGGATGGGGGTTGTTAGTCTGGTAACAGGCAGGTTTCCTCTCGCCCGGTAGCACCCTACCATCCAACCCATCGAGGCTCTCATGCCAGCAGCAACACTTGAAAACCAGACGGCGGCCCAGGCGCAGGACTACAAGGTCGCCGACATTTCTCTCGCCGACTTCGGCCGCAAGGAACTCGACATCGCCGAGCGCGAGATGCCCGGCCTCATGTCGATCCGCAACAAGTACGCCGCCGCCAAGCCCCTAGCCGATGTGCGCATCACCGGCTCGCTGCACATGACCATCCAGACCGCCGTGCTGATCGAGACCATGGTCGCCCTGGGCGCGAACGTGCGCTGGGCAAGCTGCAACATCTTTTCCACCCAGGACCACGCCGCCGCCGCCATTGCAGCCGCTGGCGTACCAGTCTTCGCATGGAAGGGCGAGACCCTGGAAGAGTACTGGTGGTGCACCAACCAGGCGCTCAGCTTCCCCGACGGCAAAGGCGGCCTCCTCGGCCCGCAGCTCGTCATCGACGACGGCGGCGACGTCACCCTTCTGATCCACAACGGCGTGGAGCTTGAAAAGGACGCAACGGACGGCAAGAAAGACACCTGGGTCAACACGCCCTCCGGATCGCAGGAAGAAGAGGTCATCAAGAATCTTCTGAAGCAGATCCATGCCGAGACCCCCAACCGCTGGCAGCAGGTCGCGAAAGAGTGGCGCGGCGTGAGCGAAGAGACCACCACCGGCGTGCACCGTCTCTACCAGATGCTCGAAAAAGGCAAGCTCCTCGTGCCCGCGATCAACGTGAATGACTCCGTCACGAAGTCTAAATTCGACAATCTTTACGGCTGCCGCGAATCGCTCGTCGACGGCATCAAGCGCGCCACCGACGTCATGATCGCGGGCAAGGTCGCTGTTGTCTGCGGCTACGGCGACGTAGGTAAAGGCTCCGCTGCTTCCCTGCGCGGCCTCGGCGCACGTGTCATCGTCACCGAGATCGATCCCATCAACGCGCTTCAGGCCGCCATGGAAGGCTATGAGGTCACCACGCTCGAAGAGACTCTCGGCCGTGGCGATATCTACGTCACCTGCACGGGAAATCTCGACATCATCACCGTCGAGCACATGAAGCTGATGAAGGATCAGGCGATTGTCTGCAACATCGGCCACTTCGACAACGAGATCCAGATGGAGCCGCTCAACGCTCTCAAAGGCGTCAAGAAGCTCAACATCAAACCGCAGGTCGACAAGTACACCTTCGAGAACGGCAACAGCATCTTCGTTCTCGCTGAAGGCCGTCTGGTCAACCTCGGCTGCGCCACCGGGCACCCCAGCTTTGTCATGTCCAACAGCTTCGCCAACCAGACGCTCGCGCAACTCGATCTCTGGAAGAACAAGGACATCTACAAGGTCGGCATCTACATCCTGCCTAAGAAGCTCGACGAAGAAGTCGCTCGCCTGCACCTTGAGAAGATCGGCGTGAAGCTGACCACCCTGTCGAAAAAGCAGGCCGACTACCTCAGTGTGCCTGTCGAAGGCCCCTACAAAGCCGATCACTACCGCTACTAGATCGCACACAAGACAGCAGCTCAGCACGGCCGCCGAAATCTCCGGCGGCCATCTTTTTTAATCTCCAGCTCGGCAACTGTTCCTGCCTCTTCCCTCGTCCTTTGACCTTCATCTAGTGATCTGCAGTTTCGGTGCTGCCGACACCTGCTTTCTGGTTGTCATCCACGCAGGGGATCTGCGTCTGCCGTATACCTACCCTTGCAGGAAGCAATGGAACCCCAAGCCCAGCCCGCGCGTACCTGCTACAAGAAGCGGACGCCACCGGATCACGAGCACACCGCACAGGAGCCCTCATGTCGACCTACCCTCCACCAGCCGACTCCCTCAACCCGGCCTTCGTCACCTCCGCCCTCGAGCTCCCCGGCTACCGCATTACGCAAAACCTCGGCATCGTCCGTGGCATCGTCGTGCGCTCGCGCAACGTCTTCGCCACCATCGGCGCCGGCATCCAGACCATCGTCGGAGGAGACATCACCCTCTTCACCGAGCTCTGCGAAAAAACCCGCCAGGACTCCTACGCCATGATGAGTCTCCACGCCGCCCAGCTTGGCGCCAACGCCGTCATCGCCTTCCGCTACGACGCGAACGAACTCATGAACGGCGTCACCGAAGTCCTCGCTTACGGCACTGCGGTCGTCGTCCAAAAACAATAAAGAAATCACATCGACATCTCGCAGTCATCGTTTAGAATCCTGCTCACGAGGAACCTAGACATGGCCCGAGTCACCGGAATCGGCGGCATCTCCTTCGCGCCCTCGACCCCAAAGCCCTCTCCGCCTGGTACGCCACCCACCTCGGCATTCAACTCGCCGACCACGGCGGCGCCATGCTGCTCTGGTCCGACGAGCTTCCTCCGACCACCGGCATGACCATCTGGTCGCTCTTTCCCGAGGACACCTCCTACTTCGGCGAAGGCCGCGACCAAGTCCCGCAGCAGGCCATGGTCAACTATCGGGTCGACGACCTTGACGCACTCCTCACCCAGCTCGCAGCCGCAGGCGTCTCCATCGACCCCCACCGCGACAACTCATCCTTTGGCCGCTTCGCCTGGATCACCGACCCCGAAGGCAACCGCCTCGAACTCTGGCAGCCCCTGGTTTCGCCGTCAAGCGAAGCAGAATAGCCAGGCCTCACCGCACCCGCAGTATTCCTCAGCCACTAGAGACCCCACAAATGGAAGCTGCGACTGGTCGATGGCACTCGTCGGTCGTTCACAGCCGCCTGCGTGTTGGTGCAGGCGCGTGCGGGTGACGGAAGCGGTCTTGCTGCGCTCGATGCGCAGTCTTAAACCGAAATATCGGGACCGACGCTCAGAGACCATCAACGATGCAGACCCGCTGCCGCAACAAAGCAAACATCGCCCCGCAAGACACACACAAAAAAAGTGGACGCCCCGAAGAGCGTCCACTTCACACAGTGCCGACGAGTAACCTACTGGAACGCTTTGCCCCAGTTGTTCACCAGGTTGGTCACATTCAACGTCCCGATGCCCGTGGCAAAGTCCCAACCGCGGTTGCTGTTGTAGGCCTTCTCGTACGCCTTGCTTGAAACCGAAAGCACGCCATTGGTTCCCGAAGGCGTGTAGCAGTTGAACGTGCCCAGGCAATTCACATCGTTGTCGCCTTCGGTGATGTCGTAGAACGTACACGTATTATCCACGCCATTGCCCAGGGTCGAGTTGCACGAGTTGTTCCCCGTCCCGCTGTACTCCTGCTTGGCCAATGCGTAGTAGACATAGTTCGGGTTGCCCTGCGGCGTTCCCGTCGACTGGTCCACCAGTGCCTGAATTCCCGCCACAATCGGAGCCGCAAACGATGTGCCGCCGGCACCGGACCAGTTCACCGGATTCCCGACGCACGGCGCGCCTCCCGTACCCGCCGCCGGCTGGCTGTAGCAGAACACGTAGTAGTGTCCAAACACGCCATTCGCCGCAAACAGCGAGACATCCGGAAGGTCGCGCACAGCATCATTCGGGTTGCCGAAAAGTCCACGCTGATAATTCGGCTTTCTGTATCCCTTGCACGTTCCGCTATACGCCGGCGTTCCGGCCAGCGGAGACGTGTCGCCATACGCGCAGTTACTCGGGCCGCCGCTTCCGCTCGCCGTCGTCAGAAAATACTTCTCGCCCAGCGTCGAGTTGCAGAACCCGTTCGCGCCAAACGGCACATTATAACCCTGCGAATTAGTGATCAGCGTGCTAGCACAGGAGTCGTTCCACGGAATCTCCGGAATGTACGACTTCGCCGAGCCATACGTCGCATTGTTCGTGCCCTTCCAATAGTCCGCATTCGTTCCGGCGTACGAGTCGCCAAAGTCGGTCCCGCCTACCGCGACGTTGTACGGCGTTGACGCGAACCCGCTTACAGCGATCCCATACTGTGCCGCCGGCTGGTTTGCATCGCAGCTCGCCGCACCCTCATCGCCGCTCGAGACAAACACAGACACGCCCTCCGACGCCGCCTGCTGATAGGTCTGGTTGTACATCGCATTGCCCGCAGACCCAAGCCCAGCCTCGCATTCACCATAGCTGATGCTGATGATCGGAGGAGGAAGCGTCTGGTTGATCAGCGCCTGCATCGCCAGCAGCCCGCCAAAGGTCGTCTGCGTGTCCGCGCACGAGGCCAGTACGATTGCCGCATTCGGAGCCGCCGCACTCGCATACTCCGCATCCAGAATCGCCTCGCCGTCATTACCTACCAGCACACCCGGGTCCGTGCACCCGCCCGGATGCACCTCAGTAAAGCTCCCCTTCGCATACTTCGCCAATCCGAATGTGGCACGAAACACGAACCAGTCTTTGATCGAGTACACGTTCGTGTCTTCAATCACCACCACGGTCTCGTCCTTGCCCGTCACCCCGCTTTTGTACACGGGATTGAAGTTGTAGATCGTGTGCAAATCGTCCGGCACAACAAGTTGAAAGGAGCTGTTGACTGTAAAATTCGGATTCGCTCCGCCTTGCGTTGCCGCATCCCGGCTCACACCCGCAGCCTTGCCCGCGTGCGGCACCACGGCTTGCGTTCCGCCATCGATTCGCGCGGCCGCAATGCCCTTGTTCGCCGGCTTGGGACGGAAGTCGCTCAACGATGTCACACCCACCACAGCACCGGCCAGCGCCGCCGGAATCTGCGGGTCATGCATGTTGCCAATGTGCTTCTCGCCCCGTACGTCGAGCGCATGAATCTCCGTCCGGAACGCCGCCTTCACCTGGCCCGCCGTACCGGAGAAGTCCACCACCATCCCGCTCGGAGAAACGCTGTTCACCTGGAAACCATGTGCCGCCAGCCAGCCCGTCACCGTGCGAATGTCCGCCGGATTCGGCCCATACTCCTGGCCCAGCCGCTCCGCTGTCAACCACTGGTGGAACAGAGCATTGCCCGGCTCATGCATCGCCTCGATCCGCGCGTTCAACGCCTTTTCGCGCTCTGCCGGACGCCGCAGCTGCAGCAGCATATGGTCGAGCTGCAGGCTGTCGCTCACCGCGCCGCGATCGTTCTCCGCCTTCGCTTCAGGCCGCACATTGCCCGCCAGCTTGGTTAGATTCGCCTCGTTCACCGGTGCCGTCACCAGCACTTGCGCCGAGGTCGCCGTCTGCGCCCCAGCCAGCGGGGATACCGCCACAAAACACAGAGAACAAGCCAAAGTACTAAAAAGAGAGTTCCGCGTCATTCGTTTACCTCACACAAGTGTTTGTCTGCCATTGGCGTTTCTGAAAGCGCGACCGTGGTTGAACCCGGGCGCGTCTACTCACGATCAGTGGCGTGATACTACGAGCACGCTCAATCCTGGTCAAGCGACAAAGTCTTGCGCCTGTGCATCGCACAAACAAAGGGGAGACTTTTGTCCTGCCGGACGGGCCGCCTGCGCGGCGCGCGGTCACTTCGTGACGTGTATACCCCTTCGGATGGCGCTTCCGTTGGTCGCGAACGAAGATCTTCGTTCGCCGACCAACGGGAGGCCCGGGCGAAGCCGGTATATCCCCCACGAAGTGGGCACTTCCCGCGCAGGGAGCCCGGCCGGCAGGCCATTTCTTTCAGTGGAGCGTCACCATCTGCAGCACATCCTTGCGCAGTTCAAGCGAGCTCGCCGTCCGCGCATAAAACATATGCCCGCCCGCATACTCATGCACCTGGACCCGCGTCGCATCTCCCATCACCGGCATCTGGCTCACCGTCAACACCGACCCCATGAACGGGCACGAAAGATCCGCCCACCCATGTGCAATCACCACGCGCAGCTTGGGGTCGGTCGACACTGCAACGCGCAGATCGCTCGCGGACTCCGAACCCTCAAACGCACCTTTTTGCCCGTCGCGCTGCCACGACTGGTTCACTTCCTGCGACAACGCGTTGTAGCGCGCATCCGTCTTCCAACCCACAGTCCGCGTCACAAAATCCACCATCGCCGTCGTCGTCGGCGCAATAATGCTCAACAAAATCGGGTCATCCGTCTCCTGCGTCGGGTTATACGGGAAAGGGTCGTAGGCCGTCACATTCGGATCGTAACGACTGCCCAGCTTGCCCGTCTCGCGAAACTCCTCGCGCAGAAACGCCTGCGTCTCCAGACGTCCCCCCGACCGCTTCACAAACGTCGGATCGAGCCCGGTCAACTCCGTCACGCGCTTCACCACCTGCGGCGTCGCAGCCGGATCGCTGTTTCCCTTCATCAGATCCACCGCATACTCGCCCCGCGTGTAGTCGATCACAGGAGCCATACTTTCGGCCGTAAGCTTGCCCTGCCGCTCATAGTTCGCCGCCACAATCGAAGGCAGCGTCAGCATCCAGGGAATCGGCGAAAGATCCGGCGAGCCAAACGCCGGCGCCATCGCAGGCGAAACCAGCACCAGCCCATTCATAGCCACGCCAACCTGCGACTGCAGATACGCCGTCAGCCTCGGCCCGCGATAGCCGCCATAACTTTCGCCCACGATGTACTTCCTCGACTGCAGCCGCCCGTTCTTCACCAGCCAGTCGTAGATAACCCTTGAGAGATAGGCAATGTCCTGGTCCGGCCCGTAGAACTGTTTCTTCGCCTCATCGATCGGCACCAGCGAACGCGAGAACCCCGTCCCGATCGGATCGATAAACACAAGATCCGTGAAGTCCAGCCACGTCCCCGGATTGTCGGTCAGCGTTGCCGGGTCGGACGGACTTTGGCCCTCCGCACCAAAGGCCACGCGCTTGGGCCCGATCGCTCCCAGGTTGAGATACACCGAAGCCGCACCCGGGCCGCCGTTGAACGCAAACGTCACCGGCCTGTCTTTTCCCTCCAACGTGTACGCGGTAAATACCACTTCACCGCTCAGCGAGCCTTTCGCATCGCGCACCGGCAGCGTTCCCACCGTCGCCGTATAGTGCAGCGGCCTGCCGTCGAGCGTGATCGTCTGCGCGGCATGCGCGTCCGGCGGAAGCGGAGGCAGCGCGACAGGCCACTGACCCGCAGCGCTGGCTTCAGCCGCTGCGGCCTTCGTGTCCTTCGCTTCCTTCGCACCCTGCGAACCCTTCGCATCGTTGTCATTGCCAGCTTCGTTCTTCGCATCCGCTGCCGCAGTCTCCTGACCTGCCGGTGCGGACAGAGCATGTATCGGCGTGCTGGCCACCACAACGAGAAAACAGAAAAGCACAAGGAACTTCGGCGAAGAGAACACGCGAACCGGGATCATGTCCGGATTCTACATACATCGTCGCTTCGCTCTTGTTGTTGCGTCTGCACTCTGTTCTCGATCAAGTCAGGCCGTTGATTTCTCTGGCATCACCCCGCCGAACCAAGCTACAATCCGGCATCGATCGCACAGACAATTGGGCTGCGGCTGCCAACATTTCGCGCGCAAGGGAGAGAAGTCATGGAAGGCCTCAACGCAATCGACGCCAAGCCCACCGAAGCAGGCCTCACGCAGGACGAGCGCGTCGCCGACACCTTCGTCGCTCCATCCAAAACCTTCACCGATATCCTGCGCAGCACCGTCTGGTGGCTCCCCTTCCTGCTCGCCGTGCTGATGGCCCTTTGCGTCACCTTCACAATCGACAAAAAGGTGGGTTTCGAACGCGTCGTCGAAAACACCATCCACTCCAGCCCCAAGCAGGAAGAGCAGCTCTCGAGCCTCACCCCCGAGCAGAGGGCCGCACGCGTACGCTCGATGGCCTTCGGCTACCGGTTCACCTCCTACGGCTCGCCCCTCATCATCCTCATCTTCAGTGCCATCGGCGCGGTCGTGCTGTGGGGCAGCTTCAACTTCGGCCTGGGTGCCCACACCACCTTCGCCCAGATGTTCTGCCTTTGGATGTACTGCTCCCTGCCCAGGCTGATCAGTGGTCTGCTCACCATCATCACCATTGCCTTTGGCGGAAATCCCGAGAGCTTCGACCTCAAAAATCCCGTAGGAACCAACCTCGGCTACTACCTTCCCGACGCGGCTCCATGGCTCAAGGCCGCACTTGGCTTCTTCGACCTCATCGGCATCTGGGACGTGGTCCTGCTCATCCTCGGCACCGCTATCGTCGCGAAAGTGAGCCGGGGAAAAGCGGCAGCAGTCATCGTCGGCTGGTGGGTGCTCCTGCTCATCATCACCATCGCCACCACGGCTGCCTTTCGCTAAAAAAGCTTAGTACCGATGACACCGATGAGAAGCTCTATACGAAAAATCGGCCGCGCCACCTTCTGGGACGTGAGCGGATCAACGATCCATTACGGCCGCGTACCGGCTGAATCATGGAAGGGCACAAAGCGCACGCATACACGCCCGTCCAGTAGGTCCATCGGTAAAGGGTTAGACCCACGCTCCTCCCGCGAACCTGCAGCCGATCACCCTCAATCTCTTCTCGGTGTCACCGGTGCAGTATCGGCGCTAAGCCTTCCTGCATGAACCCACCCGTCCCTACTCGATCCAGCGTTTGAACACCAGCGACCCATTGGTCCCGCCAAACCCAAACGAGTTCGACAAGGCATAATCGATCTTCGCTGCCTGCGGTTTGTTCGGCACATAGTTCAACCGGCACTGCGGGTCCAGCTCCACGATGTTCATCGTAGGCGGCGCAATCTGCTCCTGCATCGCCATAATGGTGATGCCGGCCTCGAGGCCACCCGCGCCACCTAGAAGATGCCCGGTCATGGACTTGGTCGAACTCACCAGCAGCTCATGATTGGTCGCGCGCTCGCCAAACAGGTTTTCAATGGCCTTCGACTCCAGCGCATCCCCCAGCGGGGTCGAGGTCGCATGTGCATTCACATAGTCAATCTGGTCCGGCGTAATCCCCGCAACCTTCAGCGCATGCTGCATCGAGCGAAAGCAGCCTTCGCCTTCGGGAGCCATGCCCGTCATGTGGAACGCATCCGCCGAAAGCCCGTAGCCGATCACCTCGGCCAATATCTTCGCCCCGCGCGCCTTGGCGAACTCCAGCTCCTCAAGAATCAGGATGCCTGCCCCTTCCCCCACCACAAAGCCGTCACGGTCCTTATCGAACGGGCGGCTCGCGTGTTGAGGATCGTCATTCCGTGTCGAAAGCGCGCGCATCGCCGCAAACCCAGCCACGCCCAAAGGCGTAATCGAAGCTTCCGTCCCACCCGCGATCATCGCATCGGCATCGCCGCGCTGAATCGTGCGGAACGCGTCGCCGATCGAGTGAGCCGAGGTGGTGCATGCCGTGGCCGTGGCCTCGTTCGGTCCACGCGCGCCATACTTGATCGAAACATGGCCGGCCGCAAGGTTGATGATCGAGCCTGGAATGAAGAACGGGGACACCTTGCGTGGTCCACCCGAGAGCAGATTCTGGTGCTCGCGCTCAATCACGTCGAACCCGCCAATGCCCGATCCGATATGCACGCCCACGCGATCGCGATTCGTCTCGTCGACCTTAAGACCAGAGTGCTCCATCGCCTCCGCCGAAGCAGCCAGCGCAAAGTGAATGAAGCGGCCCATCTTGCGGGCCTCTTTCTTGTCCACGAACAGCAGCGGGTCGAAGTCCTTGACCTCGGCGGCAAAACGGACAGGATGGCCCGTCAGATCGAAAGCCTTGATCTCGGCCATGCCGCTGCGGCCGGCCATCAGGCCTTCCCAGAGCTCAGGGGCAGTTTTGCCGACCCCGCAGATCAGGCCGAGGCCGGTAACGACGACGCGACGTTGCTCCATTGTTTACTTGGCCGCCTTCTGGTTCTTTTCGATGTAATCCACGGCGTCTTTCACAGTCTTGATCTTCTCGGCGTCTTCATCGGGAATCTGGATGTCGAATGCTTCTTCAAACTGCATGACAAGCTCGACGACGTCGAGGGAGTCGGCGCCTAGATCTTCCTGAAAGCTCGCGCCCGGTGTGACTTCAGCTTCGTCCACCTGAAGTTGCTCGACAATAATCTGCTTCACCTTTTCGTCAACTGCTGCCATTTCGTTCTCCTGTTTACTCTTGAAGTCAAAGCCTGAATTTTGTGTGCGGCCAGCTCGAAACAGCCAGCCTCAAGAATACTGAGCACCTAGGCGAGTGTAAAGGTCACTTCGTGACATGTATACCCCTTCGGTGGGCGCTCCCGATCGTCGCGAGCAAAGATCTTCGTTGCCGACCAGCGAGAGGCCCGGGCGAAGCGGGTATACCCCCCCACGAAGTGGGCGCCGCCCCCGCAGGGCGCTTTTTAACCCTCTAATCCTCATCATTCGAGGCAGCCAGCGAAGGAGCGACTCCGGCAATCTCCTCGAAGCTCAGCAGGTTCGAAGGCGCGCCCCCAGTCTCAATACTCGATACATTCTTCAGCGCCTTGTTGATTGCCCGCGTCCGCACCCCAAGCTTCTGGATCGTGTTCTGCACCGTCCCCACCTGGTCTTCCACCTTCTGCATCAGGCCGCCATACGTCTCAAACTCCTTCTTCGCGCTTGAAAGCACACGCCACACCTCATCGCCCTTCTTTTGAATTGCCAAAGTATGGAAGCCCATCTGGAAACTGGTCAAAATCGCCATGAACGTCGAAGGTCCAGCAATCGTTACGCGGCAATTGGACTGAATCTCCGACTGCAGCCCCGGCCGCCGCACCACCTCTGCATAAAGATTTTCCGTCGGCAAGAACATGATGGCGTGCGGCATCGTCGTCGGCGGATCGATATATTTCTCGCAGATCCGCTTGCCTTCCGCCCGAATCCCGCGCTCGAACGCCTTTCCCGCCGCAGCAATCTCTTCCGTGCTGCCATGATCGTACGCATGCTCCAGCCGCTCCCAATCCTCCTTGGGGAATTTCGCATCGATCGGCAGCAGCGTATATCCCTCGGCACCCTCGCCGTTGGGAAACTTCAGCGCATACTCCACCGACTCGAGCGTGTTGGCCTTGATGCGCGCATTCTTGATGTACTGCTCGGGCGAAAACATCTGCTCCAACTGCTGCCCGAGCTGAAACTCCCCCACCACGCCGCGCGACTTCACATTCGACAGCACCTTCTTCAAATCACCCACGCCCGTCGCCAATTCCTTCATCTCGCCGAGCCCCTTCTGTACCTCCCCCAGATGCGTCGTCACCTGCCCAAAGCTCTCCGTCAGCCGCGTCTGCAACGTGGCATGCAGCTTCTCATCCACGGTCACACGCATCTCCTCCAGCTTCGCCGTATTCGCCTCGTTCAGCTTCGTCAGCCGCTCCTCAACCGTGCTGCGAAGCTTCTCCTGCTGTGCATTCGCGCCGCTTGAAAGCTCATTCAGACGTGCATGCAGCGCCTCGCGTGCCTCCAGCTGATTGCGGTTCGCCTCGGAAACGAATCCTGCGAGCCGCTGAGCAATCGCATCCAGACTTTGCTGCACGGCCAACCGCAGCGCCTCGTCCGAACCTTTGTTGTCCGCGCGAAAGCCACCCAGCCCCGCCTGCAGCAACTGGCTCAGCTCCGCAATGGTCCGCGTGACCTCAGCCCGCAGCGCCGCAAAATCCTGTCCGCTCGCCTCCCGCGTCCGTCGCGCCTCTTCGGCCGTGTCCGTGCGAAGCTGCACCGCCTCCCCGCGAAGATGCCGGTCGAGCGCTTCAAAGTGCGCATCCAGCCGGGTCAACTGCGCCGGCAGTGCCTCCGCCATCTGCCCCAGGCGCGGATCCTGCTCCGGCAACCTCGCCTGCCCACGCATCAGCAGCACCGCAAGACAGAGCAGACACGCGACCGCAACGACCAGCACAGCCATCAGCATATTCGTTTTTCCTTCTCCCCTGAGCATACTCCGGACGGCCGTGGAAAATGGAAGAAAGACGGCGATTCGCCTGTCCCAATGCCTTCCTCGCGGTCATGCCTGCAAGCGATCTTTCGCTGTGCTTGCGGTAGATCCTTGAACAATGCCACGTGCCAACCCAGGCGTCTCCAGACCTACCGGACCACCCGCCGCGCCTTCATCGCACTCCCCACAAACCCGAACAGCAGGTGCAGCACCGCCAGCGCGAGCGCCCCCAGAAACGCCGCCTTGAACGTCGTCACCGCAAACCCCGGCACAAACTTGCTCGAGAACCAAAGCACCACCGCATTGATCACCAGAAAAAACAGCCCGAACGTCAAAATCCCCAGAGGCAGCGTAATCACCTTCAACAGCAGCCCGAGCGTCGCATTCAGCAACCCGATCACCACCACCGCAATCAGCGCCGAAACCACATTGCTGATATCGAACCCCTGGACAAAATGCGCCACCACCAGCAGCGCCACGGCATTCAAAATCCAATGCAACAGCATACGAACCATAATGATTTCCTCTCTCTAGCAAATAGCCGCACGTCCAGGCAGCCAGCCTCCCGAGCATACCCGCACGCACGCCCCGCCGCACGCTAAAATCCCCTACTTCACCATCCCAATCGTCTTCAGCCAAATCTCCGCCAGCGCTGGCCAACCCGTCACCGGAAGCTCCGTCCTGCGCAGCCCATACCCATGCCCACCCTTCGCGTACACATGCAGCTCCGCCGGCACGCCCGCTTTCTTGAGCGCCATAAAATACTGCAACGCATTCTCCACATGCACAGGATCATCCTCGGCCTGCACCACAAACGCAGGCGGCGTATCCTTCGTCACAGGCACGTCTTCGCTAAACGCAAACTCCCTCTTCTCATCCGCCAGATATCCCGGATACACCACCACGGCAAAGTCCGGCCTGCAGCTCAAATCATCCGCCGCATCCGCCCGCGGATACAGCCTCGTCGCAAAGTGCGTACTCACCGCCGCCGCCAGGTGCCCGCCTGCCGAAAACCCCAGCACCCCCACCCGCTTCGGGTCCACGCCCCACTCCACCGCATGCTCCCGCACCATCCCCACCGCGCGTTGCGCATCTTCCAACGCCGCAGCCGACTTCGGATACGGCCCTGACTCCGGCACCCTGTACTTCAGCAGCACGCACGTAATCCCCCGCGACGTCAGCCAATCGCACACCTCCGTGCCTTCGAGATCGATCGCCAGGATCGTATATCCGCCGCCCGGAAACACGATCACCGCCGCGCCCGTATTCTTCCCTTGCGGACGAAAGACCGTAAGCGTCGGCACCGAAACATTGCCCAGCCTCACCAGCGGGCGCCCCGCCACCTTCCCCTGGTCCGTCGTCGTATCGCCTTCCGGACCCTTCGCCGTCTTCGCCCCTGGCGCACCCCCGGGCCACAGCGGCAGCACCGTATGCCCCGCCGCCACCGGCCAGCCACTCGCCTGCGCAGCCTTATCCTGCGCCCTCACCCCCGCGCCGCCCGCCGCAAACCACACAGCCAAAACTCCCGCCAACGCCAACCGAACGATCCACTCACGCATCCGCATCGAGCCTCCAGAAAGCACGCCGCCATCATCACCGCCAGACCTCTCGCAACGCAACTCCCGTCTTGCTTCTGCGTCCTTCCAAACCCTCCAGCCGCATCCCTCTTCGCTCCCGTCCAGGCTCACCCGACGTAAACTCAATGGAAGGAGCGCACGCACTTGGCCAAACAATTCGCACGCATCGAACCCCCTCACCTCGACTTCATCCAACGCCAGCACATCTTCTTCAACGCCTCCGCCGCACCCCAGGGCCGCGTCAACGTCTCCCCCCGCGACGGCGCTTCGCTCCGCGTCCTCGACCCCCACACCGTCCTCTATCTTGACCGCACCGGCAGCGGCAACGAGACCGCCGCCCACCTCCTGCTCAGCGACCGCCTCACCCTCATGTTCTGCGCCTTCGAGGGCGCTCCCCAGATCCTCCGGCTCTACGGCCACGCCCGCATTCTGCCCCGCCACAGCCCCGAATACGACGCCCTCCTCGCCACACACTTCAACAACACCGAGATCCCCGGCACCCGCCAGATGCTCCTCCTCCACGTCGACCTCGTCCAGACCTCCTGCGGCTACAACGTTCCCTTGTACGACTACGCCGGCGAACGCGACCAGCTCACGCGCTGGGCCGAAGTCAAAGGCGAAGCCGCCCTCGAAGACTACCGGCGCGAGAAAAACACCCGCAGCATCGACGGCTTCCCGACCGGCCTTCCACAATAGTCCGAAGCCGCCTGCTCGGCCGCATCTGCTGTTGCCCTTGCCTTTTGGTTGTCATCCTCGAAGGGGATCTGCTTCTGCCTCATATGCCGATGCTTCCTCTTCCTAAAACCAAAAGGGTGTCATCCCGAGCGAAGCCTCTCGCCAGCCCCACCGCAAGAGGCGCAGCCGAAGGACCGGCATTTCGCCCGCTCCAACAGCCCCGTCCATTTCCTCCGGGCACATTTCATCCGCAAGATGGCCGCAGCCCAGCTCGACACAACCTGACCATGCTCCTCAAATGGAACATTTAGACTAGAACCCGTCCACCATGAAGATCCTTACCAACTGGCTCCGCACGTACGTCCCCAACATCCCCGCTGACGACCACAAGCTCGCCGAAGACCTCACCCTGCGCGGCATCGCGGTAGAAGGCGTCCACGACCTCGGTCCCGGCAACGGCCACCTCTTCGAGATGGACATCACAACCAATCGCGTCGACGCCATGAACCACTACGGCATCGCACGCGAAGCCGCTACCATCTACAACCTCCCACTTCTTCCGCTTCTGGCCCAGCGCGAGAACGGAGGCGCCGACAAAGCAGACAAGCCTGCATCTCCGCCAACCGCTTCCACTCACCCCTCCTTTCCCATCCGCATCGACGCCCCGGAACTCTGCGGCCGCTTCACCGCCCAGGTCCTCCGCAACGTCACCATAGGCACTTCCACCGGCCACATCGCCGAATACTTCCAACTCCTCGGCCAGAAGCAGATCGCGAATGCCGTCGACGCCAGCAACTTCGTCCTGCTCGGCATGGGACATCCCACCCACGCCTTCGATCTCGACAAGATCCACGGCAGCCTCGTCGTCCGCCTCGCGCGCGCGGGCGAAACAATCAAACTCCTCGACGGCACCGACCGCGCCCTCGAACCCGACGACCTCGTCGTAGCCGACCAAGCGAAGCCCCTCGCCCTCGCCGGGGTCATGGGCGGCTACGACTCCATGATCACCCCCGACACCCGCAACATCCTCGTCGAGGCCGCCTGGTTCGACCCCGCCAGCATCCGCCGCAGCGCACGCCGCCACGGCCTCCACACCGACGCCTCCCACCGCTTCGAGCGAGGAGCCGACTTCAACGCCTGCCCCACCGCCAACCGCCTCGTCTCACAACTCATTCTCGAGCACGGCGGCCACACCGAAGGCGACCTCCTCGACATCGCCATCCCGGAAATCGCCGCCCGCACCGCCAACCGCCCCCCCATCACGCTCTCCGTCAAACAGGTACAACGCCACCTCGGGTCCACCCTCGACGACGCCAGGCCCGACCACGCAGGGAACAACGCCAGCTTCGAAGGCGGCTCCCTTCAATCCGCCCTCACCGCGCCGCTGGTCCACCAATACCTCACCGCCCTCGGGTGCACCCTCACCACAGCTCCAGCCGGAATCAGAAAAACCGGAATGGTCAATCCGTTGGCCACACATCCGGCAACACAAAATCCGAGCGCCACAAACCCAGAGACCCAGACCGCCACGAACCCAGATTCCCAGAGCGCCACAAAGCTGGGTGCCCCAGGTTCGATCGTCTCATCGTCTAACCTGGGCGAACGCGCCACAACCCTCGCCGCGTTCACCCAAACCTTCCAGGTCCAACTCCCCTCCTGGCGTCTCGACATCGAGCGCGAGATCGACCTCATCGAAGAAGTAGCCCGCGTCTACGGCTACAACCGCTTCGCCAACACCCTCCCCACCCCGGGCATCGTCCTTGCCCACCCGCTCGCGCAAAAAGAAGCCGCCGTCCGCACCCGCCTCCTCGCCCTCGGCTTCTCGGAATCCATCTCCACCACCTTCGCCAGCCAACAGGACACAGCCCTCTTCTTCGAGCGCGCACAGCATGGGGGTGCTCCATCTTCGGCGCCGCTTCACACGCCTAAGGTGGGCCTTCGCGAAAACGAACCGCCTTCCTCCCACACCCTCACCAATCCGGGTGCCCCATATCTCGATGCTGAGATGGGGGCATCGAGCGCAGCGAGACTCCACACCACCCATCCCGTCGCGCTTGAAAACCCTCTCTCCGAAGAAGCCTTCCTCCTCCGCCCCACCCTCGTCCCCGGCATGGTCGCCATGCTCGCCCAAAACCTCAACCGCGACGTCAGGGAAGTCCGCCTCTTCGAACAGGGCCACATCTTCACCGGCACCCTGGTGCCCGACAGCACCGTCACTGACGCCGTCCAAGAGTCCGCCCAGCTCACCCTCGGCCTCACCTCTGCCAACCCCAACCCCACCCCCCTCCACCCTGCCGCAGACGCCCCCTTCTTCGAGCTCAAAGGCGCACTCGAATCGCTCTTCTCCCTCTTCCACCTCGGTGCTGACCAGCGACCGTCCTCCCCTCCCGGGCAGCCCGCCCTTACCTTCACCGCCGACGCTCCCGCCTGGCTCCAGCCCGGCCGTTGCGCCTCCGCCTTGCTCCACAACCAGCCCGTTGCCTACTTCGGCGAACTGTCCGGAGCCGAAACCCAGCGGCGCAAACTCCGCCAGCCCATCTTCCTTGCCCAGCTCGATCTCGCAAGGCTCTACGGGCTGCCTCTCAAACAGGTCATCGCCCACGACCTCTCCCGCTTCCAGGCTGTCGAGCGTGACTTCTCCTTCACCTTCCCCGACACGATGCCGTGGCACACCCTCGCCTCTGCCATCGACGCGCTCGGCATCCCTGAGCTCCAGCGCCTCGGCCCCACTGAGATCTTCCGCGACCCCAAGGGCAAGTCCGTACCCCCAGCCCACTACGCCATCCTGCTCAAATGCGTCTTCCAGTCCCACGATCGCACCCTGCGCGAAGACGAGCTCACCTCTTGGTGGTCCTCCATCATTTCCACTCTCACTCAACTCGGCGGCGTCATCCGCGCCCCCGCCGAAAACTAAAACCGCCCCCGCCAGCCGCGACCCTTCCCGTTCGCGACCAACGGGCGCGCCCACCAAAGGGGTACACCCGTCACGAAGTGACCGCGCGCCGCGCAGGCGGCCCGGCCGGCAGGCCACTTGTACTTCCGCCGCTCATAAAAGTAAGCAAAATTCCCGCACCCAGATAGATTCCACCCCCGTTTCCCTCAGCCATATCCACGGACTCGCCCTCTATACTCGCCCTATGAGCACATCCACCGTTAGCGTCGACGAGTTCCAGGCGCTCGAGCAAAAGGTCCTCCGCGCCGTAGAAATCGTCAAGCGTGAACGCGAATCCCGCGCCGCCGCCGAAGCCGAAGTCGCCAGCCTCCGCGCCCAGTTAGCCGACCACCAAAGCCTCGCCGCCATGGCCGAATCCGAAATCAACACCCTCAGCAAAGAGCGCGAAGCCGTTCGCCAGCGCGTCGAAAAGATGCTCGAGCAGATGGACGAACTGCTCTAATTCAACAACCTGTAATTTCAAGAAAAGGAGACGCGATGGACCAGACCACTGAAACCCAGCAGTCAGCCCCCGAATGTCAGGCCATCGCCGTCGACATTTACGACCAGATCTACCATCTCCGCGGCACCGATCCTGCCTACATCGAGCGACTCGCCGCCATCGTAGACGCCAAGATGCGGGCTGTCTCCGCCCACGGCAAAACGGTGGACAGCTTGCGCGTAGCCGTACTCGCCGCGCTCAACATCGCCGACGAGCTCTGCACCGCACGTCAGCGCCACGATCAACTGGCCTCGCTTGCCGGCAGCCTCCAGAGCTCGCAACAGTCGGTTCGCACACGCGCAGGCTCGATCGCCCACATGCTCGACGAAGTCCTTGAAGAGCGCAAGGCTGGCTAAGTTTCTAAGTGTCTGACCGAAGGCACAGTTCTCCGGCACAGCCTCGACTCCGGCGCGTCGTCCACGATGAATGCTCCTCAGCGCGGCACTTCTACGAACATGCTTGAGCCGAATGAGAACCCCGCATGGCACCCGCAAATGTGAATGCGAAAACTAGCTCGCGCGGGTATGCGAAACCGTGAACCACACCGTGAGGCTGACGTAGAGGATGAGGAACGTCCCTTCCATAGCGAGCCGGAAGATCCCGCGTCCGGCTGACGGTGCAGCCAGGACCAGCATTGCGGCGAAGGCTATCACGATGCCGGCCAGTATCGCGGAACGGCCGTAATGGGTGACCGGCACCGAGGCGGGCAGGCGCGCGGGCAGCCTGGCGGCAACGCTGCTGGCAAAGTTTGCCGGGATGTGCGGGCGCGGTGCGGCTTCAAGGGCGCGGGTCAGGCGAAGGTCGAGCTCGGCGGCCGCCGAGTGGTTGTTCGACCCACGGGCCGGCAGGGAATTGAATGGGGTGCGTGGCGCGTCGTCAGGGCTCTGCTCTAGCGGCTGTCCAGGCATGGCGTTCTCCTTTCGTTGGCTTGCTGTTGCTGGATGGCCTCACGAAGCTTTTTCCGTCCCCTGTGCAGATGCGTCCGTACGGTGCCGATGGGCAGGCTGAGCACGTGTGCGATCTGCGCGTAGGTTCGCTCCTCCTGATGATAGAGCACGAGGATGGCGCGTTCCACCTGGCTGAGGCGCTGGAGTTGTTCTTCCACCGAAAGCTGGAACTCGCGTTCTTCGAGCTGCTGCTCGGCGTTCAGGCTTGGGTGCTCGAGCCGGTCTTCCCACTGCGTGACTTCGTCAGAGAGGGAGACCTTGGTGCTGTCCTCACGCTTACGGCGCTTCCACTCGTCCTGCGCAACGTTGAGGGTGATGCGATAGAGATAGGTAGAGACGAGTGACTCGCCGCGAAAGCTGGGCAGAGCGCGGTAGAGGCGAAGGAAGACCTCCTGGGCAAGGTCTTCGACGTGATCGCGCGTGCCGGTGAGGCGCGTGAGGGTGCGGAAGACCATCTCCTGATGGTCGCGCACTACCTGTTCGAAGCTGAGATCGGCGTGCAAGCGGGATTAGACCATAGAGTGCCCGGAAAGTTTCATGGTGGCCAGTGAAACTTTGCGAAGAGGCTTCGGTCTAACGCGGGCAGAGAGAGGGAGGTAGTCTATGGAATTTCTGATGAGTCCGTTTATCGTGCCGGTCGCGGGTTGCGCCGTTGGCGTCGTTGCCATTATTTCGGGGATATGGCTGGAGGCACAAAAGCGGCAGCTCCGGTCGCAAGAGCGAATGGCCATGCTGGCTCGCGGCATACCATTGGCGGACATCGAGAAAAGCCTAGGTCCTGGCGATGAGGAGAGGCCCACGGTCAGGGACCCGCTGCGAAGTCTTGGCACTGCGCGGCGGACAGCCATTGTGCTGGTCTCGGCGGGCATCGGACTGGTTTTGTTTTTCGCTGTCCTGGCGTGGGTGGTGCATACGTTTGAGGTGCTGGCCGGAGCCGCAGTGGGGCTGATACCGGTGGCCGTTGGGATTGGTTTCTTTATTGATTACACCCTGCAGAAGCGCGAGCTGTCACGGTTTGGGCTGGAGCTTGGGGCGGACAAGCCGGACGTTGGATTGTCTCGCTAACGAGATGGCCTGTCGGCCGGACCCACTTCGCGTGGGGCGGTCACTTCGTGACGGGTGTACGCCCTTCGGGTGGCGCTACCACCGGCTACGAGGAGAACTTTGCGCCGACAAATCGGGAGGCCAAGCGAACCCGGTTTACAAGTTGTGAAATGAACGCGGCCCGCGCAAAAGCGCACTGTCCCTCGACTCTCGTTTTGCGCAGCACGCCTCCATCATGCAGACTGTCTCAATGTTCTATAAGACCTTGAGCGGGACGCGACTCCGTGGTTTGCTGGTTGTGTCGTTGGCCGTTTTGCTGTTTACGATGGCGGTTGTGCTGTTTACGTTGGCCGCTGTGCGTACCGAAGGCACCACGCCCTCCGAGGCCCGGGCTTTGCGCGCAGCGGCGGGCAATCGAACGGCATACACGCTGTCAGCGCAAAAACTGGAGATGGCGCAAGAGCTGTTTCGCGCGCGAACGACGTTGCACTTCGGCGGTGAAGGCTGGGAAGTGTTGCAGCTTGTGCTTCTGCTTGGCCTGGGTAGCGCTGCGTGGATGAGTGGCCTGGCCGAGAGGCTGACCAGGAACCGCTGGGGCCAATGCTTCGCGTTTGTGTTTCTGCTGCTGCTGGCGATGACGCTGCTGAACGCGCCGATGCGGGTGTACGGACATCACGTCGGGCTCAAATTTGGTCTTTCGGTGCAGGGGTGGGGGAGCTGGGCCGGGGACCAGGCAAAGGGTTTCCTGCTGACCTGGATTGGGGCGGGGCTTCTCGTGAAGGTGCTGTTTTGGGTCATAGGGCGTTCGCCGGGAAGATGGTGGTTCTGGTTCTGGATTCCGGCGATGGCATCGGTGTTGTTCGGTGTTGTTCTCGCGCCGGTTGTAGTCGATCCCTTGTTCAACAAGTTTGAACCTCTCGAGCGGAGTCATCCTGCTTTGACGGAGAAGCTCGAAGAAGTCGCAGTACGAAGCGGCGTCCCTCTGCCCGCGGACCGCATGTTCCTGATGCGCGCCAGTCGCAAGGTGACGAGTCTGAATGCCTACGTGACAGGGTTCGGGCCTTCGAAGCGGCTTGTCTTGTGGGATACGACAGTCGCCGGAGCCACGCAGGATGAGCTTGCCGGCGTCTTCGGGCATGAGCTTGGGCACTATGCTCTGCACCACATTGTGCAGGGCGTGCTGTTCAGCGCGGTGCTTCTGCTGGCCGGGTTCTACCTGGGGCAGCGGATGGCGCTTTGGCTGCTTCGCAGGTATGGTGCGGGGTGGCGTATTCGCACAGAGAATGACTGGGCGTTTCTCGTGGTGCTGGTGCTGGTGCTGCAGGTGCTGAGCTTTGTCTCAGAGCCGATCGACAACGCCTTCAGCCGGTCAATCGAGCATGCGGCCGATGTGTATGGGCTGGAAGCGATCCATGGCGTGGTCGCCGATCCACAGAGTGTGATGGCCGAAGGCTTTCAGCGGCTTGGGGAAGCATCGCTCGAAGACCCGACGCCGCATCCGATCGTCAATTTCTGGGAGGCAAGTCATCCGCCCATCGTGCAAAGGTCTGCATTTGCCGCAGCTTACAACCCATGGGCCGCAGGAGAGCATCCGAAATACTTTGAAAATAAACCATGAAGAATAAACCCAGAGCTTCTCTCCCTTGTTCTCCTGACTGTCTGTTTTGCAAGATCGTGGATGGCACCATCCCAGCCAACCGGGCGTATGAGGACGAGTGCTGTATCGCCTTTCCTGATATCAATCCCCAGGCTCCAACCCACATGCTGCTGATCCCAAAGCGACACATTGCTTCACACGCAGAGGCACTGGCCGAGGATACCGCTACCCTGGGCCAGTTGATGGCCGCAGCGGCCAAGGTGGCGCGCGAGCATGAACTCGACGGCGGCTACAGGATTGTGGTGAACACCGGTGAGGATGGCGGACAGACGGTCAATCATCTGCACGTGCATCTACTCGGCGGCCGGCGGATGAGCTGGCCACCGGGGTAGGGAAGAGGCCGAGTCCCTGGACCTCCGAAAAGAAAAAGGGCACGGCAAGCTGCCGCACCCCATTCCTTCACGTCGCACCAGCATAGTTACTGGTTGAAGTTCGCTTCTTCTTCCTCTTCCATGCCGTAGCGGCGCAGAAGGTTGGGCAGGTTCTGAGAGAACGCGGCCCGCGGCATAACTGTATCGCAGCCTGCTTCGACTGCCTTCGCCTTCAGATCGCCCTGCAAGTGCGACAGAAATCCGACGATCGATGTGCTGCGTTTCAGCTTGGTCTTCAGCTTGGGAATCAGCGTGAGCGGCTTGGCATTCGCATTATTGAGATCGAAAACGATCAGGCCGGGACGGTCTTCTTCTTCTCCACCCACCAGGGCAGCGATCGACTCCTTATCGTTTTTGACGAAGGCGACTTTGACGCCGAGTTTGCGCGCGGTCTCCTGGATTTTCGCGATGAAGAAGAGGTCTTCGATGAAGAAGAAAATTTTCGTGGGCGCGTCCTCGGCGATTGGGATAGCCCGTCCCTGCGAGTAGTCGATCGGCTGCGAGTCGCTCTGGTGGTAGCTGCTGCTCCGTCCTCCACCGTTGCGGCTCTGATAATTCCCGTGGGCTTCGATGGTCGACGGCGGCGTTTCGGCAAAATTTCCATTGACCGCCCTGTAGCTGTGGTCCATGGGCCCGACGAAGCTGCGCGGACCACGTTGCTGCTTGCCCCCACCTCCACCGCTTTTGCGCTTGAAGCCATTGCTGTTGTTTCCAGGTTGATGGCTGTCGCGATCGCGGAAACCACCTCCGGCGTGGTTGGTGCTTCCGCTGGTGGCATTGCCTGGATTGTCCGCCGGGCGCTGACGGTCGCGGTCGCGAAACTTCTTCTTCCAGCGCTTGGCTCCAGGAGCCTGCTGCTGACTGGCATTGGCGAAAGAGTTTTGACCTTGCGGCTGGGCGGATTGCGCTGGCGCGGCGGCGCCTTGGATGGACGCGATAGGCTGGCCCGAGGCTGGCGCCGAACCCTGGTCAGCGCCGGACTGGCTGCTCGATGGAGCACTTGCCTGGGCTCCAGGCGCGGCCTCGGACCCTTTGTTCTTACGCTTCCGGCGGCGGCGTCGGCTGCTTTTAGACAGGCCCATACCGTGAGGCACGTTCGGTCCGGAAAACTGGGAGTCACCGTCATTCTGGCTGGGCGACATGGTCGAACTTTGGTGGGAGTCCACCTCGGTTACATTCTGCTCTGAAGTCATGCTTCCACTTCCTATTGCTTTAGATCGCAATGCGCGGTCCACTCCCACGGCGCGGTCTCTCGCTCCCCGTATCAGTCACGGAGAACCAACCAAACCGGAATTGCAGCGTCGGAGGAAACGGTCTCAAGTTGTACTCAAAAAGACGTCTTCAATGCTCTTAGCTGTAACCAGACAGTCATTGATTCACGGGCAATTCAATGAGCGGCTACGCACAGCCGGAACGCCTGACAGCAGCGCACCTTTGCACCCTTCACCTGTTTGCGACAGAGTCCGATTAAGCCGGTCCACTGTAATCCTGTGCTTGCTTCCGCCAAACCTACGCTGGTAAGTTTTCTGGTGGCCACACAGTGATCGGCACCCACAGCCGGTTCACAAGGCAACTTCTACGGTACGCGCAATGCGAGCAATTGGCAAGGACGGTATTTATAGAACGCGCCCGGCGCTCGCAGAGAGCACGCCCCCTTCAAGGGGCCTCACGTAACCAGATTCTTAGACAGTTCGTACAGTTTCGAAACGTTTGAAGAATGGCCAGTCACTGGCCTCCTGAAAAAACTTCCTCTCGGAAGTGTCCGCCGGCTGACTATCTACACCATCCAAGGGTGCAGCTTGTTTCAAAACCGAGGCAATACATGGGCATCCAGGGTTGTTACCCCGTTCAAATGCCTCCAATGTACGTGCAATCAAAGGGCCAAATGGAAACCAGCTATATGCTGACTTTTTCGAAGGTCGACCCGGACCGTGGTTCAGGAAATGAAAGGAGAAGGTGATTTGGCTCCAGATTTCCGTATCCGCGAGGCTGGAGCTGCTACATGCCTTGCTCAGGGTGTTCCTCCGGCAAAAGGAGCGGATCGGGCAGCGTTGGGTCGCATTGACCGTGTCAGAGTTGGGTCCTATAATCTGATTTGTTCTGGCAGACCTCTCGTTTTTGTGCGTAATCTGCGGCGGATGGGAGTCGGTGGATCAAGGAAAGAGATGGGCGTGTGCTGAACGAGCGCGTCGATCGAGTGGCTGCTGCGAACGGCACGGAAGGCACTCGAACGGTGCGCCCGAGGCCGAATCATTTTGGACAATTCTCGAAGGAGTACCACACACCGCATGAATCGTATTCTAGTTATTGTCACCGCCCTTGCTGCGGGACTGACGTCCGCTGCTGGAGTGGCCCAGACCGCTGCGTCCTCTGCAGCCTCCGCACCGGCCAGCGCGCCCGTTGCTGCACCTGCGCCTCACGCGACACCGGCAAAGATCGCTTTGATTGAATTTGAGCAGGTTGCCGCGGCGACCAATGAAGGCCAGCGCGATCTGCAGACCTTGCAGAAGAAGTTTGAACCCAAGAAGGAGCAGCTGCAGACTCTTGCCCAAGAGGTTGACACGCTGAAGAAGCAGATGCAGAGTGCGCCTGCCACGCTGAGCGACACGGAGCGTGCGGCCAAGCTTCGTTCGATCGACGCCAAGGAAAAACAGCTGCAGCGCGACGGCGAGGATGCTCAGAACTCGTATAATGGCGAACTGCAGGAGACCATCGGCGGCGTGGCCAAGAAGCTTGGTCCTGTGGTGATCAAGTACGTGCAGGATAACGGCTACACCATGCTGCTGGATAACACTGGCCAGCAGGGGGGATTGTCGATCCTGTGGACCCAGCCTGGAACGACCGATATCTCGCAGGCGATTGTGGATGTGTATAACACTTCCTCGGGAGTTGCGGCGCCGGTTCCCTCTGCTCCTTCACCGGCGGCTCGTCCGCGCAGTGCAGCGCCAAAGCCAGCGACCAAGTAGAAGAACCTTTGCATCTGCGAGGAGGTCCGCTAGGTGGCCTTCTCGCTGGAGGTTCACGTGAGATGGGCAGCTGAATCGGCAGGGCTTTCGTCGAAACGGACAGCTGCAAAGAATTTGAGAAGGAGTACCACACGCCGTATGAAACGCAATTTTGTTTTCGCAACCGCATTCGCAGCAGCACTGAGTTCCGGTGCTGGCCTCGCCCAGGCAACCCCGGCCGCTGCCTCCGCACCGCCTACCTCTCAGGCGTCGGTACAGCCGCAGGCTATTCCGGCGAAGATCGCGCTGATCGCCTTTGAACAAGCTGTCTTCGCTACCAACGAAGGCCAGCGTGCTGTGCAGGACGTTCAGGAGAAATACAAGCCGCGGAAGGCGCAGATCGACACGCTTTCGCAAGAGGTCGACTCGCTGAAGAAGCAGATGCAGAGTGCGCCGGCGACCTTGTCGGACGAAGAGCGCGCGACCCGTCTGCGAAATATAGACACGAAAGAGAAACAGCTGAACCGCGATGCCGAAGACGCCCAGACGGCCTACAACACCGATCTGCAGGAGGCGTATGGCAAAGTGGCCGCGAAGGTCTCGGTCGCACTAAAGACTTACGTCGCGCAGAACGGCTACACGCTGCTGCTGGATGTGAGCGGACAACAGAGCAACGTGATGTGGGCGGTCCCGAATACGGATGTGACTCAGGCTGTGGTGACGGCGTACAACACCTCGTCGGGTGTAGCTGCACCGATGCCTTCTGCGCCTTCCAGTCCCACTACAGCCCGTCCTCGCACCACTACTCGGCCGACGCCTGCTTCGAAGTAGCAGTTGGACTACAACAACCGGTGCGCGAGGCAGACCTTCGGGTTCCCTCGCTCTTCGGTCATGTGCTGGACAGGCTTAACGTCTTCTTCTGTGGAAAAGTCTGTGGATCGTTAGCGCTCGCTCGACTAGAAAATCCGAGACATAATTTCTCTTGCGCAAAGGAACGGTCGCGTGCTTGTGGCGTAAGTACTTGCAAAATGATGGGTTTCGCGCAAGCCCCAAGTGATCTGGCGTGGGCTTCTTTCGAGGGGCCGGTCAAGTTGAGGCAGATCAACAGTTTCCACAGATTGAAGTTACGATCAAGTTACAAATTCGGCATCTTCTGCACATTCTGCTCGACCATAGACGCGGATTGATGCGCTAGGCGGCCTCAAGGTGCGAACATTCTGTGCCAGTGAGCGAGCTTACAGCACCTTATGACAAGTCTTTGATTGTCCGTCCTTTGTGATTCGCCACCAGGCGGAGATAAGCGCGAGTTGCTTCGCTGTCACCATGGGTGGCTGGGTACGGTTGCGCGAGTGGTGCAGCAAACAAAGCAGCGGCGGCGGTTCGTCAGAGCCCAAGCAGAGATTTTTTGGGATTGCAACTACACCGGGGCCGGAAGAATGGGCGAGCGAGGCTAATCTTCGCCTACTTTGAGCACGGCCAGGAAGGCTTCCTGCGGAATGTCCACTTTGCCGATCCGCTTCATGCGCTTTTTACCTTCTTTTTGCTTATCGAGAAGCTTGCGCTTTCGGCTGATGTCTCCGCCGTAGCACTTGGCGATGACATTTTTGCGAATGGCCGTCACGGTTTCGCGCGCGATCACTTTCGATCCGATGGCGGCCTGGATGGCGACCTCAAACATTTGTCGTGGGATAAGTTCGCGCATCTTTGAGACCAGGGCACGCCCGCGCTGCTGGGCGAAATCTTTGTGGATGATGATCGAGAGGGCGTCGACGGGATCGCCACCGATGAGAATGTCCATTTTGACCATGGGCGACACCCAGGAGCCGGCGAGCTGGTAGTCGAGTGAGGCGTATCCGCGCGAGACGGTTTTGAGCCGGTCGTAAAAATCAAGAACGATCTCGTTGAGGGGAAGTTCGTAGGTGATCAGCACGCGCGTGTCGGAGACGTATTCCATGTTTTGCTGCCGGCCGCGCTTTTCTTCGACCAGTTTCAGAATGCCGCCAACGTACTCTTCGTTGGTGAGAATTTTTGCGATGATGACCGGTTCTTCGATCTGCTCGATGTTGGAAGGGTCGGGCCAGCGGGAGGGGTTGTCGACTTCGATGGCGCTGCCGTCGGTGAGGGTGATTTTGTATCGAACGCCGGGGGCAGTGGTGATGAGGTCGAGATCGTACTCGCGCTCGAGCCGCTCTTGAATGATTTCGAGGTGGAGCAGACCGAGGAAGCCGCAGCGAAAGCCGAAGCCGAGGGCTACGGAGGACTCGGGTTCGAAGGAGAAGCTCGCATCGTTGAGGCGGAGTTTTTCGAGTGCGTCGCGCAGCATGGCGTGTTCGTGCGAGTCCACTGTGTAGAGGCCGGCGAAGACCATGCTCTTGATGTCTTCGAAACCAGGCAGGGCTGCGGAGCAGGGATTTTCCACTGAGGTGATGGTGTCGCCCACCTTGGTGTCAGCCACGTTTTTGATGGTTGCGACGAAGAAGCCGACTTCGCCTGCGCTGAGTTCGGCGAGCTCAATGGGCTTCGGCGTCATCACGCCCATGCTCTCGACGTCGAACATCTTGCCGTTCGACATGACCTTGATCTTCATGCCCTTGCTGAGCTTGCCATTGATGATGCGCGCCAGCACGATGACGCCTCTGTAGGGGTCGAACCAGCTGTCGAAGATGAGCGCCTGCAGCGGGGCTTCGGGGTCGCCCTGCGGGGGAGGGAGCAGCGTGACGACGGCTTCGAGGATGGCGGCTACGTTGAGACCGGTTTTTGCGGAGACGGCGATGGCATCGTCGGCGGGGAGGCCAACGGACTTTTCGATCATCTCCTTGGTGCGCTCGATGTCGGCGCTGGGGAGGTCGATTTTATTGATGATCGGAATGATCTCAAGGCCGTTCGAGATGGCGAGATAGGCGTTGGCAAGGGTTTGTGCTTCTACACCCTGCGAGGCATCGACGACAAGAAGAGCGCCTTCGCAGGAGGCCAGCGAACGGGAGACTTCGTAAGAAAAGTCGACGTGGCCAGGCGTGTCGATGAGGTTGAGCTGATAGGTTTCGCCGTCCTGCGCCTTGTACATCATGCGGACGGTATGGGCTTTGATGGTGATGCCGCGTTCGCGTTCCAGGTCCATCGCGTCGAGCACCTGCGCCTGCATCTCGCGCGAGGTCACGGAGCCGGTCAGCTCGAGGAGCCGGTCGGAGAGAGTGGACTTGCCATGATCAATATGCGCGATGATCGCGAAGTTGCGAATGTGACTTGGATCCATTGTGTCGGTGAGAGGCCTCAGTGTCTATCTTAACACCCGCTCCGAGGAGTCGATGCTGCGCTCACGGACGCAGAGAAGGGGAGACGGATACTTCAATGAGGAGGCTGCCGGTGGGCGCTTGTCCACGTTGTCTCGCAGGTGCCAGAGAGAGCGATGTGGGTGTGGTAACTTTCAATGGAGCGCGAGGAACTCGTCCCTGGAGGATCGACTTTAACCTGGGACGTGCTGAGTCCTATCGCGCTTTGTTCCGAGTTAGTTTCTCGTCAGGGGATGGGTGTTGAAGAAGACTTTCCTTTGTGCCGCTTTGCTTCTTTTCGGGTCCATCGGCATCGCACGGAGCGGTGTTCTGGGATCGCCTCTCTCGACAAACTATCTTCCTCATCGGTACTGCTATCTTCTGCAGCCCCGGCTGGTGTGGACCAACGTGTCGATGGATGCTCTCATCGCGATTTCGTATATTACGATTTTTGTCTGCCTGTTCTGGATGGCGGGGAAGTTGCGACGGATGGCGGATCTGCGCAGCTATGTATGGATCGCCGTAGCGTTTGGAACCTTCATTGTGAGTTGTGCGGCGACGCACGTGATGGAGATTGTGACCATCTGGTGGCCCGTTTATCCGATGTCCGCCGCGGTGAAGGTGTTGTGCGCGATTGCATCGGTGGCCTCGGCGATACTGTTTGCTCGAGCGACTCCAGTGCTCGCCGAAGACATGGGTCGATCGATGGGAATGCTGACGAACACACGCGAGGAAAAAGATCGTGCCCTGGCAGCCCTGATTGCGTCGGAAAAGTTGGCGGCCGCGGGCAGGATCTCCGCGTCGATCTCGCATGAGATCAGAAACCCGCTGGATTCTGTGGGCAACTTGCTGTTTCTGCTTGTGGAGGACGCGAGGTTGCCCAGCGACCTGGCAGACCTGGCGCGAAGCGCTGCTTCGGAGGTGAGCCGGGCGAACGGCATTGCTCATAACTCGCTGGCACTGTACCAGGGTTCGAGTGGACCTTCGCGCCTCTCCCTCCATCGCCTTGTCATGAATGTGTTGGAGTTGCAGGAACCTGTTTTGATGAAGCATGGCATCGTGGTGGAGACCAGGATGCGAGGGGAGGATGACCTGCTGGGGTACTCCAGCGAACTACGTCAGATCCTGATCAACCTGCTGAGCAATGCGGAGGAGGCGACTGGTTCGGGAGGCCGCATTCTGGTGAGGGTGCAGCCGCGTACCTTTTGGCCGCAGCATAGCGAGGGAGTGGAGGAGACTTCCGAGATAGTGCGTCGCGGTTACTCGATCACGATTGCAGATACGGGCTCGGGCATTGATGCGGCGTTCCGTCCGAGTTTGTTTGGACTATTCTCGACGACTAAGGGCGATCAAGGGACAGGTATCGGGTTGTGGCTGGTCCGGTCGCTGATAGAGAAGCATGGCGGGTCGATCCGGTTTCGGTCACGGACGGCGGCCGAGTGTGCGCGAACGGGAACGATCTTCAACCTGTGGCTTCCGCTTGCCCCGGACGGTCTGGCGAAGAGCCTTAATTTGCGGTCGCCGAGCGAACTCGAGTTCGATACGTATGCCGGGCGGTGAGGTTGTTTGAAGCTGGCCGAGCGTGTGATGCGCGATGGCTTGCGATACCACGGGGGCTGCTTGCTTACTACGGTTTGGGCTTGACGGCGCGGCGGGAGCCGAGTGATGCAATAAACGCTCCTCTCGAGGCTTGCTCGTCTTACAATGAGCAGGGACAATGGCTCGAAGACCTTTACTGAATGTGGTGCGGCGGTGGGCACTGGCGGTGGCCTGTGTGCCGCTGGTGATGCTTGCGGGCTGTCCCAAGGACAATGCGGCGGCGCCGGGGAGTGTTCCTCCGCAAGCGACTGCACCGGTGATCACGCAGTCTGGGAGCCGGGGCACTGCGCTAGCTGGTCCTGCAAAGACGCCTGCCGAGCAGGCTGTGGACGATGCGGCGCACTCGGCCAAAGCGCAGCAGTTGATTAACCGTGCGGAGACTGCGTATCGCAGCGGCGTCGAGAACTATCGCGCCGGACACCTGGATGCGGCGAGGGTGGATTTCGATTCCGCGGTGGACCTGATGCTGACCAGCGGGATGGATTTGAAAAACGATCCGCAGCTCGCCGACGAATTTGATCATCTTCTGAATGCGGTGAACTCGCTGGAGATGGCAGCGCTGAAGCAAGGCAATGGTTTTTCGCCTGTGCTCGAGGCGGCTCCGCTGGACGCGGTCAACGACGTGACATTTCCTCCCAACGCTGCGCTGACGGCGAAGGTGGCGGCTGAGTTGAAGACCACACAATCCGACTTCCCTCTGGTGGTCAACGATTATGTTGCCGGGTTCATCAGCTATTTTTCGAACTCTCCCGGGGGGCATGCCCATCTTCTGCGTTCGCTTGAGCGTGCAGGCAAGTACAAGGAAATGATTTCGAAGAACCTGCGCGATCAGGGCGTGCCACAGGACCTGATCTATCTTGCGGTGGCGGAGTCGGGCTTTCAGCCGCAGGCGCTGAATGCTCGTTCGGGCGCGGGCGGGATGTGGCAGTTCATGCCAACTGGAGCGTACGGCCTGGCGCGCAACGGATGGTTCGATGAACGCTTCGATCCGCAGAAATCTTCGATTGCATATGCCAAATACATGAAGACGCTCTACAACCAGTTTGGCGACTGGTACCTGGCGATGGCGGCGTACGACTGGGGCCCGGGCAACGTGCAGCGCGCGGTGATGAAGACAGGCTACGCGGATTTCTGGGAGCTGTATCGGCGCAACGTGCTGCCCGCTGAGACGAAGAACTATGTGCCGGGTATTATCGCGGCAATCATCATGGCGAAGAACCCGGAGCAGTACGGGCTTGACAAGCTTGTGCCGGACGCGCCCGTGCTGTCGGACACGGTGACAGTGGATTATCCGATCGACCTTCGTCTGGTTGCCGATGTTACGGACTCGCAGCTGTCGGAGATTGTTGCGCTCAACCCGAGTCTTCTGCGCATGGTGACTCCGCACGATATGTCGTTCGACCTTCATATTCCGATTGGGATGCGGGAGGTCTTCACGACGCGCATCAAGGAAGTTCCCGAAGACAAGCGGACAAATTGGCGGTTCCATGTAGTGCGAGCGGGTGAATCTCTGGAGGGCATCGCGACGGCGCTACATGCGCATACACACGATATCGCGGAGGTGAATGACCTGACCGAAGCCGATGGCGTCGAGGCGGGCGATGAGCTTGTGGTGCCCGTGGTGACAGCAAGCGTGAGGCGGGCGCGGTACCAGGTGCGTCGCGGAGATACGCTGGTCACGGTTGCGGACCGCTTCGGTGTCTCGGTAGAAGACCTGCGGCGCTGGAACCGCATCTCGTCGAATGCCGTACGGCCTGGGCATTCGCTTGTGGTCACTGAGCCGATCAAGCTTGCGCCGAGCATGCGCGCGCGCGGCCGGCATGGAAAGGCGAACGTGCGCGGCTCATCACGTAAGTCTGCGTTGCATCGGGGAGCAACGCGCGCGAGTTCCAAGTCAAGTTCATCGGCGAAGAAAGCATCGACGCCGAAAAGCGGTTCGCGTGCGGCGAGCAGGAATGCAAAGCCCACAACAAAACGAAAAGCTACACGATAAGCTTCCTCACCAAAAAGATTGCTTGCCATTGCTGGCGCTTCGATGCATCCTGTTGCTAGAATCTCGTGCCGGAAGGCAATCCTGTTTTTCTGCATCGTACGTTCGAAGGCAGAAGCAGTAAGCGGCGAAAGTACAAAGCAGTGAGAGGACAAATGGCGATGATGTTCGACGAGACAATCAAGCTTTATGCAGCGGCCGCCGAGGATGACCAGGACTTCGGGGATGAATCGGAGAGCGGCGACGAAGATCTCCGCCATGGCTTCAAGCACGTCGATGACGACGACGAAGAGGAAGAGGTGACCATGACCTCTGATGATGACGACACCGAAGAAGACGACGCGGAAGACGATGACGCAACGCATGGAACCACGCATGCAGAAAATGCGCGCATCGCCACGCCGCCTCCCTCGCCGGTGTCCGGATACGAACCTGCGGACAGGATGTCTGAGTCGCCTGTAAGGAACCGTACTGCTGCGCCGGCCAGACCTGCGAGCAGGAGGTCCTTCTCGGCGACGACAATGAAAGCTTCGCCTGCCAAGAAGGCTGCACCGGCGAAGAAGGCTGCACCGGCGAAGAAAGCTGCGCCTGCGAAGAAGGCTGCGCCTGCCAAGCGATCGAAAACTTCCGCCAAGAAGAGTGCGAGTTCAACCGGCGGCGCAAAGAAGTTTATGGCGAAGAAAGCCGCTCCCAAGGCGAGCCCAGCCAAGTCAAGATCTGCCGCGAAGAAGTCCAGTGCTCCGCGCGGCGGTAAGGTCGCCTCGAAAACGGCGATCGGCAACAAGGGCACTGCAAGCAGCAAAAAACTAAAGACGAGAGGTACTACCTTGGCAACGAAGAAAGCAGCAGCAAAAAAGGCACCAGCGAAGAAGGCAGCAGCGAAGAAGGCTCCTGCTAAAAAGGCAGCGGCGAAGAAAGCTCCTGCGAAGAAGGCCGCTGCAAAGAAGGCCCCGGCAAAGAAGACCGCAGCAAAAAAGACGGCAAAGAAGTAATCACCTTTAAGGCAAGCAAATAGGCCCGGACTCCTCCATTGAGAGCCCGGGCCTTTTTGCGTCTGTTGTTTGGTTTTTACTTCTTCGCTGCGTTGATTTCGGCGAGCACTTCGGTGCTGTGCACGTTGGGATCGACCTTCTCCCACACCTTGACGACTTTGCCTTCGGGCGAGATGAGGAAGGTCTCGCGATTGGCGTACTTCGCGGGGCCAAAGGTCTTCAAGGGAACGCCATAAGCATCGACCACTTTGTGATCAGGATCTGCGAGGAGCTTGAACCCGAAGGTGTCTTTGGAGCACCAGGTCTTGTGACCTTCGACCGTGTCCAGGCTCACGCCGAGCACGACCGCATTGAGAGCGGTGTACTTAGACAGATCGCGCTGGAAGTTGTGAGCTTCGATGGTGCAGCCGGAGGTCTGGTCCTTGGGATAGAAGTAGAGCACAACCCATTTTCCTTTGTAGTCGCTGAGGCTGACGGGCTTGTCTTCCTGAGAGGGCAGGGTAAAGTCGGGCGCCGTTGCGCCAGTCTGCACGGTGTCCGCTCGCGGCGCTCCGGAGGCTTTGTATCCGATACTGCAGACGGCCGCTACGCCGAGAGTAAGTGCAATCCAAACTGATTTGCGCATGGTGATCCCCTTGTGTCGATCTGGTGCTCGATAGCGTGAGCCGTTTACGGCTGGCTCAGACTGTTGTGCGTTATTTTACTCTGGCTCCTGCATCGTTGCTGAATCGCTCGTTCACCGAGGACGTTCCTTCCGGTTGGTTCGCGACGGCGATGATGCTGATTCCTGACTCATCCGCCGCAGCCACGATCGCAGTGGGGTCGAACATCAAGGTGCGGTTGGCTTCGATCGAAAGGCATGTCGCTCCTGCTTCACGCATCGCTTCGATCGTTGCCACGCCGATCACGGGCACGTCGAAACGCATATCCTGATTGGGTTTCGCGACTTTAACCACGGTCAACGAGCGTCCTAAGGTCGAGCCTGCAGCGCCGCCGCCTTCGGCTTGGTCGAGCGTACGGAAGAGCGCGCCCGCACGGCGGATCGTAGCATCTGTGCCCTCCATGGCTTCGACGGCAACGCAGGCCTGTGCAGCGATCACCACCGTCTGGCCAAGGTCGTAGGCGGCAACGGCGCATCCTACGGTACGTCCGTACGCAACGTTTTTCTGCTCGTTTTCGTCCGGGGCTCGTCTGGTGAGAACTCCGGACTTCGCGAGCAGCGGCTCGAGGTACGCGGTCGAGGAGATCAACTCTATGCCTTCGTCGCCAAGCACCTTCGCGATTGCGCCCAGAAGCATGTCGGTGTTGCGCGTGCGGAGACTGAGAAGCAGCTTAGCCAGCCTCCAGTCCGGACGAATGCTTGAAAAGATCTGCTTATGCTTTACCTGACCGGCCATGACCGCCCGAGTGACGCCTTCGGTCTGGAAGGTTTCGATCAGGCGAGACAGTTCGCCGAGCGACATCCAGTGCAGGTGGATCGCGGGGTCTGCAGCGGCGCGCGTGTCGATCTCGGGATCGGTCTCCTCCTGAATTGCGGCGACGACGACCTCGAGGCCATGTGCACGCGCAGCATCAAGGAGGAGGAAAGGGAAGCGTCCGTTGCCAGCGATGAGTCCTAGTTTCGCCATGCGCTTACTCTAGCGTAAGCGCGATGGGATCTGCGTCCCTGTGATGGTTATGGTGCCCGTCGAGCAGCGAAGCAGACATGCTACTCTTCTCCAGCCGAACGTTGTGGCGTTACAATTTTTGTCCGACACATTCACAGGGAGAGGTTCCAAATGTCCGCAATCACCCGAAGAGGTTTTCTTCAGTCCGCCGCTACTCTTGCATGCAGCTCTGCGATGCTGCCGGCCACCAGACTGCTTGCTTCGCCGTTTGGCTTGCCCATCGGCCTTCAGCTCTACTCGGTGCGCGAGATGTTGGCGAAAGACTATGAAGGTACGTTGAAGAAAGTTGGCTCGCTGGGATACCAGGAGGTCGAAGCCGCAGGTTTTTACGACCATACTCCGCAGCAGGTCAAAGACGCGATGAGCGCTGCGAGCTTACGCTGCGTGAGTGCACACTACTCTTCTGACGCGCTTCATGCAGGCTTCGACAAGATTTTAGACTTCAATAAGCAGCTTGGCGTGCAGTACATCATCTGCTCCTTCCCGGGCTATAAGAATCCTGCCAAGGTAAAGGGCCTCAAAGGCACTGCGGCGCTCGATGCGTTCAGCATGGACGACTACAAATGGAACGCTGAGCAGTTCAACCAGTGGGGGGCAAAGGTGAAATCCGCTGGCCTGAAGTTTGGGTATCACAACCACACGATGGAGTTCAAAAAGAAGGGTGGCGTGGTTCCGCTGGATGAGATGATTCGTCTCACTGATCCGGCGCTGGTCACCTTCGAGCTGGACTGTGGATGGGTGATCGTTGGCGGCGCCAACCCGGTCGATTACATTCGCCGCTTTCCCACACGCATTTCGATGTTGCACGTCAAAGACTTCAAACATACTGACAAGCCCGCCGATATTGCGCATCCGCCCGATGCCGCGCAGCTGGGCCAGGGTACTCTCGACTATCGGCCCGTCTTTGAGGCGGCTAAGAAAGCCGAACTCAAACACTATTTTGTGGAGCAGGAGGGATTCGACATTCCACCCTTTGAGGCTCTGAAGATCGATGCGGACTACATGAAGAACCTGACGGTGTAGGCGAAAGGTTTGATCCTTTGCCGCGCCGTTTTCCATTCGAGCGGAGCCTTGCTGGGCTTCCGCTCGCTGGCTTCAGGCGATCCCGGTGTGGTGTGATAGTTGGTTGTTAGACAAAACTATATCGGCCCGTCTAACATCTCCGCTATGAAAAATAACGTGTCGCGACGTTCCTTCGTTCGTACCGGCGCTGTAGCTGCCGCTGCTCTTTCGCTCGCCGCACCGGCTGTTACGGTCGAAGCTGAGAAGACTAGCGGAGAGCTGCAGATGGCGCCGTTTCGTCTTGGCCAGTGCAGCTATACCTTCCGCAACTTCGATCGCACTCAGATGATCGGCTTTCTGAAGCAGATGCGTGTCACGGCGCTCAATGCGAAAGATGTTAAAGACCATCTGCCGATGGACCCGGGAGAGGAAGCGAAAGCGGTTGCCGATTATGCGGCGGCGGGCATTCAGCTGGACGCCATCGGTACGGTTTATTTTGCCAAGGATGAAGACGAGGATATACGCAGCAAGTTCGAATACGCCAAGCGCGCTGGCGTGAAGGTGATTGTGGCTGGAGACCCCACGCCTGAAACGCTGCCTCGGATCGAAAAGTTCGTGAAGGAATACGACATACGGTTTGCGCTGCACAACCACGGCCCGGAAGACAAGCTCTGGCATTCGCCGCTTGATGTGCTGAAGGCCATGCAGCACATGGACCCGCGCATGGGGTGCTGCATCGATGTGGGGCATACGGAGCGTGCGGGGACTGACGTGGTCGAGGCGATCCATGCGGCCGGTCCGCGCCTTTTCGACGTTCACATGAAGGATCTTGAGGATCTGCATGCCAAGGAGAGCCAGGTCGCCGTGGGACGTGGGCTGATGCCGGTGCGGGAGATTTTCCAGGCGTTGCTGGCGATCCACTACCAGGGCCACGTGGATCTTGAATACGAGATACACGGAGACGACCCGCTACCGGGTGCGACCGAAAGCCAGGCGTATATGCGCGGCGTGCTGGCGGGGATGGGATACAAAGCCTGATCCTGCGGGGCAGGATGGGAGGGCGGAAAGTTGGGTCCGGGGGACCCCCCTCCCCCTCCCCCCTTACCTGCGCGTAAGTAGCTTTGGTTGTAGTGAGTTACGGGGTGGTGGCCGCGCCAAATTCGTCCAAACAAAGGACTTACGGCCAAATTCGTGCAAGCAAAAGGGTTAGCGGTGTCGGAGTTGAACAAAGAGAGCCACAGGGTGAGATACCCTGTGGCTCTCGTCTTCTTTTTGTCAAGTATCCCCACACCGCCCCGCTTGAAGGTCACCCCGATTGCGGTCAGATTCCGGTCTGCTGACGCGGGTCTTCCGCGTGTGGGGCAGGACAAACGTGTGTGCCTAGGCCCGGACCTCCCAGCCCTTTTCGTACTCGCGTCCCCAGAGCTTCATGGCCTCGGGGTCGTTGAGCACGTGGGCTGTTTTGGTGTCGAGCTTCAACTCGCGTTGCACGATCCAGGCGATGTTCGACAGCAGTAACGTGGTTACGCTGACGTTGGCGATCTGGATGGGGGAGTTGAGCTTCTCGCCCTTCTGGATTCCGGCGATGAAGTTGGCGAAGTGAGCATCGGTCATGTTGTCTCGGCCGCGCAGGTCGGAGGTGGAGGTCTGGGTGCCGGTCTTGAACTCGTCGGTCTTGCGGCCTTTGAGATCGTAGACTTCGTATCCGTCGCGGTCGAGCAGAACCGAACCTTCGGTGCCGAGGATGCTCGAGCCCCGCTCGCGGTCGTGGATCTTCATGCCGTTGCAGCACCGGCCTTCCCAGGAGAGCATGTGGTCGGGATACTCGAAGCTGGTGACCATGGTGTCGGGGTATTGCCAGTCGTCCTTGAAGGCGTAGCGACCACCTGAGGCGGTGACGCGCTCGGGGTAGTCGACGCCGAGGGCCCAGCGGCAGACGTCGACTTCGTGGGTACCGTTGTTCAGGGCTTCGCCTGTGCCGTACCGGCGGAACCAGTGCCAGTTGTAGGGCTGGAGGTTGTCTTTGAACTCGCTGCGCGGTGCGGGGCCCTGCCAGAGGTCCCAGTTGAGGGACGCGGGCACGGGGACGGGCTTTCCGATGCCGATGGATTTGCGCGTATTCACGTACCAGGCTTTGGCGTAGTAGGCCCTGCCGATGAGGCCGCTGTGAATTTTGCCGATGATGCGGATGGTGTGGTCGGAGGAGCGCTGCTGGTCGCCAACCTGGACGAGCTTGCCGTGTTTTTCCTGGGATTCGACGAGGAGTTCGCCTTCGCGGGGGTTGTGGCTCGATGGCTTTTCGACGTAGACGTGCTTGCCTGCCTTGAGCGCGAGAACCGCCATGGGCGTATGCCAGTGGTCAGGGGTGGCAATGGTGATGGCGTCGACATTTTTGGACTCGAGCACCTTGCGGAAGTCGCCGGCGGACTCGGGCGCGTAGCCGAGCTGCTTGTTGGCCGCGCCGGCAAACTTCGCAAGAATTCCAGAGTCAACATCACAGACGTGGGTGACGCGCGCTGTTTTCTCGTTCGACTTCAAGGCTGAAAGGTGCGCGTATCCGCGGCCGTTGAGGCCGTTGATGGCAAAGTTGACGCGATCGTTGGCTCCGGCAATCTGCGCATAGCTTTTGGCTGTAAACCCAACTGACCCGATGGCCGCACCCGCTGCGGTAACTGCGAGGCCGTCCAGAAATTCCCGCCGTGTGATCATGCTTCCTCCGTGTTTCTCTTGCTTCGTTGCGTCAGACAATTTTTGTTTGCGAACCTCTTGCGGATGAGACAGGGTGCTGCACCTGTTGATTGTTCATAATTCAAACTAAATTCGCTCTCCGCGACGCGAAATCGAGCCTCGGACGTGGTTACACCTGCTGTTGGAGCCGAAAAGCGGTTCGCGTGAACGGTATCACTCCGGGAAAACGGAGGTCAAGCTGGACGGGTTGGGGGGTAGTGTCTCAGTTTGAATCTGATGCCGATTGCGCTGGATCGTGGGCGGCGGAATAATGGGGTATGGCGAAGCGTCCCCGCGATCTGAACCAACTTGCAAAGCTGGTGGTGGACATCACCAGCGGCGAAGTTTCGGATACCGTCAGCGAGTCGAAACGCATCCCAACACAAAGGGTCGCGCCGGAGGTGTGAACGGAGGGTTGGCCAGAGCGGCATCCCTCTCAACGGCGTCCCGCATTTAGATTGCGCAAAAGCAGCCAAGGCGCGTTGGAACCCTACTCCCGAAAATAAAGGCTGCCTTCAGGGTGCTCCTTGAGTATGATGGGCGCGTTGATACCTTAGTGCGGAGCCAGAGATTGAACAACACCCCTATGGCAGCCATAGACGCAGCCTGTAATGCAGTTGTTGCGCATCGAAAGAGACCTCTCCTGGTAATGTTTTACCCGCCGGGGGCGAACATAACCGAACTCGACGTAGAAGATACATATCAGGAGATGAGGCGAGGCGGATGCAGTAAGGAGAACCGCCTTGCGGAAGTTGACCTGTTGATTCACACATCAGGCGGCGATCCGGTAGCAGCATATCGAATAGCTCAGGTAATCCGGAGTATGTGCGATCACCTAACAGTGCTCGTTCCCACGTACGCGTATAGTGCTGGCACCCTATTGAGTTTTGCGGGCAACACGATCCGGCTAGGGGATTATGCGGGCTTGTCCCCGATTGACATCACGATCTTTGAGAGCCGATCCCGAGCCAGCGAGGGGGTACAACTCGCCGCTGTAGACTCCTTTATGGATTTTGCGCGAGGGGCTAGAACTAAAATTGAGCAATGGTTGGAAGAGAACGGTCGAACCAATTCCACATCTTCCGTCGATTCCGATTTGCTCGTTCAGATGGTCAAAGAGGTTGGAGCACTCCGCATTGGCAAGTACTATAGGGAGAGGAACCTAACCGGGCACTATGCAGAGATTCTCCTCGACGCTTATATGTTCTCTGACGTTCCAGATGGAAGAGACCGTCGGACGGGCGTTATCCGGCACTTTCTGTACGGGGCACCCGCCCACGAGTTCCATTTGGACTTCCACCTGTGCAGAAGCTGGCATCTGAACGTTCAGCGTATGCCCACGAACGAGTCAGACCTGACCGGTAAGGTCGTTGAGGCCCTGACCAATATGACGGACGCGGGAATTATCTGTCAGAGACTGAACAGATCCATCAGGATGCCGTTGATAAACTTCTATGAGGCGCCCAAGACGCAACAGTCGCCAAAAGGAGGACGAAATGCTAGCCGCAAACGTGCTTGAGATGACGCCTAACGAATCAGAAACGGTACGCCGCCATCGTGCGATGTATGCGCGCCGCCTACGCGAACTTGCACGTCATGCACCTCCCAGCGAGGAGGAATGCGTGGAAGATGTAAACGCGAGAGCTGACCATAGCGGAACAGCCCTAAGAGATTGCTCTGAATTACCAGAGGTCTAAACCTAACTGAACTTTCCCTTGACAGGGAAGCTGCGGTCCGTGCGGTGATCGCCGGAGCGTGGGATGCGGCGGAAGCGAGGGTGCAATCCCGTCGTAGTGCGGAGGTGGCGGCAGGAAGAC
This sequence comes from Acidobacteriota bacterium, assembly GCA_030853485.1. Taxonomy (GTDB): domain Bacteria; phylum Acidobacteriota; class Terriglobia; order Terriglobales; family Acidobacteriaceae; genus Edaphobacter. The sequence continues at coordinate 56,720 of JALYVA010000029.1, forward strand.
TCCGCCGGGTACCGCGTTCGCGGGCTCGCAGTGGGGCTGCAGGGAGGGTTCGGGAGACCCATGGTATGATTGTTCATCGGCAGACTACCCTTTGCAGGGTAGAGGCAGGGGCTTGATTCTACCCCTTTGCTTACGCTTCCCGGCACCCTTTGAGGCTTCTTACTCAGGCCTGTTGGCCCGGAACCTTCTGCGACCTAAGATTGGAGTATTCGTCATGGCACAAAAATGTGATCTTTGCGGCAAAGGCCCGCAGTTCGGCAACAACATCTCGCACGCCCACAACACGACCCGACGCCGCTGGAACGTCAATCTGCAGCCGGTGAAGGCGCAGGTGAACGGCGGAAGCAAGCGGATGCGCGTGTGCACCAGCTGCATCAAGACGGGCAAAGTCGTCAAAGGCTAGATCTTCTTAGAAACCAAATGCAGTTTGCCCCAGCCAGGGTAGGTCCTCAGGCTGGGGCTTTTGCTGTTTCTGCTTTCGGTTTGCCTTACTGCTTTTTGAAGTCGAGGCTTGCGCTGTTGATGCAATAGCGCAGGCCGGTGGGCTTGGGACCGTCGGGAAAAACGTGTCCGAGGTGGGCGGCGCATCGGGCGCAACGTACCTCGACTCTGCGCATGCCGAGAGTGGTGTCCTCAATGGCTTCGATGGAGCCGGGCGAGACTGGAAGCCAGAAGCTGGGCCATCCGCTGCCGGACTCGAACTTGTTGTCGGAGCGAAACAGCGGGGCGTCGCAAGCTCCGCAGTGGTAGATGCCGTCGTCGTGATTGCTGACGAGCGCTCCGGTGAAGGGCCGTTCGGTTCCGCCTTCGCGCATGACGTGAAACTGCTCCGGAGTGAGAAGCTTGCGCCACTCGGCCTCGGATCTGGTGATCTTTTCGGGCTTCTCTGTGTTTTCTGTATTCCCTGTGTTCGCCGCGTCGGCCATCTTCGCATTTCTCCTACTTGCAGTTGATTAGATGCCGGGAGGGCCGAGATGTTTCATGAGGCGGCTTTGGCGATAACTTCGATCTCGACGAGCGCGTCTTTGGGAAGTCCAGCCACGGCGACGGTAGAGCGCGCGGGGGGAGTTACGCCATCGGCAGCGAGGTAGCGGGCGTAGATCTCATTCATTGCGGCAAAGTCTGTCATGTTTTTGAGGTAGACGGTGGTTTTCACTACCTGGCTAAGATCCATGCCTGCCTGTGCGAGAACGGCTTTGATGTTTTCCAGTACGCGGACTGTTTGTTCGACGACACCTCCGGCAACCAGTTGGCCGGTGGCGGGATCGAGCGCGACCTGACCGGACGCGAAGAGGAGATTTCCGGTGCGGATGGCCTGCGAGTATGGGCCGACAGCTGCGGGTGCATCTTTGGTGAAGATGGCGGTTTTGAGGGAAGCATGCATGGTGGTAAGTCTATCTGCGTGGGCGGGCGCGGGGGAAGGACGGATGCACGCTGGGGTTCGTGAAGAGCTGGAAAAATAATTGCCTGCGATGCGCGCTCGGTGGAAATCGGACATAGTATGGTCTGCGAGGTGACTCCATGGGAATTATGGACATGATTCAATCGCTGGCTGGGCAGACGGGGCAAGCGGCGGGAACCGATCAGGCGAAGGTTGCCGGCGGCTTCATTGAGGCGCTTACACAGCATCCTGGAGGCATTCAGGGTGTGCTGGACTCGTTCAAGAACAACGGCATGGCGGGGCATGTGGAAGCCTGGGGCGCAGGGCAGAGTGCAACCGCTACACCGGAACAGGTGCAGCAGGGGCTTGGCGGAACGGGTCTGATTGAGAAGACGGCGGAAAAGGCCGGGGTTTCGCCGCAGGTGGTTCAGGCTGCGCTGGCTACGGTGTTGCCGATGGTGATTCAGCATTTCGCTCCGAATGGGCAGGCGGCGCCGCAGAGCTCGATGGGCAGCATGGCGCAGCAGCTTCTGAGCCGGTTCGTGTAGCTGAGGTGTTTCGGGTTGAGGCGGGAGTCCACCTTGCATACAGCCGAGACTTCACCTTGCATGTGGCCGTGCATCTAATGAGGCAAACCATGTCAGCTTGCGGCTGACCGAGGAGAGGTGTGTATGGCGGATCTTGAACAGTTGAAACAGAAGTATGCTCCGGTGATTGAAATGATCCAGAAGTTCGCTCCGTATGGTGCGACGCTCGATGGGGTCGACCTTGCAGGGGAACAGCTGCACATAAAGGGCACAGTTCCTTCGACGGTGGTGGCGAATCGGGTCTGGGACGCGATCAAGAAGGTGGACCCGAGCTACTCCGATCTGAAGCACGAGATTGGAACTTCGGGTGGGGCCGAGCAGCCGTACACGATCAAGTCGGGCGATACGCTTTCGGCGGTTAGCCTGCTGTTTTACGGCAGTGCGAACAAGTATCCCGAGATCGCGAAGGCGAACAATATTGCGGATGCGAATAAGGTGCCGGTCGGCACTGCGTTGCAGCTTCCTGTCATCAGCTAGCGCGTTGTCCTGCCGGACGGGCGCGCTGCGCGGGCTGGACGATCGGATACAACAAAGATGGCAATCTCTACCGGGCCGACCGTGCGCATATGGGCACGGTCGACGCATCGTCCAACGCGGCACTTTACCAGGATCTTCCCGGCGTTCTCCTTTGGAGCAACGCCGCTTCCTTCCATGGCGGATTGACGGGTCAATCAGACCTGGATCATCAACCAGCCTTTTTGTTTCCCCAGCGAAGGCGACAGGCTCTTTCTAGGGAATCCTGCCGCCATCTTTCTGCCTAAACCGGAGCATCACGGCGAGGGCTTGAGCCGACACCAACTCGGTTCGCCGCCGCTGGAGTGTGAGGCTGCAACGTCTCAGTTGCCGGGCTTTGTTGCGAGCGCCGATATCAGCTTGGTGACCGCTCCGCTGTCGATCGCCTTCGCAGCCAGCTCTATGCCGCATGTGAGATCAGGCGCAAGGTCGGCCGCAACCAGCACCGCTGCTGCATTCAGCAGAACGATGTCGCGATGCGGACCTTGTTCACCACGAAATATGTTTCGGAGGATGCCAGCGTTTTGAGCTGCGTCCCCGCCGGCAAGAGAATTGAGCGGAGCGCGGCAGACACCAAGTTCTTCCGGCGTGAACGTGTGGAAGGTAACCACGCCGTGATGAATCTCAGCAACGTGTGTCGAGCCGGAGATGGAGATTTCATCCAGACCCCTGCTTGGGGAGCGTACGGAAGCGCCATCTCCCTCGGCATCCGCAACACCATGCACGACGAAAGCGTGACGTGTTCCAAGCAGACGCATCGCCTCTGCGACTAAAGGCACTGCATTCGCAGAGTAAACGCCCATCACCTGGGCCGACGCTCCCGCAGGATTGGTCAGCGGACCCAGAAGGTTGAAGACCGTGCGAAAACCAAGAGCTCGCCTCACAGGCATGACAGCCTTCATCGCCGGATGCAGCGCCGGGGCATGCAGGAAGGCGAAGCGATGGAGGCGAAGCGCGTCGGTTGCCTGTGCGGGTGTGAGATCGACCGGGATGCCGAGCGCCTCGAGCACGTCTGCGGAGCCGCACTGCGAGGTCACGGCGCGATTGCCGTGTTTGGCGACCGTGGCCCCGGCAGCCGCCGCGACCAGAGCTGCCGCTGTGGAGATATTAAAGGTGCGGCTCGCGTCGCCGCCGGTTCCGCACGTATCGACCAGCAGAGCACGTTCCTCCTCTTCGAGAGGAATATGCGTGACTCCCGAGCGCATTGCGTCGACGAAGCCGGCAAGCTCCGGGGCAGTCTCTCCGCGTGCAGCAAGCGCGCCGAGCAGAGCAGCAATCTCGATCTCCGTGAGTTTGCCTGCGAGTATCTGCTGCATCAGATCGGAGGCCTCGTCGCGCGCAAGCGTGCAACGGCCTTCGATCAGGTGCTTCAGATGAGGTTGGAAAGGCATCGCGTTATTAAGCGTAGCAGGTGGGTGTGGGTTCTGGAATTGCGGGGGATGCCGTGGACCGCAACTCGCGCGAGACGACCCGCCAGCGAGGTACCGAGCGAGGTGCATCTCTTTCCGGCACGCCACTGCTGATCGCCCGGATCGATGACGCAAAGGGCGCCTTGGAACAGCTAAGCTGCGAGTAATGCGGGCGTGGCAGGTACGAAGGTGTTCAAAGCACACCGCACCGCATCTCCAATCTTTCCAACGTTTCGTTCGTTCAGACGAAGGAACAACTGTCCTTATGCGGCCAATGCTTTTCGATCCCAAGTGAGTTCAGCAGAGCCGTAGAGAGGTTTATGGTTTGAAGCTGGCGTCGCGAACAACCGTTTGTCTGTTGGTCATTTGGAAGGATTCTTCTTGACAGAGCATCTCGCACATCCCTAGGATGTGGCGGAGTCAAAAACACGCTTCCATAGGTTTCCTTGCGCTCAGACCAGCCGCTGCGGCAGACGTGTACTTTCGTGGACTGGTAAGGACAGGGCTCATGCAGAGATACGTCTTCTGCGTGGCGTGTTTCTGACGACCGATGCAACCAAGTAGCTGAAACGAACTGGCAGAACAGATTATGGAGGCACTATCATGAAATGGAAATGGCTGACGATGACGCTTGCAGTGACTTTGTGGGCGGGCACGAGGACATCTGCGTTCGCGCAGAGCACCAACGCTGGAGACATCAGCGGCGTTGTTACGGACGGAACAGGCGCTGCCGTACCGGGTGCCACCGTAACCGTCTTGAACGTCAACACGGGTGTCTCGAAAGATCTCACGACCAACGACTCCGGCGTGTACGACACGTCTTCCATCGTTGCCGGAACTTACAAACTAACTTTCTCGAGA
>JALYVA010000030.1 GCA_030853485.1 Acidobacteriota bacterium
CAGATTTCGAACACGGTGAATGAGCCTCGGAACATTCAACTGGCCTTGAAGTTTGTTTTCTAAGTCGAACGCGAATGCAGCGACAGGAGGGCGAGATGTTTTCGCCCTCCGTTTTTTTGTTTGAACGAGAACTACGACGTGCTTTCTTCGCTGCCAGCAAGGAGCGAACCGTAGAAAGGCTATGCAGAAAGTCCGTGCGTTTCGCTAGTATGCAAAGTGATGGATAGAGCGCTGCTGGAGCTTGCCGGTCTGACGGTGCGGTTTGGCGCACAGGAGGCGGTGCGCGGAATCTCCTTAGCGATCCGGCCGGGCGAAACGCTTGGGCTGGTGGGCGAATCGGGCTCGGGCAAGTCGGCGGCTTCGCTCGCGATCCTGCGTCTGCTGCCGGAGACCGGGCAGGTTGGCGGAGCCGTAAGGTGGGAGGGCGAAGATTTACTCAGCCTGTCTGAAGAGGCGATGCGGCGAAGGCGCGGACGGGAGATCGCGATGATCTTTCAGGAGCCGATGACGGCACTCAATCCAGTGATGCCGGTAGGCCGGCAGATTGCCGAGGCGGTGGAAGCCCATCATCCCGAACTGGGCCGGAAACAAGTGCAGGCCAAAGTGATGCAGGCGATGGAAGAAGTGGGTCTCCCCGCACCGGAGCAGAGGAGCAGGGACTATCCGCATCAGTTTTCGGGAGGGCAGAGGCAGAGGGTTCTGATTGCGATGGCGATTGTGAACCGGCCGCGGCTGCTGATTGCCGATGAGCCGACGACCGCTCTCGACGTGACAGTGCAGGCGCAGATCCTGGCGCTTCTAAATACGCTGCGGCGGGAGCATGGGCTGGCAATGCTGTTTATCTCGCACGACCTTGCCGTGGTGTCGCAGGTGGCCGACCGGGTGGCGGTGATGCAGCGTGGGGAGATTGTTGAAGAGGCTGCCGTGCGCGAGTTGTTCGGTGCCCCGAAGCATGAATATACGCGCCGACTGTTGGCTTCCGCGCCTACGATGACGACGGATCGGACGAAGCCGCTGGCTATGTTGGGGTAGCCCTCGAAGTACGCCCTGCGCAGGCGGCGCCCACTTCGTGGGGGGTATACCGGCTTCGCCCGAGCCTCCCGCTGGTCGGCACACGAAGATCTTTGCTCGCGACCATCGGGAGCGCCCACCGAAGGGGTATACACGTCACGAAGTGACCGCACCACGCGTAGTGGGCCCGGCCCGCAGGCCAAATCCTTTTCAGCGTTCGCAAAAGCTGTTTACACTTGGAAGTTGGCCTTTTGGCCGCCGGACCCGCATGCGCGCGCTGATACTTTCGGATGTTCATGGAAACCTCGAAGCGTTGACCGCAGTGCTTGCGGCAGCGGAGCCGTTCGACGCGATTTGGAACCTGGGCGATGTCGTGGGGTATGGCGGCAGTCCGAACGAGGTGGTGGATCTGATTCGCGCGCGTGCGCAGGTGAATGTGCGCGGCAACCACGACCGGGTGTGCTGCGGGCTTACGTCGGCGACGGGCTTCAACCCGGTAGCGCGGGCGGCCGCGATGTGGACCAAAGAAGAGCTGACGGCGGGAAACCTTGAGTGGCTCAAAGCGGTGGCGCAGGGGCCGGTGAAGCCTGACGGGCAGAGTGCAGCGACGTGTGTTCATGGGTCCCCGCTCAACGAAGACCAGTACATCCTGAACATGCGCGATGCCTGGGCTCCGCTGCAGCAGATGGAGACGGCGGTGACCTTCTTCGGGCACACGCATGTGCAGGGCGGGTTTTCGCAGAAGGAGCATGACTGGCGTGAGATCAAGCCGGATTTTCGGACCCGGACCATTGCGGAAAGCTGGCGAATGGAGATGCCGGACGGGATGCGGCATCTGGTGAATCCGGGCTCGGTGGGACAGCCCCGCGACTGCGACTGGAGGGCGGCGTTTGCGATGTATGACTCGGATGCGGCAGCGGTGGACTATTGGCGCGTGCCGTACGATGTGACCTCTGCGCAAGGCCGCATCCTGATGGCAGGACTGCCGGAGAGGCTGGCCGCGAGGCTGCGCGAGGGGCGTTGAACGTTCTGCCCAGACGGATCCTCCTTGTCCCTCACATGACCTTGCTCGTGCCGCGCTGGTCGTCGGGAACTTGAGTGCGTCACAAGGCGCGTGTCCGCGACCGTCACTTACTCGAATAGATGGTGTTCTCCTATGCATTGATTACCTCGCAGGTAATTGCCGCAGATCCCGAGACGGCCGATAGTAAAGAGCAACAGAGGAGGATCTATGACAACCTTATCGATCTCGAAGACAGCCCCACCGGAATGGCTGCTTGCTTTTTGGAAGGAAATCGACGACAAGACCTTCGGGACAGGTTTCGACTGCCTGGTCGAGGATGCTACATGCCGCCTGGGTGTTGCAGAATGGAATGGACGAGAACATATCCGCGAGAGCTTGCGTGCATTTATCGATACGGGCTTTACTGCGCACCATCATGTCACAGAATTCTGGGACGGCGGTTCGATCAAGATCTTTCGCGGGATCGTCACCATGCGGCCCAATGACAGCAGCAAACAGATCGTCAAGCCCGTCATGACGCACTTCTTTTACATGGACGACGAAGACCCGTCCAAGGTTCGGAGCTGGATCGGATCGGTCGGTCCCATACAGTTCTAGCTCACGGAACGCAAAGAGCGATCCCGCGTGGGTTCTCTGTCGAATCCGCGCGCGATAGCAAGGGATCGCCAAGAGAACCAGAACCGCGGCAGGAAAGAACGTGCATGACGGAGTTCTATGGTTACCTCAAGCCTGATAACGAATAGAAGCGAGCATGCTCCAGGCCACCTGCTTCGTTACTGGAGAAAGCAGCGAGGCAAAAGCCAGCTTCTTCTTTCGCTGGATACGGGAGTTTCTCAACGCCACATCAGCTTTGTGGAAAGCGGTCGAAGTGTCGCCAGCCGAGAACTGCTGCTGTGCTTGTCGAAGGCGCTGGAGATACCGTTGCGTGAGCAAAACGCCCTCTTACTTGCTTTTGGGTATGCTCCAAATTTTCTTGAAAGTACCTGGAACGTTCCGGAGATGGCTGCGATCCGGGTCGCGATCGACCGCATGCTGACGCAGCAGGAACCACATCCAGCCATTGTGATGGATCGATATTGGAATGTGTTGAAGACCAACGAAGCCGCGCCACGTTTCTTCAATTCCTTCATCGACCTTACGTCTCTCAAAAGCCCACGTAATCTTCTGCATCTCATGTTCGACCCGCACGGCATGCGTCCCTTCATCGAAAATTGGGAAGTTGTTGCGTCAGGTCTGCTGCAGCGCGTAAATCGGGAATCTATAGGGCACGTCCTCGACAGGAAGACGACCGAGCTTCTCGACGACCTCAGGAAATACCCAGGAGTGAAGGACCTTGGCATCGCTGGACGAAGTGACAGCCCCGTACTGTCCATCACTTTCGTGAAAGGCAGCGAACGGGCTTCGTATTTTTCGATGATCACGACGATCGGACTGCCGCAAGACATTACAGCGCAGGAGTTTCGCATAGAGTGCATGTTTCCCTCCACCGTGTAGGGTCTGCACGTCCAGAACGGCGCAGGCGTGAAGTCGCTACGCGGTTTGTTGCTCTTCCAGAGTGAGGGAGAGTTCTTCCCATTCGGCGAGGAGAGTGGTGCGTTGGCTGCGTAGGCGGTCGAGTTCTGCCGCGTCTTTCTGGGACTGGTCGGCGGAGGTGAAGTTGCCGAGGCGCGATTCCACCGAGGCGATTGAGGACTCCAGACGTGGGATCTCTTCTTCCGCGAAACGCAGCCGGTCTTCGAGTTGTTTGAGCTTGATGGGGTTAAGGCGCTTTACGTTAGAAGCGACCACTGCCGGAGCTGCGGGCGGGGCCTCGATGATGGGTGCCGAAGGGGCAGATGAGGGCGCGAGCGAATTTGTGATCTGTTCTGTTACTTTTTCCGGGCCGCCCTGTTTGCGCCACAGATAGTCTTCGTAATTGCCGGGGTAGATGTGGAGGCGGCGGTCTTCCACTTCAAAGACGCGGGTGGCGAGCCCGTCGATAAAGTAGCGGTCGTGCGAGACGAAGAGGACCGTCCCCGTGAAGTTGCGGATCGCATCGAGCAGCACGTCCTTGGCGCGGAGATCAAGGTGATTCGTGGGTTCGTCGAGCAGCAGGAAGTTCGAAGGGGAGACGAGCATCTTGGCCATGGCGTAGCGGTTGCGCTCGCCGCCGGAGAGAACGCCAAGTTTTTTGAATACATCGTCGCCCGAGAACATGAAGCAGCCCAGCAGACTTCGCAGCTCGACCACGGGTACCTTGGTTGCCGCGGAGCTGATGTCGTCCAACATGCCGGCATTGGGGTCGAGCACCTTGTACTGGTCCTGCGCAAAAAAGTCTGAGAGGACGTTGTGTCCTTCCTTGATGGTGCCGCTGGTGACTTCTTCCTGGTGGCTCAGCAGGCGAATAAGCGTGGATTTGCCCGCTCCATTGGCTCCGACCAGAGCAATGCGGTCGCCGCGCTCGATGGTGAAGCTCAGGTTGTCCAGAATCAGTTTTTCGCGTCCGTCCGGGGTCGGGTACACCTTGGTAAGGTCGGACACTTCGACGACGGTGCGGCCTGAGGCAGGAGGCTGCGGGATAGAAAAGTGGATGGTAGCTTCATCTTCCGGCACCTCGATCCGTTCGATCTTTTCGAGCTCCTTGATACGCGATTGGACCTGCTTGGCCTTGGTGGCCTGATAGCGAAAGCGGCTGATGAAGGCTTCGAGCGCGTCGATTCGGTCGCGCTGGTTTTTATACGCGTTCATCAGCTGCGTCCGGCGCTCTTCCTTTTGCGTGAGGTACTTTTCGTAGTTGCCGTGGTAGGTGTGCATGCGCTTGTTCCAGAGCTCGACGGTTTTATTGACCGTCACATCGAGGAAGTAGCGGTCGTGCGAAATCAGGATGAACGCGTTCGGATAATCGTGGAGATAATTTTCCAGCCAGTTGCGCGATTCCAGGTCCAGGTGGTTTGTGGGCTCGTCGAGAAGAAGCAGGCTGGGCTTTTGCAACAAGAGCTTGGCAAGCGCAATGCGCATCTGCCAGCCGCCAGAGAACTCCTCGGTCTTGCGCTCCCAGTCCTCCTTGGTGAAGCCCAGGCCGCCAAGCACGGCACCCACCTGCGAATCCAGATTGTAGATGTCGTGAACGTGAAGCTGGTCGGCGATGTCGGAGTAACGTTCCGCCGCTGCCGCGTACTCTTTCGACTTCGGATCGGCTTCAGAGAGGATCGTGGTGAGTTCGATCGATTCGGCCTCCATGGCGTGGAGGTGGTCGAAGACGGAAAGACACTCCGCAAAAACAGTTTTGCCGCGAAGCGCCAGGCCATCTTGCGGAAGATAACCGAGCGTCATGCCTTTCACCCGGGTGAGCTGTCCGTAGTCCAATGTTTCGAATCCGGCGAGGACCTTGAGGAGGGTGGACTTGCCCGTGCCATTTCCGCCAACCAGACCCGTGCGCTCGTCCGGCGTGATCAGCCAGTTCGCGTCTTCAAACAGAAGTTTTTGGCTGAAGCGTTTGCCGGCGGAGGAGAGTTGGAGCATCGCTTCCTATTTTCTCATTGTGCGTTGCTGCCCGGAGCAGATGGTTGTGCGGCAGGTACCGCGGTGAGTGGAGGCGACTCTTCCGTGGCGACTGTAGCCAAAGTCTGTTTCGTGCGGGTGGTAGTAATGACGATCACGCTGACCAGGACGAACAGGGTTCCGAGAATGGTTCGCAGACCAAGCGTTTCGCCGCCCAGCAGGTAGCCGAGCAGGACCGCGACGACCGGGTTAACGTAAGCGTAGGTGCCAACTTTGGTCGGCGATTCGTGGTGGATGAGCCAGACGTAAGCGGTGAAGCCAATCAGCGAACCCGCAATGATGAGGTAGAGCAGCGCAAGCCATGCAGCGCGGGAGACAGTGGACGGGTGGAAGCCGTGAAATTCTCCGAGCGCCGCTGCCGTAAATGTCAGCATCAGTCCGCCGGCAAGCATCTGGGACGCGGCGCTCATGATCTTCGACGGAGGATGCGGAAGCCTGCCGGTGATCACCGAGGCGGCAGACCAGCTGAGCGCTGCCACAATGAGAGCGAGCGCGCCGGCCTTATCGATCGCTGGTCCGCCAAGGTGAAAGGAGTGGCTCATCAGCACCGCAACGCCGCCTACTCCGATAATCAGCGCGAGCGCGAGGCGGCTGGTAAGTTTCTGGGTGCGCAGAAAGGCGATCTCCTGAAGAGCGGTGAAGACGGGGATCGTCGCAAGCATCACTGCGGCAATGCCAGACGGGACGCGCTGCTCGGCCCAGAACAGCAGCCCGTAGTCGACGACGAAGATGAGAACCGCAAGCAGGAAAGCGGAGCGCCATTGGCGTCGGGTAGGGGAAGGTTCTCCGCGCGCGATCAGCCAACCATAAAGCACCAGGCCCGCGACAAGGAATCGCATGGCGGCGAAGAGAAGTGGCGGGACTTCATGGACGCCCACGCGGATAGCGAAGAAGGTGGATCCCCAGACGAAGTAGATGATCGCGAAGGCGAGCAGCGTCTTCCATCGGGGTCTGTGGGTTTCAACTTCCATAGCAGCACTGTACCAAGCCGCCAGTGTGAACCGCTTAGCGATCGTGTGCTCCGGGTTGCTGCAGTCTCCACAATACCTGCCGCAGGATGCCGAGCCAGATGGGCAGGTCCGCGGCGGAAAGGTTCATGCGAAGGATCAGACGGCGGATCTGGGCCGGGGCGCAGTTCGCGGGATGGCGGCGGGTGTAGCCGGTCTGTTCCAGCACTTCGGTGAACAGCGTGGTGAGGCGTTCGAGTTCCCCGGAGTTAGCGCGGCCGGGCTCCGGATCAGTAGTGGCGACAACGGGACTTGCGGCGCGGACAAGTTCGTACAGACACACCGCGACAGCCTGCCCAAGGTTCATGGAAGGGTGGCGAAGGTCGTGCTGGAACTGCATGGGGATGGTCAGAAGCCAATGGCAGTGGCTGAGTTCTTCGTTGTTCAGGCCGGTCTTTTCAGAGCCGAAGAGGAGTGCGACGCGGGTGTCGTTCCGGTCTGGCCCGGTGGCCGAACCGAGGTGTTGGTGAATGAGGGTTGCGGCTGCCGGAAGAGGGTAGAGCGGGTGCTCAAGTGCGCGCTCTCCGACGGCGGTCGTGCCGATCACGAGATCACAGTCGGCGAGGGCGGACCCTGCGTCGGGAAAGATCCGCGCACGCGCGAGGACTTCCGAAGCGTCGATGGCCGAGCGTGCCGTTTCGAAGGGCACAGGGTAGTCGTTGGCAATTCGGAGGTTGCGGAAGCCGAAGTCATGCATCGCCCGGGCGGCAGCCCCGATGTTGTTTGGATTGCGGGCGCGCACGAGGACGACAACGATGCGGTCGAGGAGAGTGCTGGCTTCCATCAAGTTCAATTCTAGTGAATTGGACAGAGCTTGCTGCCGGTCTCAGGTCCCCCGGAAGCGAAGATCGAAGTTCGCGACCAACGGAAGCGCCAACCGAAGGAGTATACCCGTCACGAAGTGACCGCTCCGCGCGCAGCGGGCCCGGCCGGCAGGCCACGGTTTTCCCAACAAAAAGCGGCTGGCACGAGAGCACCAACCGCTTATTCCTTCGCCCGGCGAGTTGGGGTCTAACGCCGTTCGTGCTCTCCGCCTCCGCCCCCTTGCGGACGTGCTTCCTGACGGGGTCCAGCCTGCGGGCGGGCCTGCGGCTGGGGACGATACTGTGTTTGCGCGTTGTGTTTGTCGTTGTAAATGGACCGGCTGACGTTATTCTGGCGCTGGTTCACCTGTTGCCGCTCCTGCTGGGTCAAACGGCCATTGTTCTGCGCCCGGTCTTGCGCCACCTGGTGATTGATGCTGGCGTCGCGATTTTCCACGTTGCGGGTTTCTCCTGCCGTCATTTGTCCAGAGCGAACGCCCTGGGCAACGCGCTGCTGCTGGTTGCTGGCCCGCTCGCCTACGCGGGACATCGCAACATTCTGCGGACGTCCTCCATTGACTGCAGCGAGATTCGAACGGTCGGCGCGGGCGGACTCAAAGTGAGCCTGCTGGTTGGCCGTGGGAGGGATGTGGTTCTCGCGGGTATAGGCCATCTCCTCCGTAGAAGGGCGAGCCTGCACGCCGCCAGCGCCGCCGTTGAAGCTCGTGCGGTTATAGGTGACGTTGTTATTGATGACCGTGCGATCGATGTACGTGTTGTGAATCACAGTCCGGTTCACATTCACCACCGCGGTGTTATACGCAAAGCTGTTGCCGACCCATCGTCCGCCGCCAAACCCTACGCCGCCATAGCCAAAGCCGTAGTTGATCCCTCCATAAAACCCTACGTGCGGGCCCCAGTAGCCGGCATGGAAGAGATACGCGCCGTTGTTCCAGCCCCAGAAGGCAGGCGTCCAGAGAAGACCCGGCCGAGGCGCCATCACCCATACACCCGGCACCCAGTAATAGCCGGCATCACCATAGGCCCAATAGCCAGGGGTCCACAGATAGCCGTCGCCAGGGCAGATGGGCTGGGTGTAGACCGGAAGCACAGGAGGCGCGAAGCCGACCGAGATAAAAACCCCGGCAAACGAGGCCGCGGGCACGAGGGCGACTGCAATGCCCAGAACCAACATGCGAAGGGAACGGAAGACTTTCATCAGGACCTCTAACGTTACGTAAGCGAGCAATGTTCGCCGCGGGGTTCGTGCCGCCGGCCTGTTCTTGCCGGGGCGACCGTTTGCCATCCTCCCGTACAGACACAACGTGAAGGAGGAAGTTTCCCGCAGTTTTTATCACGCTCGATCGTCGCCGCGGAATTACACAATGGGGGTGAGCCGGCCGGGGCGCTAAACTCGAAACAGGCCGAGAACGCAGGGGCGCGAAGAAGACAGTTCGCCGTCCAGGCGTCAGGTCGAACACAACAGGCATGTCAGACAACTTCGCACAACAGGTGAAGCAGCAGGCCGACATCGTCCGGGTCATCGGCGAGTACATCAAGCTGCGCAAATCGGGCGCGCAGAACTATAGCGGACTCTGCCCTTTTCACAAGGAGAAGACGGGTTCCTTCTCGGTCAACGCGACGCACGGGTACTTCTATTGCTTCGGTTGCCACGAGAAAGGCGACGTGTTCACGTTTGTCATGAAAATGGAGAGCGTGAGTTTTCCAGAAGCCGTGCGTGCCGTCGCGGGCAAGTGCGGCATTGCGTTGCCCAAGCGTGAGTTCAACTCGCCCGAGGAAGCACGCGAGGCAGGCCAGCGCAGGCAGCTGGTCGACATTCACGAGGCCGCGACGCAGTATTTCGAAGCGGGGCTCAAGAGCGCGGAGGCAGCACGCGCGCGGGAGTATCTTTCCGGCCGTGGCGTGACTGCCGAGACCATCGCAAAGTTTCGCATCGGCTATGCGCCCGATGACTTCAACCACATGCGCGAGCAGATGGGAAAGCACTTTTCCGAGGACGTACTGCGGGCGAGCGGCCTGTTCAGCGCCAAAGAGCAGGCCGACGGCGGCCAAGGCGCCATGTATGCGCGATTTCGCAAACGTGTGACCTTTCCCATCATGAATGAGCAGGGCAAGCCGATCGCATTTACCGCGCGTGCGCTCGACAACGAAGATGAGAAGGGCCGTCCCGTAGCAAAGTATCTGAACTCGCCCGAAACGGCGCTCTATACCAAGGGACAGGTGCTGTTCAACCTCGACAAGGCGAAGACCGCGATTCGGCAGCATGATTTTGCTCTGCTCGTGGAAGGCCAGATGGACTGCATCTCGGTATACATGGCCGGCGTGCAGCCCGTCGTCGCGACCTCGGGCACGGCATTTACCGAGATGCAGGTGAGGCTCCTCGGGCGGTTCACGAAGAATGTGATTGTGAACTTCGACCCCGACGAGGCCGGGCAGAATGCCGCGCAGAAGGCGCTGACGCTCTTGACGGAAGAAGATTTCCAGGTGAAAGTGATGACCCTCGAGGACGGTCTGGACCCCGACCGATTCCTTCGTGAGCACGGCGTGCAGCCTTACATGAATGCGATTAGGACGGCAAAGCGATATGCCGACTACCTGATCGACCGCGCGCGCGAGCAGTTTCCCGGCAGAACCTCCGAGGCCAAGGTGAAGGCGGTCAACTTCCTGCTGCCGCATATCCGGCGCATGCCAAGCCGTATTCAACGCGATGAGTTCGCAGCAGACGCGGCACAGAAGCTCGGGATCGACTCGGCCATTCTGCAGCAGGAGATCAAACAGGCCGCGGCACAGCGCGTCGAGAGTGTCCGGTCGCATGCGCCTGACCCCCCGACCGAGACCGAGTGCGTGCTGTTGCGTGCGCTGGTGCTTGGCGAAGACGACGCCGCGCGCGTGCTGGCCGCGGCAACGCTGTCCCAGCATCCGGAGTGGTACGACAACCTGCCCTCGGCGGCGCTGCTGGAGTCTTTGTCCAATGCGCCCGCACCCCCCAACCCCCTCGATGCCGCTCCAGACCAGGGGAGCCGCGCCCTGCTTGCGCTCGCTCTGCAACAGGCGCAGGAGCCCGGTTCGCAAGGCGAAGGGCAATCAGCGGTCCAGCAGGTGGAAAATGCATTGCACACGCTCGAACACCGCATGCTCGAACGCCGTCAGCGCGAGCTGCGCAGCCTGATTGCCGAGGCCGACCGCCGCGGCGACTATGAGATGCTAGCCAGGTTGACTGCAGAAAGGCTCCAGGCCGACCGCAACCTCCGGGAGCACTGATGGGCCCCAGCTCCTCGGGCCTTCTTCTATGCAATCACTCCGTCGCTCAACTTCCACCAGCCACCAAGGACATCCGGAAGCGTATGACCGTAGATCGTTCCACAACGCGCAGGCTCATGCTCGGCTTCCTGGTGAACTGGATCGGCCGCCTCGCCTCGACAATCATTCAACTCGTGCAGGTACCGGTCTTTCTTCACTTCTGGAGCGTGCCGCTCTATGGCGAATGGATGATCGTGAACTCGATCCCGGCCTACCTGAGCTTCAGCAATGTGGGGTTCGGCTCGGTCGCCGGCAACGAGATGACGATGCTGGTGGCGCGCGAAGATCGCGACAGCGCGCTGCGAGTCTTCCAGAGTTGCTGGTGGCTCATTGCGTGGATCTGCACGGCAACCATCATCCTGCTGAGCGGCGGCCTGTACTACATCCCGGCTGCCCGGCTGCTGAAGCTCTCCACCATGGGCGAATCCGACACCAAGTGGATCATCTTCTATCTTGGCGTTTCCGTGCTGCTCGGGCAGCTTGAGCAACTGCTGCAATCGGCCTACCGCTGCGTCGGCCGATATCCCTTCGGCACCTTCGTCAAAAGCATGCTGTCGCTCGCTGCATTTGCCTGCATGACCGTCGCGGTCGCTTTCGGAGCGGGTCCGCGCCTGACTGCATTGGTGTTCGCGTGTGCGAACATCGCGGGCACGGTGCTGCTTTGCGTGCTGGTGCGGCGGGACATTCCCTGGATTCGTTTCGGCTGGCAACATGCAAGCTTCGGCGAGATCCGCAAGCTGGCGCGGCCCGCCATCGCGTTCATGGGCTTTCCGCTCGGCAATGCCCTGAACCTGCAGGGAACCCTGCTGGCCGTCGGCTACGCTCTAGGGCCGACCGCCGTCGTGGTCTTCGGAACGGCACGCACCGTGTCGCGGATCGCGCTCCAGATGGTCCAAATGGTCAACACTACCTTTGAGCCGGAGATGTCGATCGCCTTCGGGGCGCATAACTTTGAACTAACCCGATCGCTGCTGCGCCGAGCCTGCCAACTCGCTCTGGTCGTCGCCGTCGCCATCGTCATCGCAATGATGACGTTTGGCCCTTGGTTCCTGCACCGCTGGACAGGAGGCCACGTGCCTCCCAGCCGCTCGCTGCTGGCGATCCTGCTCCTGGTCGTGCTGTTCTACGCCCTCTGGTCCACCAGTGCAGTTCTGATGACCTCCACCAACCAGCACCAGAGGCTCGCGACCTACTTCATCCTCGGTACCAGCATCTCGTGTGTATTGTGCTATTTCTTTGCCCGGGCGTATGGACTCTACGGTGCCGCCGCCTCGCTCTTGATTGCCGAGACGGTGATGAACCTGTACGTCGTGCCGGCCTGCCTGCGGATCACCCAGGACACCCTGCCCGCCTTCCTGGCAAGCATGCTCCATGTGCCCGAAATCGTTCGCCCCAGGGCTCTGCTGGCACGAGTTCGGCGGTCCAGACCGGGCTTCGAAAGCTAGCCTCTCCGCACCTTAGTTATAACGTATGTTATACTAAGTCAGGAGACTAGCCATGGGAACTACAGTGAAAGTCACGGCAATCGGCAATTCCGCGGGGATCATCCTGCCGAAAGAGGTTCTCGCGAAGTTACGTGTAGAAAAGGGGGACAGCCTCTACATCGTGGACGCGCCCGACGGGGTCCAACTCACCGCCTACAGGCCGGAGTTCGCTGAAAAGATGGAGATTGCGAAAAAAGTGATGCGAGACAACCGGGATGTGCTGAGGCGTCTGGCAGAGTGAACGAACCAACCTGGATTCTGCTTGAGGAAGTCCGCTTGATCCACCAGATGCAACTCGCCGAACATGGCGGAGCCTCCGGTATTCGCGATGAGGGCTTGTTGCAATCGGCCATCGACAAGCCAAAGAACGTGTATGCCTATGCCGAACCTGCGGCCAGCATCTTCGAGCTCGCCGCATCGTATGCCTATGGTCTGGCGAAGAACCATGCCTTTGTGGACGGCAATAAGAGAACGGCCTTCGTGGTCTGCCTGAGCTTCCTCCGGCAGAACGGCGTCGACCTCACCGCTTCGCCCGAGGCTCGCTATCTTACTTTCTATAGCCTCGCGGCCGGAGAGTTGTCCGAAGTGGAACTCGCCGTCTGGCTTCGCGACAACTCTCGATCTGTATAAGACTAAAGTGGCAAGGCGTTTGGCCTACTGTCGAATCCTTTTCCCCCGTAAAAACGTCTAAAGAAATGTGGTATCCTGTGATTCGCTGGGGACGTGTGCCTTCGAATGCCCCGACCTTTCCTGAAGGTCACCGGGCTTGCCAACGCGGTCTAAACCGCAATCTGCTCCCTGCCATCACGCAAGAACCAAGGGATCTGTCCGCCTGCACTACCAGAACGCGATCGAAACACAAGACCGGCGGCAACCCAATTCCAAGAAATCCGAGCAGGAGTGCGCACAGCCGTGGCTGAAGAAATTGACAAGTACGAAGAAGATATCGATAAGCTCATCGACACAGGAAAAGAAAAGG
The DNA here is from genome assembly GCA_030853485.1 of Acidobacteriota bacterium. GTDB lineage: Bacteria > Acidobacteriota > Terriglobia > Terriglobales > Acidobacteriaceae > Edaphobacter. Next base: position 13,170 of record JALYVA010000030.1, read on the forward strand.
GATATCTGACCTATGGCGAGGTCAACGACCTCCTGCCAGGCGATATCACCACGCCGGACGATCTCGATGACCTGCTGACCACCATCAACACCCAGGGCATCGACGTGCTTTCGGGCGAAGGCCGCATGAGTTCGGAGCGCGAGAAGTACGAGCCCGAAGCCGGCGAAGAGTCCGAAGACGTAGAGCTCGACCTTTCCCCCGGAACCCTTGAGAAGACCAACGACCCCGTTCGCATGTACCTGCGCGAGATGGGTACCGTCCCACTGCTCACGCGCGAGGGCGAGGTCGAGATCGCCAAACGCATCGAGCGCGGACAGTTGCGCGTCATGAAGGCCATCTCCCGTTCCCCGATAGTCATCCGCGAGATCGTCGGCCTGGGCGAGGACCTCCGCCGCGGCGTCCGCAACATCAAGGAAGTCGTCACCTTCGACGAAGAGGAACTCACCGAAGAGATTCTGCAGGCCCGCGTGCGCGCCACCGTCGGCCGTATCGACATCATCGTAAAGCACCAGAAAAAGCTCCAGGTCCTCGAAGAAAAACTCGAAGCCGCCGGCGGCAAGGATGCCAAAGCCAAGGCCAAAGAGACCCGCAAGATTCGCTGGCTCATTGGCCGCGAGCACGTGTACGTCAACCGCATCATTCGCGAGTTCAAATACACCAACGGCGAGAAGAAGCGCCTGCTCGACAAGGTCAACAAGACCGTCGACTCCATGCGCACCCTCGAACGACAGGTCAAGACGCTCGAGACCAAGTTCGAAGCCTCGAAGTCCGAAGAGCTACGCAAGGAATACAAGCGCCAGCAGAAGAACTGCCGCACCGATCTCGAGCGCGTGGAAGCAGACGCCGGCATCTCGATCGCCGACCTCAAGCGCACCCAGCGCGAGATGATTCAGGGCGACATGGACGCCGAGCGGGCCAAGCGCGAGCTGATCGAAGCCAACCTCCGGCTCGTCGTCTCCATCGCGAAAAAGTACACCAACCGTGGCCTCCAGTTCCTCGACCTCATCCAGGAAGGCAACATCGGCCTGATGAAGGCAGTCGACAAGTTCGAGTACCGTCGCGGTTACAAATTTTCCACCTATGCCACCTGGTGGATCCGCCAGGCCATCACCCGCGCCATCGCCGACCAGGCCCGCACCATCCGCATCCCGGTGCACATGATCGAAACCATCAACAAGCTCATCCGTACCTCCAGGCAACTGGTGCAGGAGCTTGGGCGCGAGGCCTCCTCGGAAGAGATCGCCAAGCGCATGGATATTCCGGTCGCCAAGGTGCGCAAGGTGCTCAAGATCGCGCAGGAGCCCATCTCGCTCGAGACCCCCATCGGCGAAGAAGAAGACTCGCATCTCGGAGACTTCATCGAAGACCGCATGGCCGTATCGCCTGCAGATGCCGTAATCTCGGTCAACCTGAAGGAGTACACCTCGCAGGTCCTCCGCACCCTGACCCCGCGCGAAGAGCGTGTGATCAAAATGCGCTTCGGTCTCGAGGACGGTTCCGAACACACGCTCGAAGAGGTCGGCCAGAGCTTCCAGGTCACCCGCGAGCGCATCCGCCAGATCGAAGCCAAGGCGTTGCGCAAGCTTCGGCATCCCAGCCGCAGCCGCAAGCTGAAGGCCTTCGTCGACGGCGTCAAAGATATGTAACCTTTACTGTTCCGAATCAAACCGCGGGCGATGGCTGCAAGCCGTCGCCCGTTTCTGTTTCCTCGCGAAAGGGTCAGCTCCGGCATCACCGAAACCACAGGATCTGCGTCCTGACCCACCTCCCACACGCAGACTGTCCGGATCCGCGGTTCTTCTGCGATGATAGGGAAAGCCCATCGGAGGTTCCCCCGGCCGTATGACAGTCGAAGCAGCGGAGCCCAGTCGTCTCTCCTATTGGATGCACCGTCTCTGGCCCGCTTACTGGGTTCTTGCCGCCCTCGCCACATTTGGCTACGCCTTCTACGATCCCTACCAGGTAGATGGGGACGCAGTCGCCTACATGGATATCGGCGATCTGATCCGCGCCCACCATTGGGCCGGCGTGGTCAACGGCTATTGGAACCCCCTGTATCCAGCGGCTCTGGCGGCTGGCCAAGTGCTGTTTCACGCAACGCGCTTCACCGAGCTGCATGCCTATTATCTGGTGAACTTCGGCGTCTTTTTGTTGGAGATGCTCGCCCTCGTTCTTTTCATCGATGCCGTCATCGATCTGCGCGAGGCGTGCACCGCACCGGAACAAACTGCCCCTCCTGCCTTGTTTCTTCTCGACCGCTGCATGCTCCGTTATGTTGGAGTTGCGCTGCTTGTGATCTCCGCGCAGCGCGAACTCAGCCTGGGCAAAGTGCGCCCCGACGCGCTGCTGCAGGCATTGCTGCTCTTCGGCTTGGCCGCGTTGCTGAAGCATCTCGCAACCGGACGCATGCGATACGCCGCGCTGATGGGCATCTCGCTTGGCTTCGCTTACCTCGCAAAATCGTTCGCCTTTCCCTTCGCTTTGCTTTGCCTTGCGGCACTGGCCGGCTTCAGCCTGCTCTGGCAGAAGCGTGCGGGAGCGCGCGTCGTCGTTTCCACGCTGCTGGCCGTTGTCTGCTTTTCCTTTGTCGCCGGTCCGTATATCGGCGCACTCTCCAGGCAGAAAGGCCGCTTCGACTTCGGCGATTCGGGTTCGCTGAACTACATCTGGTTCGTCAGCGGCACCGAAAAAATGCATCTCGAGCCCGATGAACCGGAGTTGTTCGGCTCCGCGGAAGTACACCTGAAGCACCCCGAAAAGCAGCTGCTCAAAAACCCCGGCGTGTTCAGTTACAAATTGCTTCCCTACGGTACCTATCCCGACTGGTTCGACGCCTCCTTCTGGAACGACCATATGAAGGCCCACATGAATCCTCGCCTCGAGGCAGGCATCCTGCGGGATTGCGCCGTGCGCATCGTTCGCTACATCGCAAATCATCCCGAAGCATGGCTCTTGCTTGTCATCCTGTTTCTTGCAGGAGGACGCCTCGCCTTCGACCGTCCCGTGTCGCGGAACATCTTCTGGATCCTGCCTGTCCTGCTCGGTCTTGGCGTGCTGGGAATATATTCCTTGGTCAACATTGAGGACCGCTACATCACCGTGGGATTTCTCGCGATCCTGCTTCCTCTCTTCGCGTCCCTGCGTCTCAGCCACGCGCACACATCGGCCTCTGCGCGCGCACTAGCCTCCACCTCTGTCTCGGCAGCCATCGTTTTGTTTGCGCTGCTTGCGACCGGGGAGTCCTTGCGCATCGTAGGCGAGTTGCGGCGTAGTCTCCCCTTTCAGCATTCTCCCGCCGGATGGTACGACGCCGACACGTTCCAGGCTGCCCACGCGCTCAACGATCTCGGCGTCGGGCCAGGCGATGCCATAGCCTGCATCGGCACACGGGCATGTCTGTACGACCACTACTGGGCACGTCTCGCCGGAGTCCGCATACTTACCGAGATCTACGAGCCCACCGCGCCGCTCTATCCCGCCGTCGAGGCCATGCCCGGTCGCGACCACGTCTATGACATCGTCCGGCAGCAGGGAGCCAGGGTGCTGGTCGGCTACTTCGATCCAGGCCGTATGACCGGGTCCACTCCCGCCTCGCAAGCCTGGGTGCGCCTCGGCGAATCCCACTTCTATGCGCTTCCTCTCAACCTTCCTGCTGCGGCTACATCTGCCCTTCCGCATTGACGCCGTCAGCCCTGCATCCCACCCCCTGAAGCCGCACTGCATTCCCCGTTTGGTAGCATGCAAACTATGAGCGAGTTGACCGTAACCCTGCTGATGCCTTGCCTCAACGAAGCCGAGACGCTCGCCTTCTGTGTGCGCCAGGCAGTCACCGCACTGCGCGATAACAACATCTCCGGCGAAGTGTTGGTCGCCGATAACGGAAGCACAGACGGGTCGCAGAAGATCGCCACCGACGAGGGCGCGCGTGTCGTCAACGTGCCTACCCGCGGATACGGAGCCGCTCTGATCGCCGGTATCGAAGCCGCCCGCGGCAAGTACATCCTTATGGCCGATGCCGACGCCAGCTATCACTTCGAACACCTCCCCCGATTCCTGCCGAAACTCGACGAAGGCTACGACCTCGTCATGGGCAACCGCTTCTCGGGCTCCATCGAACCCGGTGCCATGCCGCCGCTCCATCGCTACCTCGGAAACCCCGTCCTCTCCTCCATCGGACGTATCTTCTTTCACATCCCCGTCCGCGACTTCCACTGCGGACTTCGCGCCTTCCGCCGCGAGCCCATCCTTGCCTTGCAACTCCGCACCACAGGCATGGAGTTCGCCTCCGAAATGGTGGTCAAATCTTCCCTCGCCGGCCTCCGTATGACCGAGGTGCCGACCACCCTCTCTCCCGATGGCCGCACCCGCCCTCCCCATCTGCGGTCCTGGCGCGACGGCTGGCGGCATCTGCGTTTTCTTCTGCTCTATAGTCCGCGCTGGCTCTTCCTCAATCCCGGCATCATCACCTTCCTCGTTGGCCTCATGCTGTCGCTTTGGCTGTTGCCCGGGCCCCGCACCGTAGGCCGCTTCACTCTCGATGTGGATACGCTGACCTACGCGCTCGGCCTGCTGCTGATCGGTGCGCACATCTCGGTGTTCGCCGTCAGCGCCAAGGTCTTCGGCACGCAGGAGGGCTTTCTTCCGCCAAACCCGAAATTCGAACGCATCTTCCGCTACATCAACCTCGAGGTGGGGCTCCTGATTGGTTGCGCACTGCTTCTGATCGGACTGGGAATTCTGGTTTATGCCATCCACATCTGGCACAGTGCCGGATTCGGCCAGCTCTCCCCGCAACGCATGCTCCGGCTCACGCTTCCGTCCGCAACCTGTTTCATGCTTGGGGTCGAAGCCATCTTCGGCAGCTTCTTCCTCAGTCTGCTTGGACTCAACCGCCGCTAAAGCCCGAGGCCCTTCCAATCACCGGGCGCGAACACCCCCTCGCGACCAACGGGAAGCGCCCACCGAAGGGGTATACCCGTCACGAAGTGACCGCCCCGCGCGCAGCGGACCCGGCCGGCAGGCCAAATCTTCTCAGTCCGTCCGGATCAAATACGGCAGCGCCGCCGGATCTTTCGGGTGAATGCCATCCGCGACTTCGCTCGCATGCGTCCGGTCCGGCTGCCTGGGGTTGATCCGGACCCAATGCCCCGTAGGCCCCGCGAACTCGATCACTTTCGCCGTCGTATACCGTCGCATCAACTCCTGCTGCAGCTTCACCGCATCCGACTCGCGCGCAAACGCCCCCACCTGCACGCACCAATGTCCCCCCGGATCCGCACTGGCCCGCACAGGAGGCGCAAATGCCTCCACCTTCACCCTCGCCACACCGGCACGGTACACGCCCGTTGCCTTCGCCGCAGCCAGCGACAAATCGATAATCCTGCCGCGAACAAAGGGACCCCGATCCGTAATCTTCACCACGGCCGACTCGTTGTTCGTCAGATTCGTCACGCGCACCGTCGAGCCCATCGGCAAAGTCAGGTGCGCCGCCGTCATCGCATTCTGGTCGTAGACGCTTCCGTCCGCCCCCTTGCGTCCAGCATAGGGAGGCCCATACCAGCTCGCCAGTCCGATTTCGGTCGAAACAGGCCGCCCCAGGCTCCGCGGCACCGGGGCAGGCGCAACCTCAGGCGGAGCAGCCGCAGGAGTCCGGGAAGAAGCTGGCCCTCCACTTCGCATCGAACCCTCCCTCGACGCCCGCGGAGGCGGTGACCGCCGATACGCCCGCGTCGTTTCGCGATGGCATCCCGCAACCAGCAGCGCACCCGCCGACAGCACCACCACGCAGGTGCCGCGTCCACTCATCACGGTTGCGGTTCACCGGGCCCGGGCGGCGGCGGCGGCGGCCCGGAAGAACTCCTCCGCGCATGATCGTCCATCTTCTGCGCCATCCGGTGAAACTCGGCCGCAGCCGCGCGCAGAGCCTCTGAGCCATTACGCCGCACCGCCGGCACCACCTCGTCATTGATATACGTGACCACCTTCTTCAGATCGTCTTCCAGATGCGTCGTAGCATCTCGCAACGGCTGGTCCCACCCTCGCTTCGGCTGTTCTGTCGACATCCGCGCACCTCGTCCCTACAATTAGATGACGTGGAAAACACCCGGTCAACGTTCGTTGCTGCCCTTTCGGCCGATGTGCCCGCCTGGTAACCTGTCGCAGATCGAGCCAGAAACCCGGCAGAGATACAACTTGCGACCGCTTGCCCGCGTCCGTACTACCTGAACACCGCACACCGTCGTATTCGACATAGACTGAATCAGTGCGCCTTGCCGCTGCGTTTTCGAGCGTGCAGCATGCCTGCTCGTTCTTAGGAGACGTTTTTGACGATCGCACGCGCAAGTCTCAACACGAAAGCTCCCCTCCGTCTCTTCGCCCTTCTCCTCTCAGTCGCTCTCCCGCCCGCTCTCACCCCTCCAGCGATTGCGCAGCCCATTGCCGAGCTGATAGCCCGCACGAACGCCCAGCCGGACGCTCCCTCCCTGCTCGCCCGAAACCTCCCCCCTCCGCTCCCGCTCCCCGACAGCCCCGGCTTCTCCGCCCACCCCCCAGCAGCGCCCACTGAGTCCAGCAGCTCCAGCCACACCACCCTCGAAATCCTCGATACCGCCGCCGCCTCCACCCCCGCCGATCCCTCCACCCGAAAGACCCTCTCCCAGCGCCTCCACTTCCCCACCCGCAGGGATCTGACCATCCAACCCGGCCGCATCGCTCCTCCCCTCTCCGCCCGCGGCAAGGTCGTGCTCACCCTCAAAGAAAGCTTCACCCTCTTCTCCACCCTCGGCTGGGCCGCCTCCGCCGGCTACACCCACCTGACCAATGGCAGCCCCAACTACGGCACCGATAGCGGAGCATTCGGCGAACGCCTCGGCACTACCGCCCTCACCAACACCTCCGAGGACATCCTCAGCAACGCCGTCTTCGC
>JALYVA010000050.1 GCA_030853485.1 Acidobacteriota bacterium
ATTAAGTTGTCGAGGCCGCGCGTACGTAGCAGGTTCGTCTCGGCGAGAGAGACGTCAAGATGACGGAAGCTCTTGACATGTGACAAAGCGGTCAATTCATGAATGACTGCGTCAGGCCGTACAGAAACAACCGCTCGCCGAATGCTTGTCTCATCCAGCACGTCAACTACCAATGGATGGGCCCCAAGATGTTGAAGTCCTTGCACCTTTGCTGAAGATCGAGTCGATGCGAAAACTTCATGCCCCTCTTTTATGAGCAGAGGCAGGAGTCGTTGCCCAATTGCACCTGTGCCACCAGTCAGAAAAATTTTCATCACGTCCCTCCAGATGGCTCCGATTGAGCAGATCGCGAAGAGCTGCTTGTCGCTCGTAGTTGATCTGCCGGTCGGCGCACGACATCGCATCGCGTCCCTGGGCAGCTCACCGAGCGCTCGATGATGACCGGGTTGCTCTCCAAGCAACGAAGAACCCTATACCCAACACGAGATCCAATTTACCAAAGACTGCTGTGGTTCCGGCTGCCATGTGTTTCGCCGCAAGAATAAAACAGCTGATAGCATATCCAAACTTTTCAACCATCGCAGGCAACATCATGATGCGATATTTGGCGGGATCTCGAGCGATGAGAAGAAAAGCAATCTGCCAGGCAAGCGCGACACACAGGAAACCGAAATAGTACTCAGGATGCGTTATCGGTGGAGGATTCTTTGAGCCGACAAGATTGTAGAGAAAGAACAGAGGCGTCAAGGACACCATTCCCCACCAACCAGCAATCGAAAACCACACTCTCGAAAAACGCATCGTTGCTCCACTAGAATCAATTTGAGCGATTCTTCCGCTCGGCGCTAAAATGAGTGTACTCATAAATGACTAGCCTCACAAATCCGAAGAACGGCGTTCCTGCCTCCCGACGAGAGCGCGCGAAGGCCGACAAACGGCAGCGAATCCTCGAGGCAAGCAAAACCCTGTTTTCATCGCGCGGCTTTGATCAAACGACTGTTCAGCAGATAGCTGACGCGGCTGACGTCGCCGTGGGGACCCTGTTTCTCTATGTAGCGGACAAGAGCGAGTTACTCCTTCTGGTCTTCCATGAAGCGATTGAGGCCGAGTTGAGCAGCGCTGAGCGTCATCTCACGGGCAATCGGGGTTTAATTCCTTCCGTCGGGAAATTCTTCAATCAGCTCCTGTCGCTCTACGAGCGCGATATCAATCTCTCACGGATTTACATTCGCGAATTCCTCTTTCACGAGGGCCGCATACGCACCCAATTGGATAATCAAACTTCAGTGATGATGCAGGCCCTTCGTGAACGGGTAGAACGAGCGCAACGGACCGGCGAGATCTCCGGTGCGGTTGATCCCGAGATTGCGGCCTTGCACATGTACTCTCTGTACCATTCCGCCCTGTCCTTTCGTCTTGCAGCTTGCGTTCCGTCAGACGGGTCCTTAATTGAAACCCTGTTGCAGTCCTATTCGTTCGGACTGCACCTCCCTGAAGAGCCCCCCGCACCTCGCAAGAGCGGATCGGAGTCCACTGCGAAACGAAGATTACGCGGGTTCGATAACGATGCTGCGGGCAAATTGAAATAACCAGGAATATCGACTCACTTATCGGTTCTTTAGCTCCGATAGAGTTTCAGCAAGGGCATGTTGTGCAAGAGGTATGTGCCCGATCACTGCAATCAAGCCATTCCTGAACTGTTTCAGAATCGGCGAAGATATCGTCGCCATCCTCGTCATCCGATCGGTAATCTGCACAACTCCCTGCGCGATTTTGCGTCGATTGTTTTGCCACTCGACGAGCGAGGTCTGGTCATCTGCCGTGAGAGTGGTGTGTAGTGCTTCAGCGAGTGAAATGCCGTCCTGAATACCTGTGTTCATCCCTTGGCCGCCTGCCGGGCTGTGTACATGCGCGGCATCGCCTGCCAAGAGGAAATGCCCTTTGTGAAACTCACTCGCGACACGGTGGGCAACTTTGAACCGAGATGACCAGAGGATGCTTCGGATGGGACAGAGGCTACCGTCCGGGCCGCGTTCATTGAGCACATTCTGGAAATCCTCGAAAGGCGGCTGCTCTTCCGTCTGCTGCACCGTCGCAACGATGCGAAAGCGATTATCAGGCAAAGGTGCTACAACCATGAGCCCCTGTTTGGAAAAGAAGAGACTCACTTCCTCGCGGTCGAGTGGCCAGTCCATTTCCACGTCGGCAAGGATAAACGTTTCTTCGTACGTGTCTCCTTCGAAGGCAATTCCTGCTTGCTCCCGTACAACACTGTGACCACCATCGCACCCAACGACCCATTTTGCTCGAACGACATGTTGAGCTCCGTCTTGCAGGTAAGAGACCTCAACGAAAGACTGGTACTCTTTCGCAGTGAGTACCTCGCAAGGGCGTATGACAGCTCCGCCGAGTGCCTGCAATCGGTTCAGCAAGATGGATTCCATTCGGTTCTGCGGGCACATGAGAGTGAACGGATACGCTGTTTCTAGATCTTTGAAGCTGATCGCGGCCAGCACGCGACTCCGTTCCCGTATTCGGAACGTCGGAACGATGGCTCCCGACGCGATGAGTTCTCGCGTGACATCCAAAGCCTCAAGCACTTCCAGCGTACGGGCGTGCACGACAGCTGCCCGAGAGGTGTTCTGGCCAGCAGCGAGTCGGTCTAGCAACATGGGGCGAATTCCGCGTCGCCTTAGCTCCGAGGCAAGAGCGAGCCCTGTAGGCCCCGCTCCGACAACCAGTACGTCGATGATCTCTTGTCTCATCACTTTTCCTTTGCATACAGGTGTTGGCATACACATGTTTACAGTAAGCCGGAAAGATGATGAAATCAAGATCAAGGTAGATGATGTGGAGTGAACAACCAGGGGCGCTGAATGGTCGCAGCGGCACGTGCACTTTATGGAGTCAAGGTGAAAGCGGAAAAACCATTGCGGTCGCAAGCGTCCCGGGATCGGATTCTTACTGCAGCCCGCGCGCTCTTTGGAGAATTGGGCTTTGAGCGATGCACCGTGCGACTTGTAGCGGATCAGGCCAATATTCATGCCTCGTTGGTGATGCGATATTTCGGCAGCAAAGAAGGACTATTTGCTGCGGCGGTCAGATTTGATCTGCGTTTGCCAGACTTGGCCCGAATCCAGGCCGCAAGTCGGGGTGAGGCATTAGCCAGTCATTTCCTTGAGCGATGGGAAGGCGTTGATTCCGGTGAGGCGCTGCCTTCTCTCCTGCGAATTGCCGCGACACATGCGGAGGCAAGAAAGATGCTCGTCGAAATCTTTGAACAGCAACTCGGCCCCGCCATTCAAAAGATTGCAACACCTGGTCGGTCCAAGATGTCAGCGGCATTGATCGCAACCCAGGCAATCGGTCTCGCGTATAGCCGCTATGTACTCGAGATTCCCGCTGTAGTCCTCCTGCCCAAAGAACAGATAGTTTCATCAATGGGAGCGACCTTCCAGCGATACATCGACATCGAGTAGGTCTCATTACAATCTTTGCGCCACGACTGAGACCGGCTGCGGCCAACTTCGCCAAGCGCGTTTCTCTGGATCATCTACGAAGACTGTGCGGCTGCTTGCGGCCCCTCTCTTGCTTGACAGGGAAAACTGATAGGGTAACTTACCCATACCCTAATTAGCCCTTAGGTAAATTAAATGTCGGATCATTTCAGTACGACGTTTGTCGCTTTCCTATCCTACGCGGCGCGCGATCCTGGCCCACCTGACATTAGGAGTGATGTCGGTAAAAGATCTGGCGGAGCCCTTTTCCATCAGTGCTCCATCCATTGCGAAACATCTCAAAGTCCTTGAACGTGCGAACCTCATTGCCCGCAGCCGGGACGCGCAGTGGCGTCCCTGCCACCTGGAAGCGGCCCCGCTTCGGTATGTTTCTGACTGGGTGAGAGCTTAGTGCTAACTGGAGCGGCATTCAATGCTCTCAAGCGCGACTATCAACGCATGATCGAAGACGGACTGCTATTCGACGACTCCGAATCTTTCGAAACGTTCATGAGCAGGTGTGCCGCGATCCCAGCCACTTGTGCAGGCCAATCGAACTAAGTCAGCTTCCCGAAGCGGTAGCCAGTGACACGACCGCACCGCGCGAGGCGTTGAAGGGTCTTGGGATGGATGCGGAGGATAGCGGCGGCTTGATCGCTATCCAGGAATGGTTCAGAAACTAGCTTGAATTCGGACATGGCTCGTACGCCTCCTGAACACACAATTGAACAGTGCGTTTGGATTTGTCTATCGGCCTATATGGCGGTTACGGCAGAGGTCTTTGACGCTCTAGAGTCGTTATGGTCGTTAGAGTGTCTTCTAAGGAATTCATGGGAACTCTGTGGACACAACTCGCCTGTGGAGAACTGGAAAAATATAGTTTCGGGCGGACGTCAGACCGCAGCGCTGAGCTTTACTTTGGTGGTGCCAGTAGAACCGCAGATGCAATCACAAGATACCCACAAAGATCGGCCAGAAGATCGGCCAATATAAGACGCCAATTCGGGGTATCACCAGTAAATATAGTTTTTCTAAGAAGAAGATCGGCCAATATGCTCTATTAAATCTATCGAATCCCCAAGCCGAATTGAGCCAGCTCTGATCGAGGAGCCGCCTGCGGCCATCGCCGACGTGGTGGCCGATCTAAACGCCGCTGTATCCGTACTCGGTAAATCTCTGCATCCGCTCACTACGACGAATTTGGCTGATGCGGTACGCATCATGAACAAGACGGAGGCCGACGAGGTGAGACTGCGGTCGTCCTGATAGGAAAGAGGAAAGGTGTTGCGCGGGCCGGCATAGATATTGACGACCCGGTTGTAGCGTTGCTGGAGCGTGTTGTCAGCCTCGACATGGAGCGAGAGACTTTTTCGCAGCTGGTATTCCGCAAAGACATTGAGAGTCGGTGTAGCACGGTAGTTGTCAACCTCGTTGAAGCGGTATTGAGTCTCCGTACAGCCCTTCACCGTCGCAGAGGTGAAACAGAGCGTCAGGAACGCAGCCCCCCAATCTATGTTCCATTCGGCAGGGCCTGACGGTAGGTGACTGAATACTCGAAAGGATTGATTCCACTGGTCGGTCCTTGCGTTCCAGTGGTCGGGTCGTCTACCCACGACCATTGACGAGCAGCCAATCGAAGCAGCGCATGCTGAAGACAAAGGCGATCAAGTGGAAGAGTGAAGTTGACGATAGCTTCTTCCTCTGTTCCGGCTCCGATGTTTCCCGGAGCGTCAAACCCGGAAGTCGGATCTGAAGCGCTGTACAAAGCGACGCGATAGAGGGTTTGCTGAAGGAAGAACTGCCGGAACGTCACCGCCAGATCTCCGTGAGACCAGAAATGGTATTCGTTAGCCGCCTCGATGACCCAATCCTGCTGCGGCACGATGTCGGTGTTTCCCGCGCGGACTTCCAGTGTCGAGGGAAGAGACTGCTACGAAATCAGCGAAACTAAGTTGACCGACCTCTCGTTTGGATCCCGACCAGATTGACCAGCTTTACCGGCTCGATGCGGACGGAAGACAAAACAGCAAGACCAGCTTTCATATCTGGCATGCTCTTTCTTCTTGATCAGGCGCATGGTGGGTGAGTGGTGGAGAAGCAGTAGCGTCCGATCTTCCATGCGCCCTGGATCTTCTGCAGAACAAACAACTCCTGGTTCGCCTCAGCCGTGGACCCTCCGGTGGTGTGGACCAGAACGGACCCCTGGGAGTTCGTCCGAGCAAACGCCCACTCCGGCGCGAGCATGCGCTGGCAGTGGCAACGGAAACACGCTTGTTGGAAGGTTGAACGGGGCAATTTGCCCTCCGGCCGCCGAGGCAGGATCACTTTCCACAAGCCGACTTCACGGTTCAGAAGGGCTGTAGACTGGCCCTTGGCTAGAATTCCACGCATGAAAAAAACTGTTCCACTCATTTTCACGGTGCTGACGCTGCCATGCTTCGGCCAACAAGGTCCACAACACATCTCTCCGACACAACTCCAGACGATTGAGGATCTGGAGCCTGGCCGCGCGGTGCAACGACCTGTGTCTTATCAGGGGTCACTGCGGATCGCCTATTCCCGGCAGACACCCTTGATCGCGAAGGCGGAGCATAGACCAAGCCGCGCGGTGACCGTTGGAATGGATGATCTTGGCCCGCCCACATCGGCCATACGGCGCTCACTTGAGGCGTCGATCAGCCCCATCACGCCGTTGATCGAAATCAGAGGACAGCAGCAGAACGTAAACGTTGACCTGCTCATTCGAAACCGCGGCGCAGAGAGCTACCAGTTGATCGCTCTTCGGCTTGCCGTGTTTGATCAGCATGGCAAATTGGAAATGGAGCGTGAGCTCAATGAGAACGGTACGCCACCAGCCCTGCCCATTGTCGGTGACCTTGCCCTTCCGGCAGCCGGTGCCATCGATCTCTACCAGCCGTTCACCACCTTCGATCGATCGCTGGACCTGAGCACGATGCGGTTCACGCTTTTGTTCGGTAAGGCCGGGCAGAATGCCGCCGCAATCCCACTAACCTCTAGCGCTACGGTGATCATCGATGTGCATCCGAAGAACTATGCGCCGACCCCATACTGCCTGCCGTTGACAGGTCTGGTAGTGGTCCACGACGGACACGATCTGTTGTCTCACCACCGACGGTTCAACCTCGCTCACCGCCTGCAAGCCGACCCTGCGAAAGCAGTTTCAGCAAACCTGTACGCCTATGACTTCATGCGAACGGGGCCCGAGGGGGCCCTTTATGGCCGCGACCTCACGCGCAAAGAGGATTGGTTTTCGTACGGCGCGTCCGTCCGCGCGCCTGAGGCAGGAACAATTGTTCGAGCCGCGAACGACATACCCGAGAACACCCTCGACAGTACCGGCAACTCTCATATCCCGCCCGCAGCAGAGACCAAGGACCCAAATGGGTTTGGCAACTACGTAGCCATTCGCCATTCGGATGGCCGTGTGAGCTGGTTGCTTCATATGCAGCCGGGCTCCGTCACAGTGCATACCGGAAACGTCGTGCATGCCGGTCAGGTGCTTGGGAAAATCGGGTTCTCAGGCGACTCGCTCTTCCCGCATCTGCACTACAACGTGACGAATGCCCCCAGCTATCCGGCGCAGGGCGTCCCTTCCTACTTCCGCGACTTCACCAGGGTTCTGGGTTCGCGGCGCGTAGATGTCAGTGAGGGCCAGATCGACACGGGAGACCTGGTCGATTCTGATGGTTCGTGCGGGCAAAGGTAAGAGCAGGCGAAGGAACTTCGGGCAGTGCCGAACCGCTCGACTCTGAAGGGTAAACGCGACTATGTGATACTCGCTCTCCTGACGGCCTGCGCTCTACGCCCTAACGAACGGGGCCAATGCTGGATATCGAGACGATCCTCCTCATGGAGGGCCGCTGGGTTCTTGTCGACCTGTGCGCGAAGGGAAGACACATCCTGACGTGGGCCTTTTAGAGCAGATCAAGTTCCTGCTAGGACATTCGTCCATTTAAGAATACGGAGCACCAGGTGGTCTCCTGTAAAGCGCTACCCGGTATCAATCGAGCAAGGCAGGGGTAACACCGCAAGCTGGAAAAGTCTCCATCGTTAGCCTGGAACGAGCATTGGCGACCTTTCCGTCAGAAGGTGGTCAGTTCACCCAGTTGTGCCGAGACCAAGCTGATGCACTCGGTCAAGGCAACCGCACCAAGGTGGCCGGCGGCAAGATGCTGCCATTTGCTGCGCAGTGATCTTTTCTTGTTTGTCGAATTTGCTCGTATAGCCGGTCAAGTGCTTCCGTCTCTTAGCCGATACATGAAATGTCTCCAGTTTTCGGCGAAGGAAGCTATGCAATTTACTCTCCCGGTTGTTTCCGCACCCTGCGCGATCTTAAAGCACTATGCGGTGAAGCAAATGTGCTATGCCGAGAAGCACATTGCAGTAGGTGCGCGAGTGCGGAAACAAAAGAGTAAGACAGCGAGGGCTGTAGGCTTGTTCTCTGTGATGGCACTCCTCTCCTGTGCTGTAGTGGGCGCCCAGCAGGCACAAACGTGCCTGGCCGACAAAGCTCTTACCGACCTGATGAACATCCCGGTATATAGCGCTTCCCGTTATAGCCAACCTGCTTCTGAGGCACCGGCGTCAGTCACCGTCGTGACTCGGACAGAGATTCAGCAGGCGGGGTATCGCACCCTGGCCGATGTGCTTCGCAACGTTCGGGGCCTGTACGTCAGTTACGATCGGCAATACAGCTATGTGGGCGTCCGTGGCTTCGCTGAACCAGGAAACTACAATACGCGCATTTTGGTAATGATCGACGGGCACCGGACCAACGACGCGGTATACGAACAGGCGATGGTGGGGACAGAGTTCGCGCTGGATACGGACCTGATTGCCCGCGTCGAGGTTGTGCTTGGTCCGTCCTCATCGCTCTATGGAACGAATGCGGTGTTTGCTGTAGTCAATGTGATTACGAGGGACCAGGCGAGCTTCCATGGACTTGAGTTTGAAGCAGATGCAGGTTCGTGGAACACCTATCGCGGACGTGTCAGCTATGGGGCTCGCCTGGCTGGTGTCGATGCTGTGCTCTCCGGCACCTACTACAGCAGCAAGGGACACAATCAGCTCTATTACCCGGAATACGACAATCCTCTTACAAACAACGGGATTGCCGCACATGTGGATGATGACCGGTTTGATAGCGGATTTGCCAAGCTTTCGTCCCACGGTGTGCGGCTGGAGGCGGCATATGTCTCGCGAGACAAGGCAGATCCGACGGCAGCCTGGGGAGATGTTTTCAATGATCCCGGCAGTCGCTCGACCGATGGTCATGGGTATCTGGATTTACGCTACGAGCACGCGCTCGGTGACAGGACGAAAGTGGTTGCGAGGACGTACTACGATCGTGCACTGAACGACGGCTACTATCCATATCCGGATCCTACGGGTAACCGTGTGTTGAACCGCGATTTCAGCCGGGGTGAAAGCTGGGGTGCGGAGCTACAGGCGAGCAGTTCGTTTCGGAATGGATACAGGCTAACCAGCGGATTCGAGTATCGCAATGATTATCGGCAGGAGATGTCGAATTACGACGTATCGCCGGCGCAGACGTACCTTCACTTCGATAATCCATCGTTTGTGGCTGCGCCCTATTTGGAAGCCGAACTGCCACTGCTGTCGAAGGTAACGGTGACCCCTAGTGTGCGGGAGGACTACAACCCGAGGGTGGGATGGATGCTCAGTCCGCGCATCGCGCTGAACTTCCATCCTGAAGATCGAACCACGTTCAAGGTCATCTACGGAGAGGCCTTCCGTTCGCCGAATGCCTACGAGCAGTACTACTACCCCGGAGTAGCGACACTTCGGCCAGAGCGCGACCGCTCCTGGGAGGGTGATCTCGACCAGAAGTTCTCGAACCACTTCTCTATCAGGGGAGCGGTTTACAAGAATCAGTTGCGCGATTTTATTGGATTTTCGTCGGGCACTGGCTACGTTGAGCGCTTTGGCAACCTCGCAGGGCAGACTTCCGCAGGGATAGAAGCGCAGGTTGATGGTCACTGGCAAAGCGGTGTTCGGATCTCAGCCATCTATAGCAACAGCTTCATGCAGCAGGACGTAGACCATACCTGGCTTGAAAGCTCGCCAAAGAACGTCGGTAAAGTCTACGGCACCGTTCCGATGTTTGCACGTAAGGCCTCAGTCACAGTGGATGGACAGTATATGGGACGTAGGCTTTCGCTCACTGACCAGACGGTGAGCCCGTACGCGGTCGCGAACTCCACGATCCTTCTACACACCCCGGCGCCGGGAATCGACCTTTCTGCTAGCTTGTACAACGCTCTTAACAAAACCTTTTATGACCCTGCCGAACAGCAGCACCTCGAAGATCAGATTCAGCAGGATGGCCGGGCCTTTCGTGTGAAGCTTATCTGGAATCCAGGAGCCGCGCGATGAATTGGGGTGTGACAGACGCACTCTCCTGTGAGGAAGCGCCACCTCAACTGACACTTGCTGCCGCGGTTCGGCTGTCGTTTCAAATTTGTGTGTTGCTGATTGCCTTTTGCACCGCTGCGAGCGCCCAGGATAGTGCTGAATATGCGGTAAAAGCGGCATTCCTGTTCCATTTTGCTCAGCTGACCAATTGGCCTTCTGGCGCGCTTGTGCCGCAGGCTCCGATCACATTTTGCAGCCTGGGAAAAGATCTCTTCTCTGGCCAGTTGGAGATCGTGTTGGAGGGCAAGTCGGTACAGGGCCACGCGACCAGCATCGTTCACCTGAAGGATGCGGGGAACGTTCGTTCCTGTCAGGTTCTGTTTCTAAGCCAGCAGCAGTATGACCGTGCACCAGCGGTGATCGCAAGCTTGCATGGTGCACCTGTTCTTGTAGTTGGCGACAGTGACGAGTTATTGCACCAGGGAGCGATGATCTCCTTCGAACTGGAGGAGCACCGCATTCGCTTTCGGGTGAACACGCTGGCGGCTGCCAGATGCGGAATCAGCTTTAGCTCCACACTTTTGTCCCTCGCGAGTTCCGTAGTGCAGGAGGAATAAAGATGACACTCGAAGGAAATGGATCGAGGGGAATCTCGAGGCAGTTTCGCGCGCTGCCCATGCAGAAGAAGCTGATGGTGCTGACAATGTCTGCGTGCGTGTTCGCACTGCTCCTGGCTACCACCGGTTTCGGCCTGTATGACGTGGCGGCGGAGCGGAAGACAGCTGAGGCGGAGTTGTCGACTCTGGCAGAAACCTTGGCCTCCAATTCGGCTGCTTCGCTTGCGTTTAATGACGATCAAAACGCGACGCAGATTTTGAGTGGGTTGAGCATTGAGAGAGATGTGTCCGGCGCAAATCTGTTCGACCTGCGCGGACAGCTTTTCGCGGAGTATTCGCGCCGCGCAGCAGATGGCCAGGTACCCAGCTTGAGCGGTGGAGTGAATGCCAGGCAACACACTATTGTGGTGCGCCGCCCTGTGTATCTGAACGGCGATCGCACCGGCACTCTGGAAATCGTTTCAACGCTGGATAGTTTTCGAACAAGGCGCCGCGAATACCTGAAGATATCGCTCGTGGTCCTTGCCTTGTCTTTGCTGTCTACCTATTTGGCTGCGATGCGGCTTGTGCGCATGCTGACTGATCCTATCGTGCAGCTGTCCAATCTTGCCGAAGAAATCACGGCACTGAAGGACTACTCGCTTCGTGCGCGCGCGACGACACCGGACGAGGTTGGAAAGCTGGTTCACTCGTTCAACGAGATGCTCACGACGATTGAACAACGTGAGCAGTCTCTGAACGAAGCGAACAGTGCGTTAGAGGTAAGGGTGGCTGAGCGCACCGCAGACCTGAGTCAACAGATTGAGGAGACGAAGCTGGCCGAATCCCAGATGCGCGAGGCCAAGGAGGCGGCGGAGCACGCGAACCACGCGAAGAGCGAGTTTCTGGCCAACATGAGTCACGAGATCCGGACACCCATCAATGGCGTGATCGGAATGACCGGGCTTGCGCTGGACACCGAGCTGACTGAGGAGCAGCGCAGCTATCTTGAAACAGTTCGCCTGTCGGCCGACTCTTTACTGGACGTGATCAACGACATTCTGGACTTCTCCAAAGTTGAGGCCGGAAAGGTCGAGCTGGATATTGTTGAGTTCAATATCAGGGACGTGTTGGAGCTGAGCCTCACCACGCTTGCACTGCGCGCGGGCGAGAAGAAGATTGAACTGCTCTGCGATATTGCTCCCGATGTTCCAAGTCACGTACGGGGCGACAGCTTGAAGCTGCGGCAGATAATTCTGAATCTTGTGGGCAACGCAATCAAATTCACGGCCTCTGGCGAAGTTTGCCTCTCGGTCCGGCGGGCCGAGGACGGCGAGCAGACCTCCACTCTACATTTCACCGTCGAAGATACCGGCATAGGCATCCCCGCGGACCGGATCAACGCCATCTTTGAGCCATTTTCGCAGGCAGATGCATCCACCACCCGAAGGTTCGGAGGCACGGGGCTTGGGCTCACCATCTCATCACGCCTCGTGAGTTGCATGGAAGGAAGGATGTGGGTAGACAGTACTCCTGGTGTGGGTACGAAGTTCCACTTTTATCTACCCCTTGAGGCCATTGTGGCGCCAACAGCATGCGACGCTGGTCCTGTACATGGCGACCTCCATAATGTTCGCGCACTGATCGTGGATGACAACCACACCAATCTCCGGATTCTGGAACGGATGCTTGTTACCTGGGGTATGCGGCCCACGTGTGCGGAAAGCGCCGAGCAGGGCATATCTGAGTTGCTGTGCTCACGCAATGCTGGTGATCCTTATGAGTTGGTGATCACTGACATGCACATGCCTGATGTGGATGGATTCGAGTTTGTCGTCCGCATTCGGCAGCAGGCGGATGAGGTCGCCCCAGCCATCATGATGTTGACCTCCGGAGGATATCGGGGCGACGCCTCACGTTCGCAGCAACTGCGCATCGGCGCTTATCTGACCAAACCGATACGTTCCGAAGAACTGAAGCTTGCCATCGCCCAATGCATGCGCGCCGAGGTGTTCAGCCACCCAATCGAGCAGCAGAGAGACACGAAGTCGTCACATGTCGACAAGTCATGGTCCGGATTTCGGATTCTCGCCGCGGAAGACAACTTCGTAAATCAGCGGCTACTCCTACGTCTGCTTGAGAAGCGAGGATTCGTAACCCATATGGCGAACGATGGACGAGAAGCTGTCACCGCATGGCAAAATCAGCATTTTGATCTTGTCCTGCTGGATATACAGATGCCGAACATGGACGGCATCCAGGCTGCCCAGGAGATTCGCAGGTTGGAAGGAGATTCTCAACCTCGCATACCGATCATCGCCCTTACCGCGAACGCTATGAAAGGTGACAGAGAACTGTACCTGGCGAGCGGAATGAACGGATATCTGGCAAAACCGTTGCGCACTCGCGAGTTGGACAAAATTCTGCAGCGGTACCTTCCCGCGAGCACCGCAGAATCGCCGACGGCAATTGAGCCCCAAATAAGCCTGCTGCATACAGCATCGCGAGAGGCAGTGCCGGGCAGTGACGATTCCAACTCTATTGACTTTATAGAGCTTCTCACCCGCGTCCAAGGAGACCGTGAGCTGCTTCAGGAACTGGCAGATATCTTTGTCGTGGAAGCTCCTGCTTTGTTGTTGCACTTGAGGCAAGCCGTAGCCTGTGGCGATCTCCAAACAGTAAGAAGGACCAGTCATACCTTGAAGGGCATGCTTGGCAATCTAGCGTGCACCCCGGCCGCGGTCTTCGCGCGAGACCTGGAGCAGATGGCGGAACCTTCATCCTCGGCCGGTATGCAGCGTCAGTTTGAGCTTTTGGAAGCTCAGGTCCACGCATCCACATTCAATCTTCGGGAATATCTGAACGGAGTACATGCATGAAAGTCCTGGTAGCAGATGATGATCCAGTATCGAGAAGGCTTGTAGAACGAACGCTGCAGAGCGCCGGCTATGAGGTTGTTACGACGGACAATGGACGACAAGCACTTACTTGTTTACAGGCAGAAGATGCTCCACGGCTTGCGATCATCGATTGGAATATGCCTGAGATTGACGGACCTGCGCTGTGCACAGCAGCCAAGCTGGGTGAGGGTCAAGGAGGCGTGTACCTGATTTTATTGACCTCGCGCGAGTCGACCCAGGACCTCGTCCGGGGCTTGACAGCTGGTGCAGACGACTACCTGGTGAAGCCGATGCATCCTGAAGAGTTGAAGGCCCGCGTGCGTGCGGGGGAACGTATCATCTCGCTCCAACAGCGACTGCAGCAGGACGTCAGGCAAGATTTTTTGACTAAGCTCGCAAACCGGAAGTGGTTTTTGGAGTGTCTCAATCGGGCGAGTGCTGCACTCGAGAATGGCGCTGGCGCAGGATTCGCAGTGTTCTTTCTGGATGTCGATCGCTTCAAGGCGATCAACGATAGTGTGGGTCATCTCGCTGGGGATGAATTAATTCGCCAGATCGCCACACGCCTGACTGAATGCGTGGCCCGCAGACCGCAGACGCCCTCACGTCTTCCAGGGGCTGCAGAAGATGTAGTGGCACGCATTGGCGGGGACGAATTTGTTTTGCTGCTCCAGCAGGTTTCAGATCCGGCCCAGGTGAGGGTATTGGCACAGTGCGTTCAGCAGGCCTTCCATGAGCCCTTCCTCGTAGCGGGTGAAAGACTTTCGGTCTCTGCCAGCATAGGGATCGCCTTGAGCAGTACAGCTTCGCAAAGACCGAACGATTTGCTCAGCGATGCAGACACTGCGATGTATGAGTCGAAGGCGGTCGGAACGGGACAATTTCGACTGTGCGATCGAGAGATGCATAGCCAGGCGCTGAACGCACTTGCTCTCGAAACGGATCTGCGCCGCGCTCTCGAGCTGGACCAGTTTCGGATCGTGTACCAGACAATCGTTTCCCTCAGCACTTTTCAGGTAACGGGTTTCGAGGCCCTGCTGCGCTGGGAGCGGCCGGGTTTCGGAATGATCCCGCCGGACCAATTCATTCCGATTGCAGAAGAGACAGGCCTGATTGTGCCGATTGGAAGGTGGGTGCTTCAGCAGGCGTGTTCCCAGCTGAGCGCTTGGAACCTGGAGCTTGCGGCAGAGCTCACCATGTCAGTCAATGTATCCCCGCGGCAGTTTCTAAGCCTCTCGTTTCCTGAGACGGTGGAGCAGTGTCTGCAACGGGCACAGCTCGCACCGCGTCTTCTCTCCCTTGAGGTGACCGAAAGGCTTGTGATGGAAAATCCTGAGCGAACGCTGGAGCTGCTGCAGCAGCTGAGAGAGCTGGGCGTACAGCTAAGCTGCGATGACTTCGGTACGGGGTTCTCTTCCCTGAGCTATCTGCATCAGCTGCCTTTCAATAATTTGAAAATCGACCGTTCCTTCATCTCCGGAAAGGCTTCCATG
This sequence comes from Acidobacteriota bacterium, assembly GCA_030853485.1. Lineage (GTDB taxonomy): Bacteria > Acidobacteriota > Terriglobia > Terriglobales > Acidobacteriaceae > Edaphobacter. The sequence goes on from JALYVA010000050.1 coordinate 14,883, forward strand.
CCCGAGAGTAGAGGAATTGTGGAGGCAATTACGGCACTGGCCCACAATCTTGGAATGCGTGTGATCGCTGAAGGTGTGGAGCTCGAGATAGAAGCCGAGTGGCTGGAAGCGATCCATTGCGACTCTGCGCAAGGGTTTTACTTCGCTCGTCCGCTTCCTCCAGAACGGGCACTCGAAGGAGTTTTTTCAGTTCGGCCGCGTCGCACATCGCATACGTCAAACCGGAATGCAACATCCATTGACTCCTGGAACGAGGAAAGGCGTGAGTATCGTGCAGTGAGTTGATCCGACAGCACGAGAGTCGTGGCTGTTCAGTCGCGGGCGGCAGCAGCGAACGTTTCGTTCTGTCATCAGACTTGCAGTCTTACAGTCTTACTCAGGGCTCGAGCATTGTTACATTGTGCTAAAAACCCTGCCGTTCGCATGCGGATAGTATGTCCAGATGAAGCTAACGACTTGGAACTGCGCACGGGGATTCGAGAAGAAGAAAGGGATGTTCTTCTCAATCGACCCAGACATCGCAGTCATTCAAGAGTGTTCAAAAAGCTCCACGGAATCTGTTCCGTGTGACGGCTACAATGCAGCTTGGGTCGGTGCCAATCTGAACATCGGGATGGGAGTTTTCTTCAAGAAGACCGGTTGGCACGTTCGGAGACTGGAAGATGCAACTCACGGCATCCGGTGGGTTGTTCCCTTCGAGGTCAAAGGTCCGGAGAACTTCACACTGATTGCGATTTGGGCGTGTCAGGTCAAGGGAAGCAAGCGCCAAAGCTACGTCGGACAGATTAGTCGGGCACTCAACGAACATCCCGAGTGGTTCGAGAATGGTCCTGTAGTCGTTGCGGGCGACTTCAACAGCAATGCTCGTTGGGATGATGAAAGGCGCGACTGGAACCATTCAACGATGGTGGCTGGACTACGGAGCAGGGGACTCGAGAGCATCTACCATGCGACTTCCGGCGAAGCGCACGGGAAGGAAACGACCCCCACCTTTCATTTGCAGAAGAACAAAGAAAAAGACTTCCATCTTGATTACATCTTTGCGCCCGATTCTTGGCATCAGCGTCTCCAGATGACACTCGAAGACTGTTCCAAGTGGCTTCCGCACAGCGATCACTGCCCTTTGACCCTAAGTTTGTCGCCTAAGCCGTAGAAGGTTTCGTCTACGTCGACCGCCTCATCAGCCCCATGAGTCCGCGACGGACTTCTGCAGCGGAGCGTCCCAGGGTGCGGGCCTCCTGAAGCACCTCAGGCATCTACGCGTCGTCAGCCATACAGACCCCAGCGCGCGGATGTGTTTGGCCCATTTTTAAGGCTAAACTCGTAGCTGAGTGCGCGGTCTAGCCAACAAACGGGTCCTGATCACGCGAACCCGCCAACAGGGGTCTGAGCTTGCTGCTCAGCTCGAAGCTCTCCGTGCGCTACCGATCCTGATACCGATGATCGAAATCGTGCCGCCAAAGAGCTACGCCACCCTCGACGCGTCGATTGCCCAGCTTCCCAGCTACGATTGGCTTGTATTTACCAGCGCGAATGCGGTCCAGGCTTTTGCTGAACGCCGCGCCCTCCTTCTCCACACAGGCGCGCACGAGCTCGAACATGCAGGCTCACGAGCACAACTACCCAAGGTCGCCGCTATCGGCCAAGCCACTGCGCGCGCCGTGCGAGGGATTGGTTTCCCAGTTGACCTGATTCCGTTGCAGTATGTCGCAGAGTCTCTCGCCGAATCTCTGGCTCCCCACGCAAGCGGTTCGGACGTTCTGCTGGTTCGCGCAGTCGAGGCGCGCGACGCCCTTCCCGACCGGCTCCGCGCTGCCGGAGCACGCGTAACAATTGCCGAGGCTTACCGCAATCAAACACCGCCGGGCGCGGTTGCTGCCCTGGAGGCGCTATTTCGGTCCGCGGAAGATTATCCCGATGCGATTACTTTCACCAGCGCCTCTACCGTACGCAACCTCTTTAGCCTGCTCGCGTCGTCCAACCTGGAGCTTCCGGCAGGAGTCGCTCTCGCCTCGATTGGACCGATCACGTCCGAAGCCCTGCGCGAACTTGGCCGGACGCGAACCATCGAGGCCGATGTCCCGACAATTGATGCGCTTGTCGCATCGCTGGCTGTGTTTTTCAGCTCAGACAAAGTACAGCAGGAAACAGCTTAGTTTGTCTCAGATGCCGTCGCTTGTACCGGCCTCACAAGCAACCCCGGACACGGCCAGTGACTGCCGAAGGCGAGAAGCCGATCTTTACGCGTTTGCAAAAAAGAATGACGCAAAGTAAAGCTATCGGGGGACGAGCCGCATCATCAGAGGGTCTTTAGGGCGCAGAGTGATCTTGGCCTGAACCTCCGGAGGAGAGACGCCGAGGTAGATCATTCGCCAGCGCTGCGCGATCGTCGCGATGCTGAAGACACCTTCCATCCAGGCGAAGCTCTCACCGATGCACTGTCTGCGGCCTCCGCCGAAAGGGAAGGACGTGAACTTTGCCCGCGCGGCCTTGTTCTTTGGCGTAAACCGGTCGGGGTCGAAGCGCAGCGGGTCAGGGAAGTACTGCGCGTCGCGGCCCATAATGTATTGGCTGAAGAAGAAGTGCGCGCCGGCCGGAATGCGGTACGGGCCGAGCTCGACCGGAGCTGTGGACATCCGGCCCATCGCCCATGCCGGAGGATAGAGGCGCATCGATTCGGCGAAGACCTGCTCCGTGTATTGCAGGTCCGCATAGTCGGCGAGTGTCGGCAACCTGCGCTCGACGCCAGTTCCCAGCACGTTGTCCAGCTCCGCGTGAAGCCGGGCCTCTGCTTCGGGATTTTGACTCAGCAGATACCAGGTCCACGCAAGGCCGTTCGCGACCGTCTCGTACCCGGCCAGGAAGATCGTCAGCACCTCGTCCCTTACCTGCTCGTCGGACATTCCTTCCTGCTCGCCCGACACGCCATTGTGCCCGCCGGAGACCTCTTTTGCGTCATCGGGCTCGTACCGGCTCGCCATCAGCATCGAGAGCAGGTCGCCCTTGTCAGGTTCCCCCCGCGCGGCGGCCTCGCGGTGCTCGAGGATCAGCCGGTCGACAACAGCATCCAGACGCGCTTTGGACCGGCGAAATTTGATGATGCCGGGAATAGGGAGATGCAGGAACGACTCGATTCGAGGGAACGCCACGATGAAGTTGTACAGGTTCATAATCGTGTTCACTTCATCGTTGATGCTTCGGATGTCGGCCGTTACTTCCGTGTCGAACAGCGTGCGCGCGACGATCTCGAGCGAGAGCTTCATACTCGCCGCCGAGATGTCGACCTCCTGGAGTTGGGGATTCAGAGGATCCGCTTGCGTGTTCCGGCTCCACTCCTCGGACTGGTTGCGAGCGCACGCGACGATCTGGTCGCCATATGCGGCGATGCGCTGACGATGAAACGCTGGCGCCGCGATCTTTCTTTGACGCATGTGGATTGGATCGTCGGAGGTAATGAGGCCTTCTCCGAGCAGGATCTTCATGCGGCGAACCGTCCGCTCCTTGACGAAGCTCGAAGCTTGCGTCACCAGTATTTCGCGGATGTATTCCGGATCGTTGATGAAGACGATCAGCGTGCCCATAAAGCGATAGCAGGCGATATTCCCGTACGTCTTCAAAAGATATTCGAACAGCAGGATCGGGCTGCCGAGCTTGACCCACGCTTTGAAGACATAGGCGTGAAGGGGACGCTTGAGACCGGGTGGAAAACGGTAATCCTCCGATGCATTGGATGACGTCAATCTCGGCACGGACGGAGCGGGAGGGGAAGGGGGCGAGGTCATGATCGGTCAGGCGGGAGAAGATGCTGTTGGTCGTTCGAAAGCGTTCAAACGAGAAGCGACGACATCCTGGATGAGGGCCTCGATGCGCTCGATCGAACCATCCTCGCGGATAGGGACGACCCGCTGCGGCTCACGGGCGGCGATCTCTTCGTACTTGGTATAAATGCGTTGGTAGAAGGCGTCGGATTCGCGCTCGAACCGATTTTCATCGGAGCCTTTTTCTTCGAGATGGCGTTGGTTGCGGCGGCGCGCTCGATGCAGCGACGAGTGCAATGAAGGCAGCAGAAGCAGCGTAAGGTCAGGCTGCAGGTTGTTGCATACCGCGGCATGGATGGCCAGGATGCGTTGGCTGCCGAGCTCGCGTCCGCCCCCCTGGTAGGCTTCGGACGAATCCGTGTAGCGGTCGCAGAGTACGATGCTGCCTGCCGCGAGCGCCGGAAGGATGATCTCGGAGATCGACTGCGCTCGGTCGGCAAACATGAGCGCCATCTCCGCGGCGGGTGAGATCGGCCCCAGCGCGGCTTCCGACCGAGAGTCCAGAAGAATGCTGCGGATGCGGTCACCCAGCAGGGTGCCACCTGGCTGGCGGAGGGTCACGATAGAATGGCCCTCGCTTTTCAGTGACACAGCAAGGCGGCGGAGCTGTGTCGTTTTGCCGGAGCCGTCCAACCCTTCGAAGGTGATGAAATATCCGGGCATCTTCACCAGCTTACTATCCCGAGACGTTCTCCCTGGCCTGCTGGACGGCATCTTACCTGGTAGATGCCTGCGCGCTGCAGGAGCAAAGATCAGCCTCGTAATTTTGCGTAAGGCCGAAGATTTACTTCTGATTGGCGCACGGAGGAGATGA